>JACPVA010000034.1 GCA_016191995.1 Burkholderiales bacterium | reverse complement strand
CGCGCCGCCGCCCGCGGCCCCGTCCGCGGCCGCGCGCAGCGCCTCGGCAGACAGCGGCGCATTCACGGCAGCGCCACCCCGAGCGCCGGCAGGAAGACCCGGTCCATGCGGCCCCAGCGGAAGTCCGCCAGCAGCCGCGCGAGCTTGGCCTCGTTGCGGCCGAGGTTGACGTAATGCCTGAAGCGCGTCCTCGCGTCGATGCCCGGCACGCGCGGCTGTGCCGGGTCGATCTCCCAGGGGTGGAAGTAGAAGACCGCGGGCTGGCCGTCGGCGCGGTTGACGCGGTCGATCATGCGGCGCGACACCGCGTACGGCAGCAGGCGGAAAAAGCCGCCGCCGCTGGCCGGCAGGTTGCGCCCGGCCAGCCGCAGCGTGGTCGGCGGGATCTCGATCAGCCCGCAGCCATGCCGGTGCGCGAAGCGCGGTGCGTCGGGCATGCCGTAGTGGTCGTGCCGCACCGGGTAGATGCTCGAGCTGTAGACATGGCCGGTCTCGAGCAGCGTGTCGAGTGCCCACAGGTTGGCGTGCCCGATCGAGAAGCTCGGCGCGCGGTAGCCGCGCACCGCGACGCCGCCCAGGTCCTCCAGCAGCTTGCGTGCACGGTCGACATCGGTGCGGAAGGCGGCCCGGTCGAGGTCGCTCGCGCGCTCGTGGCCCCAGCCGTGGCTGGCCAGCTCGTGGCCGCCGGCGACGATGCGGCGCACCAATGCCGGGCGGCGTTCGGCGATCCAGCCGAGGGTGAAGAAGGTGGCGTGCGTGTCGCGCGACTCGAGCAGCGCCAGGATGCGGTCGACATTGCGCTCGACGCGCAGCTCGCACCCATCCCACTCGTCGCGCCGGATATAGGGCGCGAGGGCCGAGACCTGGAAGTAGTCCTCGACGTCGATCGACAGCGCGTTGCGCGAGCTGTCGGCCCGCGCGCCGGCGGGTGCGGCGAGGTCGGTGCGGCGGGGTGGCGGAGCGAGCATGACGGCGAAGGGATACGACGCAGGGTTGGCAGCGGACATCGCCGCGCAGGCCGCATCGCTAAAGGCGTGCGCGCAGCGGGCCCTTGTCGGCGGCGAGCTTCGCCGCGACGCGCTCGGCGGGCCGGGCGGCGGCCTTGCCGCCGGCCTTGTCGACAGGTCGGTCCGCGCCCTGATCGGCCGTCTTGTCGACGGCCATGTCGGCCGGCGCGTCGGCCGGCCTGGAAGCCGCCGCGGCCTTCGCGTCGCCGGTTTCGGGCCCGGGCAGCGCCGCCGGTTCGTCGCCGCGCAGCCTGATCGCGCCGACGAGCTTCTGCAGCAGCGACAGCGTCTGCACGTTGATGCGCTCGAGCCGCAGCAGGCTCCGCTCCAGGCGCTGCAGCTGGTCCAGCCGCTGCTCGGCCGACAGCCGCGCGAGGTGCTTGGCAACGCTGTCGGCGGTGCCGGCATCGACGCTCAACTGCGTCAGGTCGACGTCCAGCGGCAGCGTGCTGGCCGGCGCCAGCTCGCCCGGGCGGCTGTCCGGCGCGGCCGCGCCCGCCCTGGCACGCGGCGCCGGCAGCGCATTCTCCTGCTCGAGCTCCTTGACGACCTCCTCGACATCGTCGGCGCTCAGGTGCGTGCGGCCGGCCAGGAAGCCCAGCAGCAGCACGCGGTCGCACACCGAGTTAATGCGGCGCGGAATGCCGCCGGTGGCGCGGTAGATGGCGTCGAAGGCGCCGTCGCCCCAGGTCGGCTTGTCGGTCGCGCCGGCCTGCTTCAGGCGGTGCTCGACATAGCCCTGCGTCTCCGGCCGGTCCAGCGGGCCGATGTGGCAGGTGGCCGCCACGCGCTGGCGGAACTGCTCCATCTCCGGGCGCTGCAGGATCTCGCGGAACTCGGGCTGGCCGATCAGGAAGCTCTGCAGCAGCGCCTGGTTGCCGAACTGGAAGTTCGACAGCATGCGCAGCTCCTCGACCGCGCGCATGCTGAGGTTCTGCGCCTCGTCGACGATCAGCAGGCAGCGCTTGCCCTGGCTGGTCTGGCTGATCAGGAAGGCCTCCAACGTGATCAGCAGCTCGCTCTTCGGCACGTCCTTGACCTTGAAGCCGAACGCGGCGCCGACCATGCGCAGCGTGTCCTCGGCGTCGAGCTGGGTCGTCACCAGGTGGCCGGTGACGACGTTGCTGCCGTGCAGGCCGTCGATCAGCGTGCGCAGGATCGTCGTCTTGCCGGCGCCGATCTCGCCGGTGATGACGACGAAGCCCTCGTTGCGCGAGACGCCGTACTCCAGGTAGGCCTTGGCGCGGCTGTGCTGCTTGCTGCCGAAGTAGAACTTCGGGTCGGGGATGAGCTGGAAGGGCTTGCGCTCGAGCCCGTAGAAGGTTTCGTACATGGCTCTAGAAGAAGCTCGTCCGCAGCGCCGTCGTCAGCGCCGTGTCGGTGTAGTCGTCCTCGTCGGCGCGGTCGTAGGCGGTGTGGCGCAGCCCGACCGAGAACGAGGTGCGCTGCGACAGGCGGGTGCTCCACGACATCCCGAGGCTGACCAGGCTGGAGCCGGCCCGGTCGCCGCTCGGGTCGGTCCGGCTGGCGCTGGCGCGCAGGCTGACGCTGTCGCGCGGCGACAGGCTGTAGCCGATGCTGGCCGATACGCCATGCTGCCGCACCGCGCCCCGGGACAGGTCGTCGATCGCGCCCGAGATCTTGTCGACGCGCTCGCTGCGCGAGGTGTAGACGCTGGCCGACAGCGAGGCGCGGCGAAAGCTCATGCCCATGCTGAGCTGATGCCGCTCCTGCAGCGAGGCGGCCGAGACCAGGTAGCCCAGCCCGCCGATGACCGTCTCGGGCGGGATGCCGTTTCGGTCCAGGAAGTCGCGCACCAGCTGATCGCGCCGCTCGGGGTCGGGCTCCTGCGACGCGAAGAGCTGGAAGAAGAGGTCGTAGGCGCTCACCGCGACCGCACCCTCGCCGACGAACTCGCTGAGCCCGCGGCTGGCGGAATAGCTCCACACCGTCCGCTTGTGCCGGTGGCCGATCGATACGCCATACGAGTTGCCGAAGAAGCGGCGGTCGGCATCGACCGAGACCGAGGTGCGCGGCGTGGGCGTCCAGACCACGCCAGCGCCCCAGTTGTCGTAGCTCTGGCTTTGCACGGAGGCGATGTCGGTGCGCTCCCAGCCGCTGCGCAGCGACAGCAGCCAGTCGACGTCGGGGCGGTAGCTGAGGCCGCCGACGACGCGGTCGCTCGTCGTCTCGCGCCCACCCTGGAAGTCCGAAATGCTGCGCGAGCCGGAGAGCGACCAGCCGAGCCGGGCTGCGCGGGCCGGGGACAGCGCCAGCGAGGCGTTCTGGCCGGTCGAGCGAAAACCCTGCCGGCTGGCGTCGCTGAAGCCCGCCGTCGCGCTGGCCCGCAGCGCGACGACGCCGCCGAGCACCCCGCGCAGCACCGGCTGGACGCTGAAGTTGCGGACCTCGGCCTGGTTCTCGTCGATGACGGACTCGTCGTCGGTCTGGCGGCCGAAGATCGAGATCGGCTGCTGCGAGATGCTCCCGGTGAGGTTGAGGTCCAGGTGGTTCTCGACCAGCTCGGCGCGCACGCGCCCCGACAGCCGGTTGCGCAACCGGCTCTCCTCGGGCTCGGTGGGGTAGACGACAGCCGACAGGCCATAGTTGACCGAAGCCTGCACCCGCCCGCCGCGGTTGCGGAGACTGAACCGCAGGCCCGGCGTCACGGTGGCGACGGCGTCCGAGCGGATCCGGTCCCCGGCATCGCTGCGGTAACGGTCGATCGTGCTGATGCCGGCGCTCAGCGAAGGCTCGATGCGCAGCTGGAGGTCCGGCGCCGCCTGCGCAGGCAGGCCCGCCTGCGCGAGGCACGCGCCGAGCACGGCGACGGCCGCCACCGGCCGCGAGGACCACGCCGCCGGCACCGTGCACGCCGCCCGCCCGGACACCCCCGGGGGCGTCGCGGCGGCCTTGGCCGGGGGAGACGAGTGCATGCGCAGCGCGCGACGTGGCTCAGGTCGCCGGCAGGGCGTGGACCTGCGACGCCGGCTCGCCCTCGCCCTTGCCTGGCGCGCCGTGCCCATAACCATAACCGTAGCCATAGCCGTAACCGTAGCCGTAGCCATACGCGCCTGCAGACTGGCGCCCGCGCGCCCTGTTCAGCACGAGCATCTTGACCGGGCAGGACTCGATCGTCGCCAGCGCATGCTGGACGTCGGACTGCAGCGTGCGCCCGGCCTGCACGACGACGACGATCTGCCCCATGTGCGTGGCCAGCACGCGGGCCTCGGTCGTCAGCAGCAGCGGCGGGGAATCGAAGATGATGATGCGGTCGGGGTAGCGGCTGGCCATGTCGCTGAGCAGATCGCGCATCGCGTCGCTGGCGAGCAGCTCGGTGGCCTTGGCATGCGGCGTGCCGCTGGGCAGCACGGTCAGCTTGTCGACGTTGGTGCGCAGCAGCGTCTGCGGCAGCTCCGCCTTGCGCTCGAGCACGTCGAGCAGCCCCGGCCCGGGCTCCAGCCCGAGCGTGCGCAGCAGCGACGGGCGGGCGACATCGGCGTCGACCAGCATCACGGTATTGTCGAGCTCGGCAGCGATGCTCATCGCCAGGTTCAGCGAGGTGAAGCTCTTGCCCTCGCCCGGCAGCGCGCTCGTGACCATGATCAGGTTGCCATGCTTGATCGGCGCCGCACCCCGGCCCATCGCATTGGCGATCAGCGGGCGCTTGATGACGCGGAACTGGTCGGCGGTGGCGCTGCGCGGCGACTGCGGTGTGACGACGCCCATGGCGTCGAGGTGCGCGAAATCGATCCGGACCTGGCGCGACTGCGGCGCCGGCGCCTCCCGCACCGGGACGTTGGCCGGGGCCGCCACGGCCGGCTCGTCGGCCGGACCCGCCCGCACCGGGACGGGAACCTCGACCCCGGCCTCGCGCAGCTGGGCCAGGCGCTGGGCGGCTTGTTCGATCAGGCTGCTCATGACAGGGACCTCGTGCGGGGGTCAGGCTGCATTCAGGACCGCCATGCCGGCCAGCCCCAGGCCGAACAGCAGCACGAGGCTGCCGGAGGCGCCGGCGAAGCGCAGCCGGTCCATGCGCTCGCGCCGGCGGTCGGCGTCGCCCATCACGGCCGAGACGATGCCGAGCATCGGCAACCCGGTCTTGTGGCGCAGGTCGCTGCCGTCGAGGAAGACCGGCCGCAGCTGGCTGCCGAGGAAGGCCAGCAGCAGCCCGGCACCGGCCCCGGCGGCGAGCGCCAGCGGCAGCAGCAGCAGCCGGTTCGGCGACACCGGCTTGGGCGTCACGCGCGGCGGCTCGATGAGGCGGAAGTCGGCCCCGGCGGCGGTCTCGAGCTCGCCCGACAGCTCGAGCTTCTGGCGCCGCGCCAGCAACGCGTCGTAGCTGCGCTTGACCGTCGCATAGTCGCGCTCCATGCCGGCCATCTCGGCCTGGCGCTGCGGCACCTCGCGCATCGCGACGCGCGCCTGCTCGAAGCGGTTGTCCAGCTCGCCGACCCGGCCGCGCAGCGCCGAGACCTGGACCTCGGCGGTGGCGAGCATGCGGTTGAGCTCGGCGATGACGGGGTTGGCGGCATCGGCGGCCGAATCGCCGCCCGCCTTCGCCGCCTTCTCGAGCGCGGCGCGGCGTTCGGCGATCTCGCGCTCCTTCTGCTGCTCGAGGTCGGTGATCAGGCGTCGCACGCTGATCACGTCAGGGTGCTGGTCGGTGAAGCGCTGCAGCAGCGCATCCAGGTTGCGCTGGTGGCCCTGGATGCGGGCGTCGAGCTCGGGCGTGGCCAGGACCCCGGTCGCTTGCGGCAGCGCGCGCGGCTCGGTCGCCGGGCGGGAGCGCTCCTGCTGGATCTGCGCCTTGACCGAATCGCGCATGTTCTCGGCCTCGCGCAGCTGTAGCCGCGCATCCTGCAGCTGGCCGCGCAGCGAGCCGAGCTGGGTCGCCGCGTCGCCGCCCTCGGTAGTCTTGACGTCGAGGTTGCGGATGCGGAAGTCCAGCAGCCTGGCCTCGGCCTCCGAGAGCTTGGACTCGAAGCCGCGGATCTGCTCGTCGAGAAAGGTCCTGGCCTGCGTCGAGTCGCTCTGCGACGCGCCGAGGCTGGACTCGATGAACATCGACACCAGCGACTGGATCACGCGCTTGGCCTTGTCCTGATCCTCGTCGTTGTAGGTCAGGTTGAAGATGTTGTCGCCGCGCCCGCGGACGATGCGGATCGTCCGCATCAGCATCTCGATCAGCTCGTCCTGCTCGGCCTGGGTCTTCTGGCCGAGGTCCAGGTCGGCCAAGCGGACCAGCTTCTGCAGCGTCGGCCGCGTGAGCAGCGTGCGGCTGAGCATCGCCACCTGCTGCTCGACGTTGGGCGGGATCGCCAGCCCGGACATCAGCGGCTTGAGGATGGTCTGGGTGTCGACGTAGATGCGCGCCGAGGCCTGGTACTGGTCGGGGATGCGGAAGATCATCACCGCGCCCGCGATCGCGACGACCCAGGCGACGGCCACGCCCGCCCATCGGAAGCGCCACATCCCGCGCGCGTAGGTGAGCACCTGGGCGAGGAGTTCATGCATGGATCAGGGCTCCGGACGAGGTCGGGCTGGACTGCGGCAGCGTCAGAAGACGCTCTCGGGGATGATCAGGATGTCGCCCGGCTTGACATCGACGTTGGCCGACACGTCGCCGCGCTTGATCAAGTCCTTCAGCCGCACGGTGTATGTCTTGTTGCCGTCGGAGGTGCGCAGCAGCACCGCCTTGTTGCCGTCGGCGTAGTCGGTCACGCCGCCGACCGCGATCATCAGGTCCAGCAGCGTCATGTTCTGCTTGTACGACAGCGCCTGCGGCCGCGCGGCCTCGCCGAGGATCCGGATCTGCTCGCTGTAGGGCCCGACGAAGCCGCCGACGATGACGGTGACGACCGGGTCGCGCACATACTTGGCGAGCTCCTTCTCGATGTCGCGCGCCAGCTGCGTCGGCGTCTTGCCCTGGGCATAGAGCTCGTCGATCAGCGGCGTCGTGATCTTGCCGTCCGGCCGCACCGCGACCGACATCGACACCTCCGGGTTGCGCCAGACGACGATGTTGACGCTGTCGCCGGCGCCGATGATGTAGGTGTAGTCGGGTGTGGCGGCGGCGACCGGCGCGGGGGGGTACTCCGGGCCGGTGGCGCAGGCGGCGAGCAGCGCGGCGGCGCCTACGGCGGCGAGCCAGCGGGCCGCGCGGAACGGCAGCTCGGTCGTTTTGTTCATGCGGTTCTCCCGTTGGGGCGCGGCCCGGCCAGGCTGTCAGCGGCCGCCCTGGATTGGAGCAGGAATGATGGCACAGGCCGGGGCGCCGGCGGGTTGGCGAAGGGGTCGCGCGGCGCGGATTGGGGCGGCAATGCGTGAGATTGCCACGCAAGGGACGGGGACTCGGCACCCAGTGGGGCGTCGCCGCATCCCCCCGGCGGCCCCGTCCTACCCACACGATGGTCTGGCATCAGCACCGAACCGTCGGCGGCCACGACGCGCGAGCGTGCCAGCGCGGCACGAGGCCGGCCTGCTCGGCACGCCGCACCAGAATGTCGCTGGGCGCCGTCAGCGCGGGCATGTACAGGTGAGCGCGGGCCTTGGCGAAGGCCCGGTCGGACACACCGCGCTGCGGCAGCGGCGAGCCGCTGAGCGAGGCATAGGAAGACTCCAGCCCGACCTGCTGCGACTGGCCGCGAAAGGACACCAGCGGCGCGATCAGCGCCGGCAGCGGCAGCTTGCGGTCGCGACGGAAGGCTTGCGGGTGATCAGGGTGCCGAGCCAGCTGCCTGAACTCGGCCGAGCGGAAATGTTCGGAGAATTGACGATTAGAAGACTGTATGAACCTACAGTATCTGGAATTCTACCCAAGCTTTCCTTGTCTAGAGCAGAAACACTCTTCGGATCAACAACTTGCGCAAAGTTCTAGCACGGACTTCTCAAGTTCGGAGCATTGGTGCGGCAGGGAGCAGCTTCTTGTCGACGGCGATCTGTAAGTGACAATCAACGTGGCGTAGCCGCCGATGCTCGGCAGACCAGGTTTCTCGCCGACATGGCACGCTCGGCATTCAGCGCCGAGGATATCGACGAGTGCAATACTTCAGAGGTCCGCTGGCGGAAATCGAGATCGCGCGGTCGCACTTGGAGGTGCGGCCTTGGGGACGGTGCGCCGCGCATCAACCCCTCGGCGCGCGCGCAACGCGACGATCAGGGCGCGGCTGTCCCCAGGCCGGCCGGGGGCCGAGTCGGCCGTACCGTACCTCTCAATCGCGAAGCTCCTGTTCATGTCGCAGCCCAGACTCAAGGCGGCCGTCCTCGGCGGCCAAGCGACCGAGCAGCGCGAGTTCCCGATCGACCCTGAGGCGATGGAATCCGAACGCCGCGTCCGCGCCAGAGTGAAGCCGTCGTCGGGAGAACGGGCGCCTTTGCGTAGCGTGCCCCCGGGGCGCGCAGGCATGGGCCCGCCCCACGTGCATCGGTCGAGCCGGCGCGAGCCTGCCGCGTTGCGGCTCAATGTCGAGGATGCCGCGCGTGCCTGAGGCGACCGACAGCGGCGCGCCGACGCAGCCCATGGCGCCCGGCCCAGAGCCGGTTGCCTTGCTCGAAGCCGTCGACAAGACGTATCGGATGGACGAAGTCGAGGTGCCCGTCCTCAAGGGCATCGACTTGCTCGTTCGCCCTGGGCGGTTCACCGTGCTGCTCGGGCCCTCGGGTAGCGGCAAGACAACGTTGCTCAACCTTATCGGCGGGATCGATCACCCCGACCGCGGCACGGTGGTCGTCGCCGGCCACGACATCGGCCCCATGAGCGACGACGAGCTGTCCGACTTTCGTGCCCGGCACGTCGGCTTCATCTTCCAGAACTACAACCTGCTGCCGGTGCTTTCTGCCTACGAGAATGTCGAGTATCCGATGCTCCTGGCAGGCGTACCGGCGGCCAAGCGGGAACGACGAGTGCACAAGCTGTTGCAGGCGGTTGGGCTGGCCGACCGGGCACGCAACCGGCCCGGGCAGCTCTCCGGTGGCCAGCGTCAGCGCGTCGCGATCGCCCGCGCGCTCGCGTTGAAGCCTCGGCTCGTCATCGCCGATGAGCCCACGGCCAATCTCGACAGCCACACCGGCAAGGCAATCCTGCACTTGATGAGGCGCATGCAGCAGCGCTACCAGATCTCCTTCCTGTTTTCGTCGCACGACCGGGCGGTCATCGGATCGGCCGACGATGCGATCTTCCTCAAGGACGGGGTGATCCGCGGCATCCGGCGCAAGTCCGAACATCCTGGGTCTCCTGCCGACCATCCTCGTGCGGAGGTGGGCACGTGATCGCGGGCCTGTCGCTGGCGGCGCGCAACCTGCTGCGCAACCGCAGGCGGTCGCTGGCCACATTGCTCGCCTTGGCGATCGGCACCGCATCCATCCTTCTGTTCGGCGGTTACCGGGCGAACATCGAGTACAGCATGCACACGGCTTACGTGCGCGACGGCGGGCATCTGCAGATTCAACATCGCGACTACTTCCTATACGGAAGTGGGAACCCGATCGCCTACGGCATCGAGGGCTACCAGGAGATCATGACGGCCGTCGCCAGCGATCCCGTGCTACGCAACATGGTCGTCATCGTCTCCCCCGTACTCCAGTTCGGCGGCATCGCCAGCAATCACCTCGCCGATGTCTCCCGAACGGTGCAGGTCGTCGGCAGGATCGGCGAGGCAGTCAACCGCATGCGCACCTGGAACCAGTTCAGGCTCCCGCTACCGCCGGCCCCCTTCGCGCTGGAAGGCGCCGCGGACAATGCCGCGCTCGTCGGCGCCGGGGTCGCGCGCGTGTTGCGACTGTGCCAGCCGTTGGGTGTCGACGACTGCCCGCACCCCGTCGAGGAGGGTGCTGAGACAGGCGGGGTCGACCTGCCGACGGATATCGCCGCCCTGGCTTCCGATGCCGCCGGCGGTACGCCAGGTTCTAGCCCTGGCAGCACCCGCGTGGACCTGCTGGCCAGCGGAAGCGGCGGCGCGCCGAACGTCGTCGCGATGGACGTCATCGAAGTCGAGCGCCAGGGTTTCAAGGAAGTCGACGAGGTCTACGTGCTGACCCAGTTGCCGCTCGCTCAGCGGCTCGTCTACGGGCGCGGCGATCCGAAGGTCACCTCGCTGCAGGTGCAATTGAACCGTAGCGAGCAGATCGAGCCCGCACGCCAGCGGCTCGAGGAATTGCTGGCGGCCCGCGGCGCCGACCAGCGTCTCGTGGTGCGGAACTTCCGTGAGCTGAATCCCTTCTTCGTTCAGACCGTCGAGATGTTCGGCACCATCTTCAGCTTCATCTTTGCACTGATCGCTGCCATCGTGCTGTTCACGGTAGGCAACACGATGAGCACCGCGGTCATGGAGCGCACGGTCGAGATCGGCACGGTCCGCGCGATCGGCGTGCGTCGACGAGGCATTCAACGCCTCTTCGTGCTCGAAGGCCTCATGCTAGGCGTTGCCGGCGCCGCGTTCGGCGCCCTGTTCGCGCTAGTCGCCTCGGGGACCTTCAACAGCCTGGGGCTGACCTGGCTGCCGCCGGGCAGCGGCGTTCGGCTTCCCCTGCAGCTCGTCGTCTGGGGTGAAATCGGGACCATCACGTTGACAGTGGTCGGGCTGGCTTCGGTGGCCGCACTTTCGGCTTGGTGGCCAGCACGCCGTGCATCGCGCCTCGTGATCGTCGACGCGCTGCGTCATGCCTGATCCCCTTCCCGAGCGCCCGCCCGAAATGCGTCGCAATCCCGCCCCTCCTTTCGCTGGCACGGTCGGCGTTCTGGTCGCCGTCCTCATCCTCGCGGCTGCGACTGTCGCCCTGGCAGCCCCCGACCCTCAGCGCATCCTTGCGGCCAGCGACGACGTCCGCAATCCGGGGCGGCCGTTCCGCGTCGACGTGACGCTCGTGGAGTTTCAGCAGGGGCGGCAGGTCGCCAGCAGCGCGTTGGCGACCTACTCCCGCGCGCTCGATGAGGGCGGCCAGTTCGCCAGCTTGGTGCGCTTCGTCGCGCCCGCGCGGGACGCCGGCAAGCTGATGCTCAAGAACGGCAACGACCTGTGGTTCTATGATCCGGATACCAAGGCCAGCGTGCGGTTGTCACCGCAGCAACGGCTGCTCGGGCAGGCCGCCAACGGCGATGTCGTAACCGTCAACCTGGCGCGCGACTATGCGGCTGAGATCCTCGGCGAGGAGGACGTGACCGATGGCGAACGTCGCACGCGCCGCGCCTACAAGCTCGAGCTGCGGCCGGCGATCGGAAGTGCCACTTATGGCAGCATCCTGCTCTGGGTCGGCGTGGACGACAACTGGCCGATCAAGGGACTCTTCCACGCCGACTCGGGTCGGCTGCTCAAGACCGTCTATTACCGGCGCTTCGAGCGTCACCTCGGCTCGCAGCGGCCGACCGAATTGGTCATCATCGACGGGCTGGACCCCCGGTCGGTGACCCTGATGCGAATGAGCGAGTACACGGCGATGGACATCCCCGCCGGCTGGTTCCAGCGCGATCAACTTCCACGCTTCCAGCCGGAGCGCTGACACATGAAACGCACCGTCGCTCGCTGGGCCGCAGCCGCCGCACTAGGTAGTTGGGTTGGCCTGGCGGCCCAGGCATCCGACCTCGACGCGCTGGATCTGCAAGTGCAGGAGTCCCAACCGGTGGCGGCGCAGGATGGCGGCAAGCGTTGGCGCGTCGAGGGCTCGATCGGCCACGCAGACCATCGCCTTGGCCTCGGGTCGCGATCGATCGGCCGCATTGCCGTCGAAGGCCGGCACACCCAGTCGCTCGGCCCGCGAATGCGCACGACCGTCTCGGCGCGGCTGGACGCGTCGCGGCCGGCCGACGGCCGCATCGAGAACCCGGTCTTCAGCCTGCGGGAGGCCTACCTGGGCTGGCAAGATGACGGCGGCGCCAGCGCGTGGGAGATCGGTCGCGTCAACCTGCGCGAGGGCCCGGGCTACGGCTACAACCCGTCCGATTTCCTGCGCGACAGCGCGCTTCGTACCATCAGCACGCAGGACCCCTTCACGCTGCGCGAGAACAGGATGGGGGTGTTCATGCTGCGAGCGCAGCGCAACTGGGACACCGGCTCGTTGTCGGGTGCATTTGCCCCCAAGCTGGCCAGTACGGCAAGCCGCGCCAGCTTCAGTGCCGATCTGGGCGCCACCAATGCACGCCACCGCGCTCTGGTCTCGCTGGGCACGCGCTGGAGCGCCGCGGCCAACACCCAGCTGAGCCTGTACCAGGAAGAGGGCTCGTCGGCCAGACTGGGTGCCAGTGGCAGCCTTCTCCTCACCGACGCCACCGTGGCGCACGCGGAATGGTCGTTCAGCCGGGAGCCCGACTTGCTCGCACGCGCGCTCGGGCTGGACGGCCAGGCACGAACACGCCAGCGCGGCGCCGTCGGCCTGACCTACACCACGCCTACCCGCCTGTCGCTGACGCTCGAGGCGCAGTACAACGGCTTCGCGCTCGATCGCGAAGGCTGGCTCGCGCTTCGGTCCACCAGCACCTCCGCGCTGCCCGCCTATTACGCGACAGCCATCTTGCTTCAGGACAATGCTGCGCGCGATGCCGTCATGGCGTACGCGATCCAGCGCGACTTGGGTGTGAAGAATCTCGAACTGACCGCGCTGGGGCGCCTGAATGCGACCGACCGTAGTCGGCTCCTGTGGCTGGAGCTCCGCTACCGCATGGATCGCGCGGACCTGGCGCTGCAGTGGCAGAGCACGAGCGGCACCGGCGCCAGCGAATATGCGGTCGCTCCCATCAAGCGGTCGATCTCGGCGCTCGTCGCCGTCTACTTCTAGCGTCAGGCTTGCCTTGAACTCGCTCATGCCCGCCAGGCCCCAAAGGCGCCGGTTGGCGGCTTCTGTGCCGCGCAGGATCTGCGATCCCGCCGAGACCCCGAGTCGGCCCAACGTATCGGCGCCACGATGAAGCGCTGCAAGAACTGCCTGCTTCCAGCCGCCGTGCCTGGATCGGACATCGACAAGTCGGGGCTGTGCCGGCTCTGCCGGGCGCCATCTTCGTCCAGCGACATCAATGAGCGGCAGCACGCACAGCGGCAGGCGTGGAAAGCCGACCTGGAGCGCACGCTGGCCGCAGCGCGGGGCCAGGGGCGGCCGTACGACGCACTGGTTTGCCTCAGTGGCGGCAAGGACAGCCTGTACCTGCTGCACCGGCTCAGAGTGGACTTCGGCCTGAGCGTCCTGGCCTTCACGACCGATGTCAACATTCCCGACGTCGCCTGGCGCAGCATCCGGCGCACGGTGGCCAAGCTCGAGATCGACCATCTGGTCTATCGCCCGCCCGAGGCTTTCTACCGCAAGCTGTTCCGCTTCCTGCTGACCGAACAGGAGGCCCGCGGCGCGGTCTATACCGTCTCGTACGTCTACGCCCCGCTGTTCGAGGGCGACGCGCTCCAGGTCGCGCTTGAAAAGGGCATCCCGCTGGTGGCGGCCGGCTACTCCCCCGGCCAACCCGAACCCGAGCGCATGGTGTACGAGTTCTCGCGCCGGCTGATCGGCGAGGTCGACTGGACGCCGCCGGGCCTGCGCGAGTCGGGCCAGTTCAGCGAGCCCGAACTGGCACGCTTCTGGAACCCGGCGCGTTATCCGGCCGGGACAAGGTTTCCGCGCTATATCGCCCCCTTCCACGCTTGGGACTACGACCAGGACCAGGTGATGCGCGAGGTGTCCCGGCTCGGCCTGGTCGACAAGTCCTCGCACGCCAGCCCGGTGGTCAGCAACTACCCCATCAACTGGCTGCTCATGTATTCGGACCTGCGCAACTTCGGCTACAACCCCTATGCGCCCGAGTTCTCGGCGCTGATTCGCGACGGCAAGGCGAGCCGGGCCTATTGGCGTGTCATGGCGCCGCTGGTGGACACGATGATCCGTCGCCGGCTCTTCCTCGGGAGCAACGTCACGACCCATCTCCGCTGGCTGGGCCTGAAGCCCGAGGAGTTGCGGATCACGCGTCCGCGCGGTGCCTATGATCCGCCGATCTAGGGCAAGGTCCGCGATCGCTGCCCGGACGCCCCGACCGCGCGCGCGCGTACCTGGACTCGCCGAGTCGATCATCTCGTGAACCCCGCGCCCCCTGCTTTTCTCGAATTGGCCCCGGCCCGGGCGACGCGCGGACAGGCGTCTGCGCCCGGACCTGTCGCAGCGTGGCCGGATCTCCGCGCAACGCTGGGGCAGGATGTCGTCACGGTACCTGCCATGCTAAGGGCCCGCGCCGAGATCGATCCCCAGGCGCCTGCGCTGTGGTGGCTGCAGGACGACCCGCGCTGGCAAGTGATCCGATGGCGGCAGTTCCTCGAGGCGGTCGCCACTGCAGCACGTGGGCTGCGGGCACTGGGCCTGCGCCACGGCGAACGGGTGGGCCTTATCGCCAGCAGTTCGCCGCAATGGGACATCGTGCAGTTGGCGGCCATGGCTGCCGGAGGGGTCGTCGTCGGGCTCGACCCGCACGACACCGACCATCGACTCGCCCAGATGGCCCTTCAGTCCGGGCTGGTCGGAGTCGTGGGGCAGGATGAAGCCGCAATTGCCAAGCTGGGGCCGGACCGTCGGGACAGCTTGCGCTTCACCGTCACCCTGGACGGGCAACCGGGGCAAGGCAGCACGTCGTTCGACGATCTGGAGCGGCTAGGCCAGGCCGAGCCCGGGCAGGGCTGGGATCAATCCCGAGCCGACGACGAGGCGCTTGTTGTCTTCACGTCCGGAACCACCGGTGAGCCCAAAGGGATTGCCTACACGCACCGACAGGTCTGCGGCGCGGTGGCGGCCATCCTGCTGGCCTTTCCGGATATCGGCCCCGGAAGCCGCCTGGCGTGCTGGCTGCCGCTGTCCAACCTGTTCCAGCGCATGATCAACTTCTGTGCCCTGGGCCGTGGCGCGCAGACCTTCTACGTCGCCGACCCACGGGCCGTGATGGCGCACGTGCCGACGATCTCGCCGCACCTCTTCATCGGCGTGCCGCGCTTCTTCGAGAAGCTTTACGCCGGCATCCTGGAGGCGATCGACGCCAAGCCAGCCTGGCAGCGCAAGCTGGCCCACTGGGCGATACGCGCCGGTGACCGCCGCGCCCGGGCCACCCGTGGCGGCGCACCGCTGGGTGCGGTGCATCGGCTGTCCGCCGCGATCGCCGACCGGCTCGTGCTCGCACGCGTGCGCAGCGTGCTGGGCCGGGACATCCGCTTCCTGATCAGCGGCTCGGCGCCGATGCCGGTATGGCTGCTCGAACGGTTTCATGGCCTCGGCTTTCTCGTGCTGGAAGCGTATGGCATGAGCGAGTGCATCGTGCCGGTGGCGGCCAACACGCCCGGCGCATTCCGCTTCGGTACGGTCGGCCGGCCGCTGGATGGCGTGGAGGTCAGGCTGGCGCCGGACGGCGAGCTGCTGGTGCGGGGGGCAGGGGTATTTGCCGGCTACCTTGGGGACTCGGAGGCCCGGCGCCGCACGGGCGCTGATGGATTCCTGGCCAGCGGCGACCATGCGAGCATCG
The DNA here is from genome assembly GCA_016191995.1 of Burkholderiales bacterium. Classification (GTDB taxonomy): domain Bacteria; phylum Pseudomonadota; class Gammaproteobacteria; order Burkholderiales; family Burkholderiaceae_C; genus Rubrivivax. The sequence continues at coordinate 52,814 of JACPVA010000034.1, read as the reverse complement.
ATCCGGACGGCTTCGTGACGCTGCTCGGGCGCAAGTCGGAGATTTTCAAGACCTCGACGGGCCGGCGGATCGCGCCGTCGACGATCGAGAGCCGCTTGCGCCAGATCCCGTACGTGGAGCACGCCGTGGTCTTCGGCGCCAGCCGGCCGTTCCTGGTCGCGCTGATCGCGATTTCGGAGCCCGCACTGCGCAGCCGGGTAGCTGCGCGCGCAGCGGCCGCCGACGATGCCCGGCCGTGGGCCGGCACGCTTCGGGCCGACCTGGCGTCGGCGCTCGCGGACCTGCCCGATCACCACCGGCCCGCCGGCGCGGTGCTGACCACGCGCCCCTTCACCGTCGACGCGGGACTGGTCACGCCCAACCTGAAGGTGCGACGCGCGAACGTCGAGAAGTCATTTGCCTCCGAGATCGACGAGCTCAGCGAAGCGATCGCCGCGCACCCGACCGAACCCATCGTCGTCGAGCGCCACAACGGAACCGTCCTGTGGCTCAGCACATGAAGACCTACTTCGTGACGGGCGCCACCGGCGTGGTCGGAAGCAGCCTCGTGCCCAGGCTGCTGGCCGACCCGTCGGCACGCCTGAGACTGCTGATCCGGGCGCGCGATTCCGAGGAGCTCGCCAGCCGGCTCGAGACGCTGTACGCTTTTTGGGACGTTCCCCGGGGCAGCACGGCCTTGCGGTCGCGCATCGAAGCAGTGGCGGGGGACACAACCTTGCCGCGACTCGGGCTCGACGAGACCGCCTATCGCTCGCTGGCCGCAACCTGCACCCATATCGTCCACGCCGCGGGCCTGGTGCGCATGAACCTGCCGCTCGACGAGGCTCGCCGATCGGCGGTGGGGTCGGCTCGCCAGGTCGTGGCGCTGGCGCGCGACTGTCCCCGCCTGGTCAAGCTCGACTTCGTCAGCACGGTCGGTGTAGGCGGCCGACTGCAGGTCCCAATCCCGGAGCGCTGGCTGGCCGAGCCGCGTGGTTTCCACAACACCTACGAGCAGGCCAAGGCGGAGGCCGAAGACTACCTGCGCGAGGCGACGGCTGCCTACCCCTTGCCACTGACCGTGCATCGCCCGAGCATGGTCGTCGGGGATTCACACACCGGGCGGATCATCGGTTTCCAGGTCTTCTACTTCCTGTGCGAGTTCCTGTCAGGGCGGCGCACGCATGGCCTCTATCCGGCGTTCGGCGCCGCCAGCCTGGACGTCATCGGCTGCGACATCGTCGCCGAAGCCATCGCTGCCGCCAGCAACGACCCGGCCACGGTCGGGCGCATCCTGCACCTGTGCAGCGGAGCCAGGGAAGCGGTGCCGATCCACGACCTGAAGGAGCAGGTACGCCGGGCGTATTCGCATCATGGGCTGTCCGTCCCTGGCGACCATGTGCTGCCGCGTCGCTGCTACGGCGCCCTGGCAAGGCTGCTGGCCAGGGTGGCGCCGCGCGAGCTGCGCAAGCCGCTGGCCACCTTGCCGATCTATCTGGATTACCTGGCCGACACGCAGGCCTTCGACGACGCCGGATTCCGGACTTGGCTGCAGGGCCGCGGGATGTCGCGTCCCGCGCCGAGCGCGTACCTTCCCGCCGTGCTCGACCACTTTCTCGCACATCGATATGGGAAGCCCGGAACGACTGCCGCATGACGGTCGGCCCGCGCCCGTCGAGCAGCCTGAGGACGATCGCGGGCAGGGCGTGAACCAGCTGGGCGTGAAATCCGTGACCCCATCAACCGCGTTGCCTGTCGCCGCGCTCGATCAGCTCCGTGCGGCGCTGGGCGACGCGCATGTGTGCATCCGGCCGGAAGATCTCGACCGCTCCTCGCGCTGCACCATTCCGTGGCAGAGTCGCTGCGCCGCGGTCGTGTTCCCCGGCAACCGTGACGACGTGTCGGCCGTGCTGAAGATCGCCGCCGCGCACGGCCTGAAGGTCTGGCCCTTCAGCGGCGGGCGCAACTGGGGCTACGGCACCACGCTAGCGCCCGAGGACGGCGTCGTGGTCATGCTGCTGCAGCGCATGAACCGCATCCTCGAGGTGAACGACGAGCTTGCCTACGCCGTGCTCGAACCCGGCGTGACCTACGCCCAGCTGAATGCCCACCTGAAGGCGAACGGCCATCGGCTCTGGGCCGACTGCATCGACGGCACCTCGCAGGGCAGCGTGGTCGGCAACGCGCTCGACCGCGGACTTGGGCAGACGCCCTACGGAGACCACTTCGGCAACCTCTGTGGTTTGGAGGTCGTGCTGCCCACCGGCGAGATCGTGCGCCTCGGGGGCACGGACGAGGGCCCCAAGACCTGGCACCTGCACAAGTGGGGAGTCGGCCCCTACCTCGAGGGCCTCTTCACGCAGTCGAACTTCGGCGTCGTGACCCAGGCCGGGGTGTGGCTGATGCCTGAGCCCGAAGCGCACGCGTCGTATGTGTTCGAGCTTCACGACGAGCGGCACTTGCCCCAGGTCATCGACGCATTCCGCCGACTCGCACTGCAGGGCGTGGTGACGACCAAGCTGCACATGATCAACGACTTCGTCTCGCTCACGGTGGTGATGCAGCGAATCGAACAGCAGCGCCCGGACGGCGCACCACTGTCGGCCGGCGAGATCGCCGAGCTTCGGCAACGGTACGGCGTGGCACCGATGACCTGTGCCGGCGGGCTGTACGGTACCCGCGCTCAGGTCCGCCTCCAGCGCCGGATCCTGAAGCGGGCGATCGGCCGCTACGGCCGACTGCTATTCGTCTCCGACAGCATGCTCGCCGTGCTCGAACGCGTGCTGGGCCAGGCCTGGCGCAAGCCGTGGCTGCGCGCGTTGGTCGAGAAGCTCGCCGGCTCGTCGCTGCAGGTGCTCGACTCGGCGCCGCACGTGCACCGCCTGCTGCAAGGCGTGCCCACCGACTATTTCGTCAAGCACGCTTACTACCGCCACCGGCGCCGGCGGCCGGACACCGCCATCGATCCGGGACGCGACGGCTGCGGCGTGATCTGGTTCGCGCCCGTGCTACCGTTTACCAGTGCAGCGATGCTGCCGTTCATGGCGCAGGCGCGGCGGCGTTTCGAGGAATTCGGTCTGGACTACTGGGTCGCGGTGCTGGTGCTCAACCCGCGCGCGGTAACCTGCCTGATGAACATCCTGTACGACAAGGACGAGGCGGACGAGGCGCGCCGGGCCGCTGCACTGTACGACGCGCTAGTCGGCGACATGCGCGCCGCCGGCTACGCGCAATACCGCGCCGGGCTGCTGGCGTGGCCGCGGCTGTTCGATGACGCGCCGGCGCTGCTGGCGTTGAACCGGCGCATCAAGTCCGCACTGGACCCTTGCGGCATCCTCGCACCCGGACGCTATGGCGTCAGCTGATGCGTGCGTCGCTGCGCCTCGAAGCTTCGATGTTCGAGACAAGACCCACCCTCTTGACGGCGATGCGACGAGCTGATGAGTCTATCGTTGCCGGCGAAGTCGGGCCGGGCTGCCTCCAGTGGTCCGTGGACACCCTATTGCTTCAGTTGACTCTTGATCCGCGACGCATCGGCAATCACCGGGAACGAAGATGATGGATAGTGTGCAACTGAAGACTGAAGGCAATCGAGTCGACGCATGCGTCGCCAGCCTCGCGGCGCGCCAGTTCAGAGCTGTATCTGCCGCTGGGTCGATACCGGACCATGTATCGCGGTCGACCTCCACGACACTGTCGTGTCCAGTCTGTCGCTTTGTTTCGATTGCGGCGGAGTCGAGGCATGTTCGCTGCAATGTGAGGCGTTATCGCGATCGCTACTTCGAGGTCGCGCGCTGTGCAAACTGCGGCTCGCTACACTGCGAGAAGGTCGACGACCTGCAGAGCTATTACGCCGACTACCCGATCCGCAACCAGCGACTCGACTACTTTACACGCAGCTGGTACCAAGTCGTACTCCGGCGATTGGAGCGTGCGGGCCTCTCGCGGGACGACGAGATCCTCGACTACGGGTGCAACCGAGGTCTCTTCATCGATTTCCTGCGCGAGAACGGATATGGTCGCTGCACGGGGTACGATCCGTACGTCGAGGCGTTCAGCTCACAGGAGGCACTTGAGCAGTCCTATGACTGGATTGTCAGCCTCGACGTAATCGAGCATGCCGACGACCCGCGAACCTTTCTCGCGCGAATGGCGGGCCTGCTTAGGCCAGGCGGTCGGCTGTGCATCGAAACACCGAACGCCGACGGCATTGTGCTGGGGGACTCGGAGACGTTCGTGCACGCGATCCACGTGCCGTATCACCTGCACATCCTGTCCGAGCGAGCTTTGCTCGATCTGTCGAAAGAGCAAGGCTTGGACCACGTCGCGACATACCTTCGCTGGTACATGGACTCGTGGCAACCGGGCACGGCCCGACGCCTGTTCGAGTCGCTGATGATGTACGCGGGAAACGATCTGGACGTCGGCTACGAACCACCGCGACTGGGGCTGTTCTTGCGACATCCCAGCCTGCTCTTCCACCTCTTCTTCGGCTACTTCCTGCCTTCGACGAGGCGCGACCACATGATGATGGTGATGCGGGCACCCGCGGGTCGCCCGAGCCGGTGATGAGCTTGCTCCTCAACGGCGCCGTAGCCGCGCTGGCGGCCGTCCTCGGGGCGGTTCCCTTGCTGCTTACAGCGCGCCTGAGACGCCGTCTGCCGGCGATGTTGCGTACACCGACCGACATCCAATATTGCCCCCCGGCATCGGTGATCCTGCCCTGCAAGGGCCTCGATCCGGGCTTCGTCGACAACGTCGGCTCCTTGCTGCACCAGGATTACCCGGACCTCGAACTCCTGTTCGTAGTCGCGACGGCGGATGATCCAGCCTACGACGCGATCGCGAGGCTGCTGGCCGAGGACGGCCTAGCCCCGCGTCGGGCGCGCCTGATCGTCGCCGGGCTTGGCCACGGCCGGGCGCAGAAGCTCACGAACCAGCTCGCCGCGATTGCGCAGGCGTCACGGCGTTCCCGGGTCCTTGTCTTCGTCGATTCCGACTGCCGGCCCGACTCGGGCTTCGTGCGGCGGCTGGTCGGACCGCTCGCCGACGCCCGGATAGGGGCGACAACCGGCTACCGCTGGTACCACCCCCCCGAGCCCTCGCTCGGATCGATGCTTCGCAGCACGTGGAATGCCGGCGCGCTGCCGTTCCTGGTCGACGAGAAGACGACGCATGCTTGGGGCGGCGCCATGGCGATACGTCGCGAGGTCTACGACCGGGCCGATATTGCAGCGATCTGGGATAGGGCGGTCTCGGACGATCTGACACTGACCGTGGCCGTGAAGCGACTGGGGTTGAAGCTGCAATTCGTGCCAAGCTGCATCGCGGTGTCCTACGAGGAGTCCTCGTTGCCCGCGACGCTCGAGTTCACGAACCGCCAGTCCTTGATCTCGCGCGTCTATCTGCCGCCGCTGTGGTGGAGCACCGCGATCGGGCATGCCAGCGCCAATCTGCTGGTGGCCTATGGCGCCGTCAACCTGCTCGTCTGGGCCTCTTCCGACAGTACCTCGGCACTTGCCGGCGCGCTCGGGCTGTTGCTCGTCCCGATGCAGTGGGCCAACGCGCTGTGGCTATTTGGCGCGATCGTCGATCTGATTCCCGAGCATCTGCGGCCGCAGGTGCGACACTTGCGCTGGCATTACGTTCTCACCGCACCGTTGGCTTCGGCGATGACGCTGATCAACACGCTTCAATCGGCTCGTACGCGGCGCATGACATGGCGCGGGATTACCTACGAATTGCGCTCGCCAACAGAGACCGTGATCATCGCCCACGCAGACTCATCGCCAGTCTGAGCAAGCTGGCGCCCTCGTCTGATCCGCCGGGCCCTCACAGGGGCCGCGCCGAAGCCCGGAGTCCAAGCCGGGAAGGGGATGGAAGCGGAAAAGGAAAGGGGCGACCGCTGGTGGCCGCCCCCTTGATCGTGCTTGGCCTTGTGCGCTTTCGATTGGCCTTATTTGGCGACGCGACGGCGAGCGAAGCCCAAGCCCGCCAAGGCCGTCCCGAGAAGGGCGAGAGTTCCCGGCTCCGGAACCCGCTGCTGCAGATTCAGACTGCCCTCTTCCTCGCCGCAGTTGTCGAAAATCGTCGTCCCGCAGGCACCAAGCCCTTGAGAGCCCCAGCCGGACGGGAGCGTATCGATGGCGCCATTGTTGTCGTCGTCAGCGTCGGTATTCCCGTTCGTGAACGCCAGCGTCGAACCAAGCGCGAGCGCCGTCCCGGTGCTGTCCTGCAACGCGCCAAGCAAGTTGAACACCAGCTTGAACTCGGCATCGTCCTGCCCATCCAGCGCATCGACATTGAAGCTGCCGGAATCTCCCGACGCCGCAAGCACTTCGAACGTGGCAATCAACAGCCCGTCCTGCATTCCCGTTCCACCTGAAGCACTAGAGGTGTTGGCACAAAGACTGGCGTCCGAGTTGCCAAGCATCGCGCCACATACGTCGGCGTAAATATTCAGGAAGCCATTGCTCACCAGCCCGTCCGGGCCCGTACCGGACGCCAGATGCCTCGTCTTGTTGTCGAAGGTGATGCCGTCGACGTCAGTGATCACGTTTGTCGTCGTCGAGGCGAACGTGAGCTCGAAATTACCGTTGAGGAACTTGCCGGTAGTCGTCGAGTTCACGAAGCCGGTACCGTTGACGGCAGTCGTCACTGCTCCCGCCGTGTCGATGTGTTGAAGTGTCCCGACCGCAAGCGGCCCCGCGATGATCGCGTGGTACAGCGCGCTGAACTCCATCTGATCGATGCCCAGTTCGCCGTTGGTACCGAATTTGCCGAACCCGGCCAACTCGCCCCCCAGCGAACCGAGGTCGATCACCCAGTTCTCGACCTGAATGGCGGCGCTTGCCGACCCGCTCGCTCCGGCCAGCATCGCTGCCGCGCCGAGCGCCGTCAGTGCTTTCTTAAGTTTCATGTCTAACCTCCAAGAAGCGCCCAAGGCGCACGACGAATGACCCGAGACCAGCGTGTCGGGCTCGGAGCCCTCTACACGCCCATCAAGCTAGCAATCACCGTGCCAGTGCTTTGTAGACATTGAAAATCAAGCACTTGCCGCTGTGCGGCATTGACTGCGCGGCACCTGCGGGGTAGGCGTGTAAAGTAAACCGACATCTGCGGAGACGCTGGCGCGGCAGGCGTCGGTCCGGCGCGACCATCGCTGGAGCCTTCGCACGCGCGCCGTATCCCACCGTGCAAGCGGCGCGGCAAGGGGCCGTGGGCGCGTCTTTCGCCACTCGAGGTGCATACGAATGTGGCACCTTGGTGGCCAGGAGTCTTCTGCGCGCGGGTCGATCCGGAGAGCATCCCGTAGGCCTGCAACGGTTCATGTCGTCGTGGGCGACGAACGGAGCCCTAGCCATGCCTTCACGGCCAGGTGTTTCGATAGCTGAAGCAGCGGCATTCGCAGCCAGTGACCTCGGAGATAGAGGCAGGCCTCGGCCACGCTCGACGTCGCGTCGGAGCCGCTCCGGTAGGCGCGGGTCATCGCGGAAAGGACGACGGCCCGCGTCAGCCCGTTTCCCCAATAGGCCCGGGTCGATCTTTCACCCAACGGCTGGCGCAAGAGAAGCCGCTCGCGCGCCGAATCCGCCAGCCACCATGGATGCGCCACTCCGAGCGCAGCGGCCCGGTCCGCCAGCCGGGAGTCCCAGCCGGAATCGCCCGCTTGCGCGACCCAAAGCGCATCGATATCGACCAGATCGCGCAGCAACCGCGTGGCCTCCCCCTCGTGAAACAGATGCGTCGCACTGTGCAGCAGCAGGTCCTCCGCGCACGGCATGTGAAAGCGCGGCCAGCCCGGTACCGGCTGCGCGGCCTCCAGGATCGGCCCCGGCGGGGTCTTGATGCGTGCGGTCGGCGGCAGGATGGCGTGGTGCAGGTCGACCACGCTGCGCCGGCGGATGTGCACCATCGGCGGGATCTCGTGCATCCACTGGCGGTAGTAGCGCTCGTCGTAGGCGGTCCTCGCCTGGCTGATCCAACCGCCCAGCATCAGCGCCGCCTCGGCGGCCCCGATCTGCTCGTGCGGCACCATCAGGTCGATGTCGCCGAAGATGCGGCCGGGCGCCGGCGGCAGCCCGGCGGCGACATAGGCCGCGCCCTTGAGCAGCAGGACCGGGCCGGGCAGCTCGGCCAGCGCATCGGACAGGTGCTGAAGTTCGTGGCGCACCGCGCGCGCCTGCTCGTCGGAGACCGCCAGCATCGCCTGCAGGTGGCGCCAGACCGGCGGCGGGATGCGGGGCTCGACCCCGACGCGGCGCGCCTCGGCCGCCAGCCGGCCCAGCACGCCGGTCCAGAAGGCCATCGGCACGACGCGGTCCCAGGTGGCGGCGTCGAACCCGGCCATCGCGGCCGGGTCGCGCAGCGCCAGCAGCAGCGGCTGCCAGCTCGCGTTCACGCGGCCAGCCCCTCGAAGGCGGCCAGCGCCTGGTCCAGCTCCGCGTACTCGAACGCCCAGCAATCCGACGCCGACACCAGCGCCCCCAGGGCCAGGAAGCCGGCGCGCCCGAGCAGGCTGTAGTTGAACGCGCAGCCGGCGGCACGCATGAAGGCGTCTCCGCGCGCCAGCGGCTGCAGCGAGGTCGCCGCCCCCGCGGACCAGCGCGGGAAGACGATGTGGCCCGGCGCCGCGGGCTCAGCCGCGCGCGGCATCGTGCCCGCCGGCGGGCGCAGGTGCGAGACGGTGCCCTTGTGGGTGTCGGCGAAGACCTCGCCGAAGACTGCATCCGGCCAGCGTCGGCGGACGAGGTCGATCGACGCGTTCTTCAGGTTGACCGGCCGCGCCATGCCGTGGATGCGGTCGCCCGCGAGGTCGACGATCGCCATCTCGTCGCTCAGCAGCCGCCAGCCGCCCAGCATCAGCGCCGCCGCCAGGGTGCTCTTGCCGGCGCCCGGCTCGCCGGGCAGGACGACGGCGCGGCCGCCACGCTCCAGCACCGCGGCGTGCAGCAGCAGCGCGTGGTGCGCGCGGCCGGCGACGCACCAGTTCATGCCCCACTCGAGAAAGGCGTAGGCGTTGCCGGCCGGCAGTGGCAGGAAGGGCGCGGTGCCGTCGACGTAGAACTGCACCTGCGGGCCGATCCAGCGCCGCAGGCCGCGCACCGGCCGCACCTCGACGTGGAAGTCGTGGAAGCCGGCGTCGGGGGCCAGCGTCGCGTCCGCGTACAGCGTGGCGATCGCGTCGCGCACCGCGCGCATCGGCGAGCGAACGCGGAAGACGAACGGGCCCGCACGCAGCGGCAATCCCGAACGCAGCATCCGCCCGAGCCCGGCGCGGTCGAGTTCGCCCAGCCTCAGCACGGCCCGACCAGGCCGAGCCCTTGCAGTTCCTGCAGCAGTTCCGTCACCCGGGTCGGGGCGGCGCCGGAGGCCGACGCGAGCGCATGGACGTCGGAAGGACCCGATGCCTGCAGCGCCCTCAGCACCGCGGTCGCCTCGTCGGAGAGCCGATAGGTATCGTTGCAGAACCCCTCGTGCACGACGCTGCCCTCGGGCCAGGCGAAGAATGCCAAGTCGATTCGGCTCCCCAGCCCGAACCGAGCAGCAGGCTGGGAGCCTGGCGGCGGGGTCAATTGCGGCCGAAGCGCATCAGGAGACGTCGTAGAGGCTTTGAAGCCACCAGATCACCTTGGCGCGGTCCCAGATGACGGTATTGGTCCCCGACTGCGCGGCGTAGCCAGCGCCACTGCCATAGACTGACCTGAACATGTGCTGCACGCCCGCCGGCGTCAACGGGAAGCGGTGATCGCCGACCGCACCGGCGCGCGCGCTCAGCAGCGAGGCCGCGGCGACCTTGCCGAGAACCAGGTCTTGAGTCGAGCCGTCGTTGGCCGGGCCGAGGACATGCTCCATCGTCGCCGGCCACTTCGTAGGTTCCGTCTGAACCTTGGGCTCGCTTGCCGCGTTCGCCTCGATCGACGACGGATCCAGCGCCGCCGGGTCGGCCGCCCCCGGCTTCTTCGCGCCCCCCTTGCCCTTGCCCGTGTCGCCGTCTTCGTCGGCCGTGCCGTCTTCCGTCGACTCGGCGCTCGAGGGATCATTCTGCGACTTGGGATTCTTGCTGAGGAAGAAGTACGACCCGCCCCCCATCGCCGCGTTGAAGATCTCGTCGCGGTTTCCCGGAACGGGCCACGTCGGCTCCGCGAACCAGTCTTCGGGCGACCGCCCCAGCGTGGAGCAATCGACGAGCCCTTCCGGCCGCGACATGTTGCCCGACACGTGCCCCGACACCGTGCAGTGGTAGATGCTGGTATCCGACGCAAGCACCGGCCTCGCGTGCAGCACGCCGAGCACCGCGGAGGCGCCGAGCCCGGCCTGGGCAAAGCGCCGCCGACCCGGGTTGGCCACCGCCGCGGCGCTCGCCTGGGCGCTCTTCTCGTCACGCTGATCGGTCGACATGGCCTGGCCTCTGGAAGACTTCCCCTGAGAGGCGCATTCTAGGACTGCAATCCCGCGATGCATGGGTTTGCGACCCACCGGTCCAGGGGGGGTCGAGACGGGCTTCACGGCGCCGCTGGCGGGATACGGACGCATCGCGAGCCGCCCACGGCACCAGGGGCCCGCTATCGCGTCGGCGCAGGCACGGCAGAGCGCGCGGAGTCATTCACGTCCGCCAACCGATCACCGCGGCATCGCGGAGCGGCTGCGCCGGAACGCACGGCGCAGTCCCCCGCCAAGGCGGTAATCCGGCACGCGCAAGCCCCCGGATCCCCCTGACCCGGGGGTGCACGCCGGTGTCGAAGCTTCTTACAGTCGGTGCCTCCGGGGGGCGGGCGCGGGCTTCCTGAACCGGCATGGCCCCGGACATGCGCCCTCCGTGGACACGATCCGACGACCCGATGATCCGAATCTTCAACCACTACATGCACCGCCGCACCCTGCTCGGGATCCTGTCGGACCTGGGATTCATCGTGCTGGCGATGGTCGTGGTCTTCGCCACCACCGCCGGGGGCTTCGAGGGGCTGCTGCCGCTGGCCGCACCGCAGGTGCTGTCGCTGGCTGCGGGGATGTTCGTCATCAATACCGCCTCCGGCCTGTACCAGCCCGCCCCCAGCTTCACGCCCACCCAGGCCGCCGCGCGCGCGGCACTGGCGCTGACGCTGGCGCTGCCGCTGACCTGGCTGCTGTTCGGGCTGCTGCCGGCGGACCTGGCCAGCCGCGACGCGATCCGCGCGGCGGCGATGGTCGGCGTGGGGGTCGTCATCCTGCGCCGCGTCTACGCCACCGCCTCGGCCAGCAGCCATGGCGTGCGCACGCGCATCCTCGTGCTGGGCTGCGGGCCGGCGGCGCAACTGGTGACGAATACGCTACGCCAGGCCGATCCGCACGCGCAGGTCGTCGGCTACTACCCGAGCCCGAACGAGACCGGCTGCGCGGTGGATCGGCAACTCGTGCTCGGTGCCGGCCAGTCGCTGACCGAGACCGCGCGCACGCTGGGTGCCGACGAGATCGTCGTCGCGCTGACCGAACGCCGCTCCGGCAGCATGCCGCTGCGCGAGCTGCTGGACTGCAAGCTGCTCGGGATCCGCGTCTTCGACGTGAACACCCACTTCGAGAAGACGCTCGGGCAGATAAGGCTCGGCTTCGCCAACGCCGGGTGGATGATCTTCGGCGACGGTTTCAACCAGGGTTTCTGGCGCAGCGCGATCAAGCGCGCCTTCGATATCGTCTTCTCGCTCTTGCTGATCGCGCTGGCCGCGCCGGTGATGTTGCTGGCGGCGATCGCGATCAGGCTCGACAGCCGCGGCCGGGTGCTGTACCGGCAGGAACGGCTGGGGCAGTACGGCCGGCCGTTCATGGTCGCCAAGTTCCGCAGCATGCGCGAGGACGCCGAGGGCGACGGCCAGCCACGCTGGGCCAGCGTGCAGGACGACCGCATCACCCGCGTCGGCGCATTCCTGCGCAAGACTCGCATCGACGAGCTGCCGCAGCTGTTCAACGTGCTCAAGGGCGAGATGAGCCTGGTCGGGCCGCGGCCCGAGCGCGCGTTCTTCGTCGAGCAGCTGACCGAGCAGATCCCGTTCTTCGCCGTGCGGCATTCGGTCAAGCCGGGGGTGACGGGCTGGGCGCAGGTGCGCTACCAGTACGGCTCGACGGTCGAGGACGCGGCGGAGAAGCTGCAGTACGACCTCTACTACGTCAAGAACCACTCGCTGTTTCTCGATCTGATGATCCTGTTCGAGACGGTCGCGGTGGTGCTGACGGGCAAGGGCGCGCGCTGATCGCAGGTTGCGCGAGGCCCGGCGCGCTGGCGCCGGCTGGTCACGCAGCCGTGCGCCTGCCGCCGAACCAAAGTGCGCCGAGTGCAGCGCGCATTTGTTGCCGCGCGCCGCATCGCCGTGCGTGACATCTGGTAGCCACCTCGGCTGCGCTGTGGTCTGATCCACCCCATGGGAACGCTGGACAGCGGCGCCTTCGAGCTGGCGCTGATCGGTTTCGTGGCCGCCGCGATCGCCTACGGCGGCCTGGTCGTGCGGCAGGTGCTGGGCGGATACCTGCGCGCCGGCGCCGGCGCGGCGGCGCGCTGGTTCCTGGTCGCGGTTGGCGCGAGCGCGCTGTGGGGTGTCGCGGGTGCGGCAGCCGGGCTGCTGCCGGCGGACTGGCCGGCCTGGGTCGTCGCGGCGGCGGACCTGCTGCGCTACGCGGCATGGTTTGCCTTCCTGCTCGTGCTGCTGCGGCCCGCAACCGCCGCCGGTGCGCCGGCGCGCGGCGAGATCGGGCTGCTGGCGCCGACGGCGGTGCTGATCGTCGGCTTCGGGGCGATCGCGCTGGCCGCACCGCTGGTGCTGGAAGCCGAGGGTGCGGAGCGGCTGGCGCTGTTCGCGTCGATGGCGCAGCCGGTCTTCGGGCTGCTGCTGGTCGAGCAGCTGTTCCGCAATGTCGCGCGCGACGGCCGCTGGGGCGCGAAGCCGCTGTGCCTGGCGCTGGCGCTGCTGTTCGCCTTCGACCTCTACATCTACTCGCAGGCGGTGCTGTTCGGCGCCTTCGATGCCGACGCGTTCAGCATCCGCGCCGGCATCCACACGCTGGCGGTGCCGCTGCTGTTCGTCGCCGCGCGCCGGCAGGCCGACTGGCGCGCGCAGCTGCAGGTCTCGCACAACGCGGCGTTCTACTCGGCCACCTTGCTGCTGGCCGGCGGCTACCTGCTGCTGGTGTCCGGCATCGGCTACTACGTGCGCGACTTCGGCGGCAGCTGGGGGCGCGCGCTGCAGCTCGCGGTGCTGTTCAGCGCGGTCGTCTTCCTGCTGCTGCTCGCGCTGTCGGGAACGCTGCGAGCGCGGCTGCGCGTCTTCGTCGCCAAGAACTTCTTCGCCTACCGCTACGACTACCGCGAGCAGTGGCTGCGCTTCACGGCGATGCTTTCGGCGCCGGCGTCGCCGCAGGAGATGGGGCTGCTGGCGCTGCGCGGGCTGGCGGACATGGTCGACAGCCCCGGCGGCAGCCTGTGGACGCTGCCGGCGGGCGGGCGTGCCTACGTCGAGTCGGCGCGCACGCTGCGCATGCCGGCCGCGCCCGAGGAGCCGGCCGACGGCGACTTCGCACGCTACCTGGCCGACAAGGGCTGGATCGTCGACATCGACGAGGCGCGCCGCCACCCCGAGCGCTACGAGGGCATGCGGCTGCCCGGCTGGCTGGCCGAGCCCCCGCCCGGGACCCAGACCCCGGGCCAGTCGGCATGGGCGGTGGTGCCGCTGATCGTCGGCGAGCGGCTCACCGGCTTCGCGCTGCTGGCACGCCCGCACGCGGCGACCGAGCTCGACTGGGAGACGCGCGACCTGCTCAAGACCGCGAGCCGCCAGGCGGCCGCCTTCCTGGCCCAGCTGCACGCCGCCGAGGCGCTGCTGGAAGCGCGCAAGTTCGACGCCTTCAACCGCATGTCGGCCTTCGTCGTGCACGATCTGAAGAACATCGTGACGCAGTTGTCGCTGATGATGAAGAACGCCGAGCGGCTGCACGACAATCCCGAGTTCAGGCAGGACATGCTCGCGACGGTGGAAAGCTCGCTCGACAAGATGCGCCAGCTGATGCTGCAGCTGCGCGAGGGCGCGCCGCCGCCCGGCGGCGCGCTCGGCGTGGAGCTCGAGCCGATCGTGCGGCGCATCGCCGGCGCCGCCGCGCAGCGCGGGCGCACGCTGGAGCTGCCGCACCTGGAGCCGCTGGCCACGCGCGGGCACGACGAGCGCATCGAGCGCGTGATCGGCCACCTGGTGCACAACGCGCTGGACGCCACCCCGCCCGAGGGCCGAGTGTGGCTGGAGCTGCGGCGCGTCGCCGGCCAGGCGCGGGTGGTCGTCGGCGACACCGGCAGCGGCATGACGCGCGAGTTCGTCGAGTCGAGGCTGTTCAAGCCCTTCGCCAGCACCAAGGCGGCCGGCATGGGGATCGGCTCGTACGAGAGCGCGCAATATGTGCGCGAGCTCGGCGGGCAGATCCTCGTCGACAGCGCTCCCGGCCAGGGGACGGTGATCACGGTCGTGCTGCCGCTGTTCGAGTCGCGCCACGACTCCGGCCTGCGCATGACGGCCAGTGCCTGACCCCACCGCCCGGGTACCTGACCCCAAACCCGCACCCGATCGCATGAGTTCCGACCGGTCGCCCCCGCTGCTCATCGTCGAGGACGACCTCGCGCTGCAAAAGCAGATCAAGTGGTCGCTCGACGCCTTCGAGAGCGCGGCCGCGCAGGATCGGCCGTCGGCGCTGCTGGCGCTGCGACGCCACCAGCCGGCGGTGGTGACGATGGACCTGGGGCTGCCGCCGGACCCGGACTCGACCTCCGAGGGCTTCCGGCTGCTGGAGCAGATGCTCGAGATCGACCCCTGGGTCAAGGTCATCGTGCTGACCGGCCAGAACGAGCAGGCGCACGCGCTGCGCGCGGTCGCGATGGGCGCCTACGACTTCCTGGCCAAGCCCTTCGAGCCCGAGCTGCTGGCGTTGATCGTCTCGCGCGCCTACCGGCTGTGGGAGCTGCAGGCCGAGAACCGCAGGCTGCAGGCGGTCGCGCACCCGGACGCGCTGGCCGGGCTGACGACGCGCGACGCCGGGATGCTGAAGATCTGCCGGCTGATCGAGCGCGTGGCCGGCAGCGACGCGACGGTGATGCTGCTCGGCGAGAGCGGCACCGGCAAGGAGGTGCTGGCGCAGGGGCTGCACCAGGCGTCGCGGCGCAGCGGCAAGTTCGTCGCCATCAACTGCGCGGCGATCCCGGAGAACCTGCTCGAGACCGAGCTCTTCGGCCACGAGAAAGGCGCCTTCACCGGTGCCACCAAGACGACCGTCGGCAAGATCGAGACCGCGCACCGCGGCACGCTGATGCTCGACGAGATCGGCGACCTGCCGCTGGCGCTGCAGGCCAAGCTGCTGCGCTTCCTGCAGGAGCGCACGATCGAGCGCGTCGGCGGGCGGCAGGAGATCGCGGTCGACGTGCGCGTGGTGTGCGCGACGCACCAGGACCTGAAGGCGCAGATCGCCGACGGCCGCTTCCGCGAGGACCTGTACTACCGGCTGGCCGAGATCGTCGTCGAGATCCCGCCGCTGCGCGCGCGCACCGGCGACGCGGTGCTGCTGGCGCATGCCTTCCTGCGCCGCTTCGCGCAGGAGCAGCGGCGCGGCGCGCTTTCCTTCGGCGAGGATGCGCTGCGCGCGATCGAGGCACACGACTGGCCGGGCAACGTGCGCGAGCTGATCAATGTCGTCAAGCGCGCGTCGATCATGGCCGAGGGCGGGCGCGTGACGGCCACCGACCTCGGGCTGAAGGCGCCCGAGACCCCCGCGCCGCAGGCGCCGGCCGAGCATCTGGACCTGGACCTGCGGACGATCCGCGAGCGCGCCGAGCGCGATGCCATTGTCAATGCGCTGGCGCGCGCCAACGGCAATGTGCTGCGCGCGGCCGAGATGCTGGGCGTCAGCCGGCCGACGCTGTACGACCTGATGAACCGGCTGGCGGTGCGTTGATGTCGCGGGGGTTGAACCCGCGACGCGTCGCCTGGTCGCAGATAGGCATATCGAACAGGGGAACCCCGTGAACAGGATGCTGACCCGAACCCTCGCCCCCGCGCTGCTGGCGATCTCGGCCACCGTGCTGACCGCCTGCGGGGCGGACGAGGATCCCGCCAAGCTGACCGCGTCGGCGCGCCAGTACCTGGACAAGGACGACGCGAAGGCCGCGATCATCCAGCTCAAGACGGCGCTGCAGAAGGCGCCGCAGTCGGCCGAGGCGCGCTTCCTGCTCGGACGCGCGCTGCTGGCCTCGGGCGACGCCGGAGGAGCCGCGATCGAGCTGCGACGGGCACTGGAGCTGCGCCACCCCGAGGTCGAGGTCGCGCCCGAGCTCGCGCGCGCCCTGCTCGCGCAGGGCGAGCTGCGGGAGCTGACCGAGAAGTTCGGCGAGACCTCGCTGCCTGACAAGGCGGCCGAGGCGGACCTGCGGGTCACGCTGGCACGCGCCTGGGGCGGGCTCGGGCGCCGCGAGGAGGCGCGCGCCGCGGCGCAGGCTGCGCTGCGGGCGGTGCCCGACTACGGGCCGGCGAATATCTTCCTCGCCCGGCTGCAGGCCGACACCGGTGACATCGACGGCGCGATCGCCGCCGCCGACGAGCAGTTGCAGCGCACACCGACCGACGCCGAGGGCTGGCAGGTCCGCGGCGACCTGCTCGCATTCGGCAAGCGCGACGCCGACGGCGCGTTGGCGGCGTACCGCAAGGCGCTCGAGATCAAACCTGATCATGTCCCGGCGCACAGCGGGGCGATGACGATCCTGCTCGGCAAGCGCGACCTGGAAGGTGCCAAGGCCCAGCTCGCGGCGCTGCGCAAGGTGTTGCCGAAGCACCCGCAGACGACTTACTTCGCCGCCAACGTCGCGCTGCTGGGCAAGGAGATCGACAAGGCGCAGGAGCATGCACAGCAGTTGCTCAAGATCGCGCCGAACAACCCGCGCGTACTGCAGCTTGCCGGCGCGGTCGAGTTCGAGCGCGGCAGCCTGGTGCTGGCCGAAGGCCACCTCGCGCGTGCGATCGCGCTGGCACCGGGTCTGGACGTCGCACGCCGCATGCTGGCGCTGGTGCACCTGCGCCGGTCCGAGCCGGGCAAGGCGCTGACCGTGATCCAGCCGCTGCTGGAAAGGCCCGAGCCGGGTGCGGCGATCTGGTCGATGAAGGCGCAGGCGCACGTGCAACTGGGCGAGCTGCAGGAGGCCGAGGCCGCCTTCGCCCAGGCCGCCAAGCTGAACCCGGACGACGAGCGTGCGCAGGCGGCGCTCGCCGTCAGCAAGGTGTTGCGCGGCGATACCGATGCCGGGCTGGCACAGCTGCGATCGCTGGCGGCGGATGCCGACAGCTCGGTGGCCGACCTGCCGCTGATCGCCACGCTGGTGCGCAAGCGCGACTACGACGGCGCGCTGAAGGCGATCGACGTGCTGGAAAGGAAACAGCCCGACCGGCCCGTGGCGGCCAGCCTGCGCGGGCGCGTGCTGCTGGCCAAGGGTGACCGCGCGGGGGCGACCAAGGCCTTCGAGCGCGCGCTGGAGATCCAGCCCGCGTTCTTCCCGGCGGCGGCGGCCCTGGCCCAGATCGCGCTGGCCGACAAGCGCCCGCAGGATGCGCAGGCGATCGTCGACAAGGTGCTGGCGGCGGATCCGAAGAACAGCCAGGCGCTGATCGCCAGCGCCGCGCTGAAGGCGCGCGCGGGGGCCAAGCGCGAGGAGATCGTCGCGATGTTCACGCGCGCGATCCAGCAGGTGCCGGCCGACGCCGCGCCGCGACTGGCGCTGATCAACTACCAGCTCGCGCAGAAGGAATCCAAGGCGGCGCTGAGCACCGCGCAGCAGGCCGTCGCCGCGCTGCCCGAGCACGCCGGGCTGCTCGACGCGCTGGGCCGCGCACAGGCGATCTCCGGTGACACGCAGCAGGCGGCCAGCAGCTTTGGCAAGTTGGCGAAGATGATGCCGAGCTCGCCCGCGCCGTACCTGCGGCTGGCCGAGGTGCACTGGGCGGCCAAGAATGCCGACGCGACCATCGAGGCGTTGCAGCGCGCACTAGCGATCGAGCCGAAACAACTGCAGGCGCAGCGCGCGCTCGTCGAGACCTACATGTCGAAAGACATGCCCGCCGAGGCGCGCGCGGTGGCGCAGCAGATCCAGCAGCAGCGACCGAAGTCGGACATCGGCTACCTGATCGAGGGAAACATGGACGCGAGCCGGCAGCGCTGGGATGCGGCGTTGGCCGTCTACCGAAAGGGCCTCGAGGTGGCACCGAAGTCGACCGAGCTGGCGATGAAGATCCACACCGCACTCGCAGCGTCCAAGCGCGTTAACGAGGCCGATCGCCATGCCTCGACATGGACCAAGTCCAACCCGGACGACGCGGGATTTCGCTTCTACCTCGGCGACGTCGCGCTGTCGCGACGCGACCTCCCCGCTGCCGAACAGTCGTACCGCGAGGTGCTGAGGCTGCAACCCGAGAACGCGCTGGCACTCAACAACGTCGCATGGCTCATGGCGGTCCAGAAGAAGCCAGGTGCCGTGGCGCTGGCCGAGCGCGCGGTCGAACTGCTTCCCGACCGGCCGGTGATCCTCGATACGCTGGCCACGGCACTCGAGGCCGATGGCCAGACCGCCAAGGCCGTCGCTGTGCAACGTCAGGCTCTGGCGCTCAATGACAAGGATCCGGAGATGCGTCTTAACCTGGCTCGGCTGCTAGTCCTGACGGGCGACAAGTCAGGCGCCAGAGCCGAGCTCGACAAGCTTGCGGCGCTGGGCGACGGCTTCCCGCGCCAGCGCGCCGTGGAGGCGCTGCGCAAGCAGTTGTGAGCGACGACGCTGCCGCCGGGTGCAGGCAGCGCCCTCACCGCGGCAAGGCCGAAGCCCCCATCAGAAACCGATCCACCTCCCGCGCCGCCTGCCGCCCCTCGCGGATCGCCCAGACGACGAGCGACTGGCCGCGGCGCATGTCGCCGGCGGCGAAGACCTTAGACACATTCGTCGCGTAGCCGGACTCGTCGTCGGTCCCGGCGCGCGCGTTGCCGCGCGCATCACGCTCGACACCGAAGGCATCCAGCACCGTCGGCACGGGATGGGTGAAGCCCATCGCCAGCAAGACCAGGTCGGCCTTCCAGTCGCGCTCGGTGCCAGGGACCTCGACCATCCGGCCGCCTTCCCACTGCACGCGCACGGTCCTGAGCGTCCTGACCCGCCCCTTGTCGCGGCCGCTGCCGGCGACGAAGGCCTTGGTCGCGATCGCGAACTCGCGCTCGCAGCCCTCCTGGTGGCTGGAGCTGGTGCGCAGCTTGACCGGCCAGTACGGCCAGGTCAGCGGCCTGTCCTCGTGCTCGGGCGGCATCGGCATCAGCTCGAACTGCGTGACGCTGGCCGCGCCGTGGCGGTTGCTGGTGCCCACACAGTCGCTGCCGGTATCGCCGCCGCCGATCACGATCACGTGCTTGCCGTCGGCCCGGATCTGGCCCTTGACCTTGTCGCCCGCGACGACCTTGTTCTGCTGCGGCAGGAACTCCATCGCGAAGTGCACGCCGTCGAGCTCGCGCCCCGGCACCGGCAGGTCGCGGCTGATCTCGCTGCCGCCGGCGAGCAGCACGGCGTCGAAGTCGGCCAGCAGCCGGTCCGCGCCGACGACCTCCTTCGCATCGTTGCCGATGCGGCTGCCCGCCCCTTCGGCCGGCAGCGCGCCGACCAGCACCCCGGTGCGGAAGACGACCCCCTCGGCCTGCAGCTGCGCCACGCGGCGGTCGATGTGCGACTTCTCGAGCTTGAAGTCCGGGATGCCGTAGCGCAGCAGCCCGCCCAGGCGGTCGTTCTTCTCGAACACCGTCACCGCATGCCCGGCGCGCGCGAGCTGCTGCGCCGCCGCCAGCCCCGCCGGGCCGGAGCCGACGATCGCGACCTTCCTGCCGCTGCGCGCCGCGGGCGGCTGCGGCAGCACCCAGCCCTCGGCCCAGGCACGGTCGATGATCGCGTGCTCGATCGACTTGATGCCGACCGCGTCGTCGTTGACGTTGAGCGTGCACGCCGCCTCGCACGGCGCGGGGCAGATGCGGCCGGTGAACTCGGGGAAGTTGTTGGTCGAGTGCAGCACCTGGATCGCACGCCGCCAGTCGCCGCGGTAGACGAGGTCGTTGAAGTCCGGGATGATGTTGTTGACCGGGCAGCCGTTGTTGCAGAACGGCGTGCCGCAGTCCATGCAGCGTGCCGCCTGGATGTGCGACTGCTCCTCGGTCAGGCCGATGACGAATTCGCGCCAGGTCTTCAGGCGCTGCGGCACCGGTTCGTAGCCCTCCTCGAGGCGCTCGAACTCCAGGAAGCCGGTGACCTTGCCCATGATGTGATCGCTCCTGCGGATCGGGACGGGTTACTTGGCCGCCGCGGTCGCGGCCGAGGCGCGCGCACGGTCGGTCGCCTCGACGGCCTGGGCGCGCGCCGCACGCTCGGCCAGCGCGCGCCGGTACTCGTGCGGGAAGACCTTGACGAAGCGCGCACGCTGCGTCGCCCATGAGTCGAGGATCTCGCGCGCGCGCAGGCTGCCGGTCCAGCGGTGGTGGTCCTCGACCAGCTTGCGCAGCGTCGCCTCGTCGGCCTGCCCGAGGTGCCAGGTGGCGCGGTCGCCGCCCTGCTCGGCCTGCGGAGCGACCTTCTCCAGCGCGACCATCGCGCCGTTGCAGCGCTGCCCGAAGCTGCCGTCCTCGTCCCACACATAGGCCACCCCGCCGGACATCCCGGCGGCGAAGTTGCGCCCGGTGCGACCGAGCACGACGACGGTGCCGCCGGTCATGTACTCGCAGCCGTGGTCGCCGGTGCCCTCGACGACCGCGCTCGCCCCCGACAGCCGGACCGCGAAGCGCTCGCCGGCGACACCGCGGAAGAAGGCCTCGCCGCGCGTCGCGCCGTACAGCACGGTATTGCCGACGATGATGTTCTTCGTCGCGTCGCCGCGGAAGTCGATGCTCGGGCGCACGACGACGCGCCCGCCCGACAGCCCCTTGCCGGTGTAGTCGTTGGCGTCGCCGATCAGGTACAGCGTGATCCCCGGCGCGAGGAAGGCGCCGAAGCTCTGCCCGCCGGTGCCCTCCATCTGGATGAAGATCGTGTGGTCCGGCAGGCCCTCGGGGCGGTGGCGGACCAGCTCGCCCGACAGCATCGCGCCCACGCTGCGGTGCACGTTGCGCGCGTCCTCCATGAACTGGACCTTCTCGCCGCGCTCGATCGCGGGCCGGCAGCGCTCGATCAGCCGCAGGTCCAGCGCGCGGCCGAGCCCGTGGTCCTGCGTCTCGCAATGCCGGCGCGCGACCTCGGCCGCCACCGCGGGCTGGTGGAATAGGCGCGAGAAGTCCAGCCCGCGCGCCTTCCAGTGCGCCAGCCCCTTGCGCATGTCGAGCAGGTCGGCGCGCCCGACGAGGTCGTCGAAGCGGCGGATGCCGAGCTGCGCCATGATGCTGCGCGCCTCCTCGGCGACGAAGAAGAAGAAGTTGACGACATGCTCGGGCTTGCCGGCGAACTTGCGCCTCAGCACCGGGTCCTGCGTGGCCACCCCCACCGGGCAGGTATTCAGGTGGCACTTGCGCATCATGATGCAGCCCTCGGCGACCAGCGGCGCGGTCGCGAAGCCGAACTCGTCGGCGCCGAGCAGCGCCCCGATCACCACGTCGCGCCCGGTCTTCATCTGGCCGTCGGCCTGCACGCGGATGCGCCCGCGCAGCCGGTTCAGCACCAGCGTCTGCTGCGTCTCCGCCAGCCCCAGCTCCCACGGCGTGCCGGCGTGCTTGATGCTGCTCCAGGGCGACGCGCCGGTGCCGCCGTCGTGGCCGGCGATGACGACATGGTCGGCCTTGCACTTGGCGACCCCGGCGGCGATCGTGCCGACACCGACCTCGGATACCAGCTTGACGCTGATGTCGGCGCGCGGGTTGGCATTCTTCAGGTCGTGGATCAGCTGCGCCAGGTCCTCGATCGAGTAGATGTCGTGGTGCGGCGGCGGGCTGATCAGGCCGACGCCGGGCACGCTGTAGCGCAGGAAGCCGATGTACTCGCTGACCTTGCCGCCGGGCAGCTGCCCGCCTTCGCCGGGCTTGGCACCCTGCGCCATCTTGATCTGGATCTGGTCCGCGCTGGCGAGGTATTCGGCCGTGACGCCGAAGCGCCCCGACGCCACCTGCTTGATCTTCGAGCGCAGGCTGTCGCCGGCCTGCAGCGTGTAGTCGGTCTCGATGACGTCCCGCCCGATGACGTCGGCGACCTTGGTGCCGGCCTCGATCGGGAGGCCGGCGAGCTCCTTGCGGTAGCGCGCCGGGTCCTCGCCGCCCTCGCCGGTGTTGCTCTTGCCGCCGATGCGGTTCATCGCGATCGCCAGCGTCGTGTGCGCCTCGGTCGAGATCGACCCGAGCGACATCGCGCCGGTGGCGAAGCGCCTGACGATCTCGCTCGCCGGCTCGACCTCGTCGATCGGGATCGCGCGCGCCGGGTCGACCTTGAACTCGAACAGGCCGCGCAGCGTCATGTGGCGCCGGCTCTGGTCGTTGATCAGGCGCGCGTAGTCCTTGTAGGTGTCGAAGCGGCCCGAGCGCACGCTGTGCTGCAGCTTGGCGATCGCGTCCGGCGTCCACATGTGCTCCTCGCCGCGCGTGCGCCAGGCGTACTCGCCGCCGGCGTCGAGCATGTCGGCCAGCACCGGGTCGGCGCCGAAGGCGGCGCGGTGCAGCCGCAGCGCCTCCTCGGCGACCTCGAAGATGCCGATGCCCTCGACCTGGCTCGCGGTGCCGCGGAAGTACTTGTCGACGAAGTCGCGCTGCAGCCCGACGGCCTCGAACAGCTGCGCGCCGCAATACGACATGTAGGTCGACACGCCCATCTTGGACATGACCTTCGACAGCCCCTTGCCGACCGCCTTGACGTAGTTCTGGATCGCCTTGGCGGGCTTCAGCTCGCCCGGCAGGTCGGCGTGCATCGCCAGCAGCGTCTCCATCGCCAGGTACGGGTGCACCGCCTCGGCGCCGAAGCCGGCGAGCACCGCGAAGTGGTGCACCTCGCGCGCGCTGCCGGTCTCCACGACCAGCCCAGCGGTCGTGCGCAGCCCCTCGCGCACCAGGTGGTGGTGCACGGCCGACAGCGCCAGCAGCGCGGGGATGGCGACGCGCTCGCGATTCATGTGGCGGTCGGTGACGATGAGGATGTTGTGACCCGACTTCAGCGCGTCGACGCTCTGTGCGGCGAGCGATGCGAGCTTGGCCTCGATGCCCTCGCGCCCCCATTCGACCGGGTAGGTGACATCGAGCTCGAAGCTCTTGAACTTGCCCGCGGTCTTGCGCGCGATGTCGCGCAGGCGCGCCATGTCGTCGAAGTCGAGGATCGGCTGGCCGACCTCGAGCCGCATCGGCGGGTTGACGGCGTTGATGTCGAGCAGGTCGGGCTTGGGGCCGATGAAGCTGTCCAGCGACATCACGATCGCCTCGCGGATCGGGTCGATCGGCGGGTTCGTGACCTGCGCGAACAGCTGCTTGAAGTAGTGGTACAGCGGCTTGCTGCGGTCCGACAGCACCGCCAGCGGGCTGTCGTTGCCCATCGAGCCGATCGCCTCCTCGCCGCCGACGGCCATCGGCGCGAGCAGGAACTTGAGGTCCTCCTGCGTGTAGCCGAAGGCCTGCTGGCGGTCCAGCAGCGGCTCGTCGAACTCGGCCGGCCCGGACGAGACCTCGATCGTGTCGAGCCGGATGCGGACGTTCTCGATCCACTGCCGGTACGGCCGCGCGGCGGCGAACTGGGTCTTGATCTCCTCGTCGCCGACGATGCGCCCCTGCTCGACGTCGATCAGGAACATCTTGCCCGGCTGCAGCCGCCACTTCTTGACGACCTTGTGCTCCGGGATCGGCAGCACGCCGGACTCGGACGCCATCACGACCAGGTCGTCGTCGGTGACGAGGTAGCGCGCCGGGCGCAGGCCGTTGCGGTCCAGCGTGGCGCCGATCTGCTTGCCGTCGGTGAAGACCATCGCCGCCGGGCCGTCCCAGGGCTCCATCATCGCCGCGTGGTACTCGTAGAAGGCGCGGCGGCGCTCGTCCATGCCCTCGTGCTGCTCCCAGGCCTCGGGGATCATCATCATCGCCGCGTGCGCCAGCGGGTAGCCGGCCATCACCAGCAGCTCGAGCGCGTTGTCGAAGGTCGCGGTATCGCTCTGGCCCTCGAAGGTCAGCGGGTAGAGCTTGTGCAGGTCGTCGCCGAGCACCGGCGAGCGCATCACCCCCTGGCGCGCGCGCATCCAGTTGAAGTTGCCCTTGACGGTGTTGATCTCGCCGTTGTGCGCGACCAGCCGGTACGGGTGCGCGAGCGGCCACTCGGGGAAGGTGTTGGTCGAGAAGCGCTGGTGCACGAGCGCGAAGGCGGCGGTGGCGCGCGGGTCCTGCAGGTCGCGGTAGTAGTGGCCGACCTGGTGCGCCAGCAGCAGCCCCTTGTAGATCACCGTGCGGCAGCTCATGCTGGGCACGTAGTACTCGCGGCTGTGCGTGAGCTGCAGCTTCTGGATCGCGCTGCTGGCGGTGCGGCGGATGACGTAGAGCTTGCGCTCCAGCGCGTCGGGGACGATGACGTCGGGGCCGCGGCCGATGAAGATCTGCGCGATCACCGGCTCCTTGGCGCGCACGGTGGGCGACATCGGCATCTCGCGGTCGACCGGGACGTCGCGCCAGCCGAGCAGCACCTGCCCCTCGGCGTGCACGGCGCGCTCGAGCTCCTGCATGCAGGCCAGGCGCGATGCGTGCTCCTTGGGCAGGAAGACCATGCCGACGCCGTATTCGCCCGGCGGCGGCAGCCGCACCCCCTTGGCCGCCATGTCGGCGCGGTACAGCTCGTCCGGGATCTGGGTCAGGATGCCGGCCCCGTCGCCCATCAGCTTGTCGGCACCGACCGCGCCGCGGTGGTCGAGGTTCTGCAGGATCAGCAGCCCCTGCTCGATGATCGCGTGCGACCGCAGCCCCTTGATGTGGGCGACGAAGCCGACGCCGCAGGCATCGTGCTCGCGCGCCGCGTACAGGCCGCGCTCGGCGGCGTCACGGAGTTGCTCGGGGCTGGGGGCGGCCGGGGTCATGGCGCACTCCTGGAGTCGGGGCGGGGAACGGAAGGTCGGCCTGCGAAGCAAGCTCGGACCGGAAAGGCCCGCGAGATTACCGCAGTGCAGCATCGGCCACAAGCAGAATAAATGGGGTCGGAGTGGGTTATGGCTCTTGCTTGCCGCGATGCTACGGAATTGGGGACATATTGGTTGCGTCCTCTACTGTGCGATTGCCGCCTGCGCGCGCGCCGAGGGCGGCGGGCACCCTTCCGCTCCATGTCCCCCGCCACCGGCCTTCGGCCGCTGGCTCCTCCTTTACTTACGCGGACGGGTACCCGCCGCCCTCGGCAGGCTACCTCGTTGTTTTCGACGGTCGAATACCACCGTGGTCTCCGGGAAACCGCGCTGTCCGTCGCAGTCAGGCGGCTCCTCCGCTCGACCAGTTGAGGTACCCGATACGCCTGTCGTATGCAGGAGCCGATGCGGCGAACTTTCTCAGCGCGTCGCCGTCCTGCGTGGCGGCCGCCCCGGGCGCCTGGGCTTGGCGGGGCGGCCGGCCAGCGCCTCGACCTCGGCGGCGAAGGCAGCCGAGCCGGCCACCCAGGCACCCTGGACGGCGCGTGCCAGCGCGGCGGCGCGCGCCGGGTCCGGGCCGGCCAGCAGCCGGGCGCGCCAGGCGTGCTCGCGCTCGAAGGGCGTGTTGCCGAGCGCCCACCATTCGGGCGGGTCGGTCAACAAGGTGTCCGGCGAGGCGCCGAGATGATGCGCGGCGCTGGACCACGGCGCACGCGCGGGGTCGACCCCGACACGATCTGCCGCCGATCCCTGCTCGATAATGCACAGTGCGGTGAGCACCCACTCTCCCGGTTCGACCACGGCGGCGCGGAATCGCCCACCCCACAGCGCACCCTGGCGGCCGTGGCGGCGGTTGAAGCCGGCGACGTAGCGCCGCCCCAGCATCTGCATCGCACGGCCCAGCGACTCGACGGCAGGCGGACAGACGAGCAGCCAAAGCGCCTGCGGCTCGACCGCCCAACCCCAGACCGCAAGCTGCTGCGCGCGGGCGGCGGCCTGCAGCGCCTCGTGCAGCGCGCGCCTGTCCGCGTCGTCGTGGACCAGCGGCTGCGCGTGCACGCTGCGTTGCAGCACCAGGTGCGGCAGCCCGGGGACGCAGAGCCGCGCGAGTCGGGCCATGGCGGCGGGCCTTCGGCGTCGTGCGCGGTGGGGGGATGGGGCGTGGCTCAGCCCGCCACGTCGCCGAATACGCGCCGCCCGGTCAGGCGCTCGTGCTCGCGCAGCGCGAAGCGGTCGGTCATCCCGGCGATGTAGTCGGCCACTGCGCGCGGCAGGTCGGCGCGCGCGGCGTACTCGGCCGCCAGCTCGTGCGGCGTGCGCAGGTAGGCGGCGAACAGCTCGCGCACGACCTCGCGCGCACGGTCGGTGCTGGCGGTGACCTGCGGGTGGCGGTACAGCGCGCCGAAGAGATAGCGCTTGAGCTCGGCGCCGGCACTGCGCATCGCGTCGCTGGCGCCCACCAGCGGCGCGGCGTGCCGCGCCGCGTCGGCATCCGCCGGCGCCACCGCCTCGACTCGCGCCGCGGTGGTCGCGACCAGGTCGCCGACCTGCGCCGCCAGCATCCGGCGCAGCGTCTCGAACAGCAGCAGCCGCCCGGGCCGGCCGGCGAGCGTCGGGTGCTCGGCCAGCGCCTCGTCGCGGAAGCGTCCGACCAGCGGCAGCTCGGCCACGCGCTCGAAGTCGAGCAGCCCGGCGCGCACGCCGTCGTCGATATCGTGCGCGTTGTAGGCGATCTCGTCGGCGAGATTGACGAGCTGCGCCTCGAGGCTGGGCTGCGTGCCGTCGAGGAAACGCCGCGCCACGCCGCCGGGCTCGACGGCGTCCAGCCTCTGCGCGACCGCGCGCGGGCAGCGCTTGAGGATGCCCTCGCGCGTCTCGAAGCTCAGGTTCAGCCCGTCGTGCGCGGGGTAGCGCTGCTCGAGCGTATCGACCACGCGCAGGCTCTGCAGGTTGTGCTCGAAACCGCCGTGCGCGGCCATGCAGTCGTCCAGCGCATCCTGCCCGGCGTGGCCGAACGGCGTGTGGCCGAGGTCGTGCGCGAGCGCGATCGCCTCGACCAGGTCCTCGTTCAGGCGCAGCGCACGCGCCATCGAGCGCCCGAGCTGCGCCACCTCCAGCGAGTGCGTCAGCCGCGTGCGGTACAGGTCGCCCTCGTGGTTGACGAAGACCTGCGTCTTGTAGACCAGGCGGCGGAACGCGCTGCTGTGGACGATGCGGTCGCGGTCGCGCTGGTGCTCGCTGCGCGCGTCCGGCGGCGGCGCCGGGTGGCGCCGGCCGCGCGAGCGCGCGGGGTCGCTGGCCCAGGGCGCCAGCGCCGCAACCGACGAGGCCGCAGCGCCGGCGACTGCCGCATCGGCCGCCCGGCCCGCGACGGTCGTTCTCGCGACCGCGGTCGCTGGCCCAGAGGGAGTTGCGCCGTCCCGGCTCACGCGACGGCGCCGCAGCGCGCCTCGATCACCTCGCGCACCAGCGCATCCGGCGCCGGGCGCAGCGCCGCGCGCCCGGGCGATTCGATGACGACGAAGCGGATCTCGCCGCCTAGGGCCTTCTTGTCGACCCGCATCAGCTCGAGGTAGCGACCGGCACCGAGCGGCGGCGCGACGGTCGGCAGCCCGGCGCGCTGCAGCAGCGACTCGAGCCTGGCGACGAAGCCGCGATCGACCAGCCCGAGCCGCGCCGAGAGCTCGGCCGCCATCACCATGCCGCAAGCCACCGCCTCGCCGTGCAGCCAGCGGCCGTAGCCGACGCCGGCCTCGATCGCATGGCCGAAGGTGTGGCCGAAGTTGAGGATCGCGCGCAGCCCGGCCTCCTTCTCGTCGGCACCGACGACCTGCGCCTTGATCTCGCACGATCGCCGCACCGCGTGCGCGAGTGCCGCCGGGTCGCGCTCGCGCAGCGCGTCGAGCTGGTCCTCGATCCAGTCCAGGAATCCCATGTCGGCGATCGGGCCGTACTTGATGACCTCGGCCAGGCCGGCGCTGAGCTCGCGCGCCGGCAGCGTGGCCAGCGTGTCGAGCTCGCACAGCACGCGGCTCGGCTGGTGGAAGGCGCCGATCATGTTCTTGCCGCGCGGGTGGTTGATCCCGGTCTTGCCGCCGACCGACGAGTCCACCTGCGCCAGCAGCGTCGTCGGCAGCTGCACGAAGGGCACGCCGCGCATGAAGCAGGCGGCGGCGAAACCCGCCATGTCGCCGACGACCCCGCCGCCGAGCGCGAACAGCACCGTCTGGCGGTCCGCGCCGTGCGCCAGCAGGTGGTCGAAGATCAGGTCCAGCGTGCGCCAGTCCTTGTGCGCCTCGCCGTCGGGCAGCACGACGGTGCAGACCTCGCGGTAGCGCGCCTGCAGCAGCGCCGCGACGCGCCCGGCATACAGCGGCGCGACGGTCGTATTGCTGACGATCGCCGCGTGCGCGGCGCGCGGCAGGCCGTCCCAGGACGCGGCGTCGGCCCAGACACCGCGGCCGATCAGGATCTCGTAGCGGCTCGCGCCGGTATCGACGGTGACGGAGGTGCGCATCGGCGGCGAGTGTACGGGGCCGGGGCGGCGCCCGGGCCCGCGCGGTCGCTCCGCCTTAGGAGTCGACGCCGCCACGCCGCGAGTCGACTCATCCCCCTCGGGGTGCCTGACGCGCAGCGGACGGCCCGGGGGCTTTCATCAATGCGCGGGCGCGTCGATCGGCGACGGTACGCGCGCCGGGTCGACCAGCCCGAGCACCTCGAGCTGCATCAGCACCATATTGATCAGCGCCGGCACCGACGGCCGCGGCGTCTCGACGACGAAGTGCGCGGTACGGCGGTACAGCGGGTCGCGCTCGCGGAACATCTCGCGCAGCCGGCGCAGCGGGTCGGCGACCTGCAGCAGCGGGCGCGTGGTGTCGCGCTTCAGGCGCCGGAACAGGTCCTCGGGGCTGGCGCGCAGGTAGAACACCTGGCAGCGCGCGTGCAGCGCGTCGCGATTGGGCTGGCGCAGCACCGCGCCACCGCCGGTGGCGAGCACGACGGCGTCGGCGGCGGTCAGCTCGCTGATCGCCTGCTGCTCGAGATCGCGGAAGGCGTCCTCGCCGGCGCGGTCGAAGTAGTCGCGGATGCTGCAGCCGACGCGGCGCTCGACCTCGGCGTCGCTGTCGACGAATCGCATGCCGAGGCTTCGCGCCAGATGCCGCCCGACCGTGGACTTGCCGCAGCCGGGCATGCCGACGAGGGCGATCGAGATGGCTCCTCTCGGCACGGGCGCATGATCTGGCATGGGACGTCAGTTGGTGACGAAGACACTTCGCGTCCCGCGATCGGTCCGACCGCCGACCGTCACCGTGACCGTGATCGTCACGGGCTTGCCGGCGAAGCTCGCGTCGTAGGTATGGCTGCCGACCAGCCTGACATCGTCGGTCTGGCCATCGCCCCAATCGACCTCGACCTTCGTGGGAGCTTCGCCGACGGGCCCGACCCAGGTGCCGGGATTCAGCTCGACCTTCAGCTTGCCGGATGCTGAAGGCTCGAATTCGACCGTCCTCAGGTCCCGATACCGTACGTCGAAGGCTCTCCGCTCGACGACCCGGGGTTCGCCCTCGTAAAGCACGCGGGCCATCGCCGCCGCGCCCTTCGGCGAGGTCACCTGCAGGAAGAAGCGCGCCTCGCCGCTGCACTTGTCCTGGACGCCGCGCACCGTGATGCCGTGGCTCGTCGTGATCATTCCGGTCCCGTCGGGCCAGTGCTTGGGCAGGTTCGGCAGATCCGCCAGCGGGCTCGGCGGCCGCGATCCCGCGGCCAGCACGCTCGACGGCCGGAACCCCCCGGTGAAGATGTTGGTGGAAGGGTCGACCGCCAGCAGCGAGGTCCCGGCAGCCATCGGGTTGCCGATGCCGTCATCCAGCGCCATCGACAGCGCGGCATCCGGCAGCACCGCACCCTCCGGGCAGACGGGCTTCAGGCGCACGAAGTAGCCGCCGACGGGGTCGCCGCTGACGAGTTCGCGCTCCTCGCTGAGGTTCGCCAGCGGCACGACCACGGTCGGGTCACCCGCGGACGACGACTGGCTCAGGTAGATCACGGTCGACGCGCGGATGTGTGCCAGGCCGCGTACGCCGTCGCCGTCGCGCCGGAAACCCAGCTCCTGCCGGAACGGGATCAGGATGTCGGTATCGCCGTTGATCGTCGGGTTGATCGCGCCGGACGGCGAGTTGTCGGCCACCTGGCCATCCTTGTTCGCGTCGACGAAGGCATCGCCCAGATCCTGGCGATCGACCCCGCTGGTGCGGAAGCCATCGACGCCCGGCGTGTACTCGTTGTCGCCATTGCGATCGTCGAAGTCCTCCAGCCCGACCGCGTAGGCGCTGACGATGACGCGGTTGTCCAGCGGCCGGCGCGCCTGCGACACGACATTGCACGAGCAGCCGCCATCGACGGTCTTGCACGATCCCTTGTCGGCCGTGCAGACCGACGCGCCGGAGCCGATGAAGCTGACCACCGTGCCGTCGGGCACCGGGTTGGAGAACTGGTCCGCGAGCCGCACCGTGACGGTGGCGATCTCGCCGTCGATATTGCCGCCGTCGATATTGGCCTTGTCGACCGACAGCGAGAACGAGCGCTGCAGCGGCAGGCCGGTCGAGATCGACAGCGTGTCCGAGTAGGTCTGCAGCGCGGTCGTCGCACCCGCCGGGTACAGCGCACGCGCGCGCACCCGGACCGGCGTCGGCACGGTGCCCGAATTGACCTGCACGGTGACGGTGCCGTCGGCATTGCTGCGCTTGACGTAGCGCACGATGCTGAGGTTGTCGCTGCCGCACAGTTCGGTCGAGCCTTGCGGGTCGGGCTTCTTGTCCGGGCTGAAGCCATCGATATTGAGCCCGCCGACGTAGGTCGACGCGTCGAAGCAAACGTCGGCATTGGCCACGCCCTGGCCGGCGACGTCGACCAGCCTGAAGGTCAGGATCGCGTTCTCCTGCCGGCCGATGCCGCCCTGGCCGCGCAGCGTGATCGACTTGTCCTCGGGATCGGCCTCGACGAAGCGCAGGCTGCCGGTCGTCGGCGCCAGCACCGTCAGCGATCCGGACTTGGTGTCGGTACCAATCGTCGCCGTGATGTTGACCGCCGCATCGGCAGTCTGCGCGCAGCCGTTGTCGACGAAGGTCGCCTCGGCCAGGCCGCTGGGCTGAGTCGTGGCGCTGGTCGTGACGGTGGCCTTGCCGGCGGGGCAGGAGCTGCTGAAGCTCACTTCGACCGGGCCGCCCGTGTAGGGAAGTCCGCCTTGCAGCACCTGCACCTTGATGCCGGCGGTTCCGTAGGCGGAAACGCTGCCGGGCAGGACCTGCACCGCACCCAGCGTCAGCGTGGTCGGCTGCGGCGTCGTCCCGCCGGTGGTGAAGAAGTTGGCCGACGCGGTCGCCTCGAGGTCGCCGACGCGCGCCAGCGCGACGATGCGCCCGGCCCCCGTCGCGCTGCCGAGCGAGTTGACCGTGACGCTGGCACTGCCGCTGGCATCGGTCAGCTGCGAGCCGGTGACCGGATCGATCTTGACCAGGTCGGCCGATTGCTCGATGCCGAACTGGACGATCTCGGAGGCCATCGCCTTGCCGTCCAGCGTCAGCACGGCGGTCGCGCGCAAGGGTTGCCCGAGGACGACCGAGGTCGTCGGCTGGCCACCGGCATCGAGCAGCTGCATGCTCAGGCCCAGCACCTGATCCGTGCCACCCCCGCCGCCGCTGCCGCCATCGCCCGGGCAGTTGCCATAGACGGGATTGCATTCGCCGCTGCCGCCGCCGCAGGCCGCCAGCGCCAATGCCAGGGCCGCCGCGCCCAGCCAGCGCGCCGCGCGCGCGATCGAGCCACTGAACCTCATGGGAAAACCTCTTTCAGCGAGCCGCCGAGCGGTCGGTGACGATCTTGGGGGTCAGGAAGACCAGCAGCTCGGTGCGGTTGGTCTGCTTCAGCTTGTTGCGGAACAGCGCGCCGGCGACCGGGATGTCGCCCAGCAGCGGCACCTTGTTGACCTCGTTGCGCTCGGTCTGCGTGAAGATGCCGCCGATGACGACGGTGCCGCCGTTTTCCACCAGCACCTGCGTCTTGACATGCTTGGTATCGATCGCGAAGCCGGCCACGGTCTGGCGCCCGACGCTGTCCTTGTTGACGTCGACGTCCAGGATCACGTTGCCCTCGGGCGTGATCTGCGGCGTGACGCGTAGCGCCAGGTTGGCCTTGCGGAACTGGATCTGCGTCGCGCCGCTGGAGGTCGCGGCCTGATACGGCAGTTCCTCGCCCTGCTCGATCAGCGCCTCGACCTGGTCGGCGGTGATGACGCGCGGGCTCGAGACGATCTTGCCGCGACCCTCGGCCTCCAGGGCGGAGATCTCGAGGTTGAGGAAGCGGTCGACCGACGAGCTGAACAGCGACAGCGCGATCGTCGCTGCGTTGGCGCCACCGAGCGCACTGACGTTGGCCGGCAGGTTGACGAGCTGCGAGTTGCTGAAGTCGATCGGCCCGGCGAGCTGCCCGGTCTGCACGCCTACCGCGTCGTAGCTGCCACCGACGGTGAAACCGGCGCCGGTCGGTTGCCTCAGGTCGACCGCCCCGAGCTTGACGCCCAGGCTGCGGCCGAAGCGGTCGTCGGCCTCGACGATGCGCGCCTCGATCAGCACCTGCCGCACCGGGATGTCGATCTTGGCGATCATCGCCGCGATCTCCTCCAGCTTGGACGGGATGTCGCTGACGAAGAGCTGGTTCGTGCGCTGCTCGTAGATCACGCTGCCGCGCGGCGACAGGATGCGCGTGGCCTGTTGCGCGCCTCCGGCCGCGCCACCACCGCCGCCGCCGCCGCTGGTCTGCCCGGTCAGTCCGCGCGCGACCTCCTCGGCCTTGGTGTAGTTGAGCTGGAAGGCTTGCGTACGCAGCGGCTCCAGCTCCTCGATCTTCTTGCGCGATTCCAGATCGAGCTGCTCCTTGGCGGCGAGCTCGTCCTTGGGCGCGATCCACAGCACGTTGCCGTTCTTGCGCACGCCCAGGCCCTTGCTCTGCAGGATGATGTCCAGCGCCTGGTCCCAGGGCACGTCCTTCAGCCGCAGCGTGACGCTGCCGGTGACGGTGTCGCTGGTGACGACGTTGAAGTTGGTGAAGTCGGCGATCACCTGCAGCAGCGCCCGCACCTCGATATTCTGGAAGTTCAGGCTCAGCTTCTCGCCCTGGAAGCCAGGCCCCTGCACAAGCTTGTTCGGGTCGACCTGCATCGGCCGCACCTCGAGCACGAACTGGTCGTCGGTCTGGTAGGCGCTGTGCTCCCACTCGCCGCGCGGCTGCACCGTCACGCGCACGTTGTCGCCGCTCTGGGTGGCGGTGACGGTCTGCACCGGGGTGCCGAAGTCGGTCACGTCCAGCCGCCGGCGCAGCGGCTCGGGCAGCTTCGCGCGCAGGAACTCGACGACCAGGCTCTGGCCCTGCTGGCGGATGTCGACGCCGGTCCGCGCGTCGGGCAGCGCGACGATGACGCGCCCCGCGCCGTCGGGCCCGCGCCGGAAGTCGATGTCGCGCAGCGCCTGCGGCGTGGCATTCTGGCTCGGCGCGAAGTGCACAGGCTCGCCCGGCGCCTGCGCCACCGAGGTCGTCCCGGCCTCGACGACGAGGACCAGCGCATTGCCCTCGAGCCGCGCCTGGTAGCCGGCGGGCTGCTTGAGCGAGAGCACCAGCCGCGTACGGTCGCCCGACTGCGCGACGATCGCCGAGCGCAGGTTGCCCTGGTTGAGCTCGACCCGGTTGTCGGCCATCTCGTTGCCGACACCCGGCAGGTCGACCGCGATGCGCGGCGGCTGCTGGATCGCGAAGCCGCGCGGCAGCGCCGCCAGCGGCTCCTTGAGCTCGATGCGGACGACCTCGGCGCCCGCCTGCTGGGTGCTGGTGATCGAGCGGATCGCGTTCTGCGCCCATGCCGCCAGCGGCATCGCACAGCCGACGACGACGGCTGCCAGCGCGGCACCCCAGTTGCGCATGATGCGGTTCTCCTTGCCTGTCTTCATCGCGCCGCCCCCTCCTGCAGCTGCAGGCTGGCGGGACGCTCGATCCATTCGCCGGCGGCGTCCTGCACGACCTCGCGCAGGGCGATCTCGGTCTCGTCGATGCGCAGGACGCGTCCGTAGTTCTGGCCCAGGTAGTCGCCCACCTTGACCTGGTAGAGCAGCTCGCCGACGCGCAGCAGCGCGGTCGGCTGGCCCTCGCGCTGGACGCTGCCGACCATGCGCATGTTGTCCAGCGGGAAGGCCTCGAGCGGCTCGCGCCGGCGGTTGAGCTCGCTGGCCAGCAGCGAGCTGGCGGCGCGCGCCTCGACGCGCAGCGCGACCGACATCTTCTGCGGGCTGAACGGGTCGGTCGCGTCGATCCCGGCATACGGGGCCGGGGTGAAGGGCTTCGGCGCCTCCAGCGGCTTGACGTTGGGGCGCACCTCGCGCCGCTGCTGCTCCATCCACGACTGCAGCTCGTCGTGGCCGGCGCTGCAGCCCGCCAGCCAGGCCAGCGCGGCGGTGAGGGCCAGCGCGGCCGCGCCCCGGCCGTGCCGGCCGCGGGCGCAGGTGCGCGATCGCACGGCGGCGCTCACGTGCGCCCTCCGGCGCCGGCCTTCGCGGCCTTCGCGGCGGCATCGGCCTTGCTCTTCTTCTGCGCCTCGACCTCGCTCGTGTCGAGGTAGCGGTAGGTGCGCGCGGTGGCTTCCATCACGAGCGCGCCGCCCGGCAGGGCGTCGCGCCCGGTCGGCGTGGAGATCGACAGGTTCTGCAGCGTCACGATGCGCGAGAGGTTGGAGATGTCGGCGGCGAACGAGCCGAAGTCGTGGTAGCGGCCCGACACGCGCAGCGTGATCGGCAGCACCGCGTAGTAGTCCTTGAGCTCGACCTGCCCGGGACGAAACAGCTCGAACAACAGCCCGCGGCCGATCCCGGCCTGGTTGATGTCGGACAGCAGGGCGTCCATCTCGGCCTTGCCGGGAAGCTGCTTCTCGAGCTGCGTGACGTACTCCTCGACCTGCAGCTTCTGCTTGCGCAGCTCGGCGAGGTTGACCGCCTGCGCGACCTTGGCGCGGTAGTCCGACTTGAGCGACTCCTCGCGCGCCCGCGCGGCGTCCAGCTCCTCGGTCGCCGGGGCGACGAGGAACCACCAGCCGGCGGCCAGCACTGCCAGCGCCGCGCCCAGCCAGGCCGCGGCCTTCGGCAGGATCGGCCATTGGCCCGGCTCGCGCATGTCCAGGCCGCGGAACTGCGCCGCCGCGCGCTCCAGCCGCGCCGAGAGCTCCGGGCTGGTCTTGGGGGGATTGGTCGTGGCCATCGTGAGGCTCAGGAGGCACGTGTGCCGGTGGCGCGCGCCGGCGCACCGGCCGGTGCATCGCCGGTCTCGCCCGCGGGCTGCGGCCGCTTGATCGACAGCCGCATCGAGAACTCGTACAGGCGCCGCGCCTCGCGCCCGGTGGTGGTGACGTTGGCGGCCTTGATCTCGACCAGTTCGGGGCGCTCGAGCCAGGTGGCGTTGTAACTGGCGTTGCGCAGCATCTCGGAGACGCGCTCGTTGGTCTGCGCGACACCGGTGACGGCCACCGTGCTGCCGGTCTGGCGGATCGCGGTCAGGTAGACGCCCTCGGGCGCATGGCGCACCAGCTCGTCGAGCAGGTAGACGGGGATGTTGCGGTCGTTCTGCAGGTCCTCGACCGCAGCCTGGCGCGCCTTCAGCGCGTCGATCTCCTCGCGCAGCGAGGCGATATCCTTGATCTGCGCCTCCAGGCGCTTGATCTCGGCACCGAGGAAGTCGTTGCGCGAGTCCTGCGCCGCCCGCGCCTGCTCGACCGCCGTCCACCAGGCGCCGGCGGCGACCGCGCCGGCGACCGCGGCGGCGCCCAGCGTGGCGAAGAAGGCCTGCTTGCGCCGCGCGCGCCGCGCCTCGCGGTGCGGCAGGAGGTTGATCAGGATCACTGCGCGAACCTCCGCATCGCCAGCCCGCAGGCGGTCAGGTACGACGGCGCCTCGCGCCGCACCCGGCTCTCGCGCACCGCGGGGCCGAGCTGCATGCCCTCGAACGGGTTGACGACCATCGCCGCGAAGCCGGTCAGGTCGGTCACGCGGTCCTTCAGCCCGGGCAGCGTCGCGGTGCCGCCGGCCATCATCACGTAGTGCACCTTGTGGTGCGGTGTGCTGGTGAAGAAGTACTGCAGCGCGCGCCCGATCTCCTGCGACAGGCTGTCGACGAACGGCACCAGGATGCCGCTCTCGTAGTCCTCGGGCAGGTCGCCGCTGAGCTTCTTGGCCTCGGCCTCCTCGAACGAGAAACCGTACTGGCGGCTGATCAGCTGCGTCAGCTGCGCGCCGCCGAAGGCCTGGTCGCGGTCGTACAGCAGCTCCTCGTCGCGCAGCACCTTCAGGCTCGTGGTGTCGGCACCGATCTCGAACAGCGCCACCAGCGCATCGCGGCCCTCGTTCGGCAGGCCGGCGATGATGCGGCCCATCGCCAGCCTCGAGGCGTGCGACTCGACGTCGAGCACGATCGGCTTCAGTCCGGCGGACTCGGCCAGGCCCTGGCGGTCCTGGACACGGTCCTTGCGGCTGGCGGCGATCAGCACATCGACGTCGCCGGCGGAGGTCGCGCTCGGGCCGACGACGCAGAAGTCCAGCGCGACCTCGTCGAGCGAGAACGGGATGTACTGGTTGGCCTCGGACTCGACCTGCAGCTCCATCTCCTCCTCGCGCAGGCCGGCGGGCAGGACGATCTTCTTGGTGATCACCGCCGACGGCGGCATCCCCATCACGACGTTGCGGGTCTTGGTGCCGCTCTTGCCGACGACGCGACGCACCGCATCGGCGACCTCGTCGAGCTTCTCGATCTGGCCGTCGGCGATCCAGCCCTTCTCGAACGGCTCCGAGGCCATGCGCTCGAGGACATACTCGCCGCTGGCCGACTGGCCGAGCTCGACCAGCTTGACGCTCGAGGAGCTGATGTCCAGGCCGATCGCCGGCGGATGTCTGCGTCCCAGGAGGACATCCAGAAAACTCACGGTGTTCGACCCCCCGGGGTTATGGTCAGGCTTCCGGCGCACTCGCGCGCACTTAAGAAGTCACTTCAATGCTAGCAGTAAAGCCTTTGTGCACCAAAGGAAAACGGCCAGCGCCAGTCTGCCCGTCGTTGCGGCGGGCCGACGCCCGGAACAGCGGCTGAAACAAGCCGCAAATCACCGCTGAGGGTTGTCCCGCGCCCCGGTGCGGCGGCGCGTGACACATCTCACGGCCGGTGGCGGCACGGCCGGTTTCTATAATTCACGACCGATACGCGCCGCCGATGCCCGCCGAGTCCGAAGCCGCCGCCCCCGGCGCCCGCCACTGGCTGGCGCGCGCGCTGGCGTGGGTCGCCGGAATCGTGCTGGCGCTGCCGCTGGTCGTGCTGCTGCTGGTCGCGGTCGCGCTGGCCGTGGCCTACCCCAAGCTGCCGAGCATCGACAGCCTGACCGACTACCGGCCCAAGCTGCCGCTGCGCGTCTTCACCGCCGACGGCGTGCAGATCGGCGAGTTCGGCGAGGAGCGGCGCCACTTCACGCCGATCGACCGCATCCCCGCAGTCATGAAACACGCCGTGCTGGCGGCCGAGGACGAGCGTTTCTACGACCACCCCGGCGTGGACTTCAAGGGCTTGGCGCGCGCCGCGCTGGAGAACCTGCGCGATGCGCGCAGCCAGGGCGCGTCGACGATCACGATGCAGGTCGCGCGCAACTTCTACCTCTCCAGCGAGAAGACCTTCACGCGCAAGATCTACGAGGTCCTGCTGGCGCTGAAGATGGAGAGCCTGCTGAGCAAGGACCAGATCCTCGAGCTGTACATGAACCAGATCTTCCTCGGCCAGCGCGCGCACGGGTTCGCGGCCGCGGCGGAGATCTACTACGGCAAGCCGCTGGACGCGCTCAGCGTCGCCGAGGCGGCGATGCTGGCCGGGCTGCCGAAGGCGCCTTCGGCCTACAACCCCTTCGCCAACCCGAAGCGCGCGGTGGTGCGCCAGCGCTACGTCATCGACCGCATGCTCGAGGCCGGATTCGTGACGCGCGAGCAGCATGCCGCAGCGCTGGCCGAGACGCTGCACTACCGCGCCCCGCCGCCGGATGCGCTGCACGCCGAGCACGCCGCCGAGATGGCGCGGCTGCTGGTGCACGCCCAGTACGGCGACGAGGCCTACACGCGCGGGCTGGACGTGCACCTGAGCATCGACAGCCGGCTGCAGCGCGCGGCGCATGCGGCGCTGCGCCGCGGGCTGCTGGTCTACGAGCAGCGCCAGTTCTACCGCGGCCCGGAGGCAGTCGTGGACCTGCCGTCGGATCCGGCAGCGCTGGATGCGCGCATCGTCGAGGTGCTGGCCGAGCACCCGGACGAGCAGGAGCTGCGCGCCGCGGTCGTGCTCGAGGCCTCGCCGGGCGAGGTGCGCGCGATGCTGCAGTCCGGCGAGCTCATCCGAATCAGCGGCGACGGGCTTCAGCCGGTGCGCTCGGGCCTGTCGGCGAGCGCCGCACCGCAGGTCCGCATCCGCCGCGGCGCGGTCGTGCGCGCGCTGCAGGGCGACAAGGGCCAGTGGACGCTGACCCAGCGCCCGGAGGTCGAGGGCGCGCTGGTCGCGCTGGACCCGCGCAGCGGCGCGCTGCGCGCGCTCGTCGGCGGCTTCGACTTCGAGCGCAACAAGTTCAACAATGCGGCGCAGGCGCAGCGCCAGCCGGGCTCGGCGTTCAAGCCCTTCATCTATTCGGCGGCGCTGGAGAAGGGCTTCGGCCCGGGGACGATCGTCAACGACGCGCCGCTGTACTTCGACGCCGAGTTCACCGGTGACAAGCCCTGGGAGCCGAAGAACTACGACGGCGACTTCGAGGGGCCGATGCCGCTGGTGCGCGCGCTGGCCAAGTCCAAGAATATGGTCTCGATCCGCGTGCTGCAGTCGATCGGGCCCGACTACGCCCAGGGCTGGATCACGCGCTTCGGCTTCGAGCGCGCCAAGCACCCGCCGTATCTGACGATGGCGCTCGGCGCCGGCAGCGTGACCCCGCTGCAGATGGCCAGCGCCTACGCCGTATTCGCCAATGGCGGCCATCTGCTGGCGCCGCGGCTGATCGACCGCATCAGCGACCCGCAGGGCCATGTGCTGGTGGAAACCGCAATGCCGAAGCTCGAGGAGTCGACGCGCGCGATCAGCGATCGCAACGCCTTCGTGATGAGCTCGCTGCTGCAGGAGATCACGCGCTCGGGCACGGCGGCGGCGGCGCAGCGCGCGCTGCGCCGCGACGACCTGTACGGCAAGACCGGGACCACCAACGAGTCGGTCGACGCCTGGTTCGCCGGCTACCAGCCGACGCTGGTCGGCGTCGTCTGGGTCGGCCACAGCACGCCGCGCAAGCTCGGCGCGCGCGAGACCGGCGGGCGGCTGGCGCTGCCGGTGTGGATCGACTTCATGCGCGAGGCACTCACTGGCGTCCCGGTGGCGCCGCTCGAGCCTGCGGCTGGAGTCGTGCGCGAGCCGCACGGCTGGGTATTCGAGGAGTTCGCCGGCGGCGCCGGCGTGCGCAGCGTCGGCATGGAAAGTCACCGGCCCGAGCCGACGACACCCGAGCCGACGACGCCCGAGGAGCGCGGCAGCATCCTCGACCTCTTCCGGCGCTGAGGAAGTCACTGCCGCGCCCCGTGCGGGGCCGCAGCACCGGTGTGCACGCCGCCGCCGGTCGCGATGGCGGGGTGGCGCCCGCAGCGGCCGTCGTCGCGGGCCCGCTCGGTAGAATTCGCGCGATGCGAAATACCTCCTGCTTGGCCCCCGCCCTCCCGGCCTCGCAGGCTTTGCCGGTCGCGCGGCGACTTTTCGCGCCGAAGGCCGCGCTCGCGCTGGCCGCGCTGCTCGGCGCGGCCTGCGGGCAGAAGGGCCCGCTCGTGCTGCCGCCACCGGCGACGGCCGCTCCCGCGCCGGCCGCAGCCAATGCGGCCAAGCCGTCCGCGGACGACGGGGCCACGCGCGACCGCAAGGCGGCAGCCGGCGCGCACACCGCGCCGGCGCGCTGATGCCGGCGATGCTGCCCGGCGCCCCGCATCTGGCGCGCGCGGACGGCGCGCTGCGGCTGGGCGGTGTGCCGCTGGCCGAGCTGGCGCGCAGATTCGGCACGCCGCTGTACGTCTATTCGCAGGCGGCGATGCTCGATGCGCTCGCCGCCTACCAGCGCGCGCTCGCGGGCCGACGCCACCTGCTGTGCTACGCGATGAAGGCGAACGCCAACCTCGCGGTGCTGCAGACCTTCGCCCGCGCCGGCTGCGGCGCCGACATCGTCTCCGGTGGCGAACTGGCGCGCGCGCTCGCCGCCGGCATGCCGGCATCGCGCATCGTCTTCTCCGGTGTCGGCAAGACGCGCGCCGAGATGCGGCAGGCGCTGGACGCCGGCGTGCGAGGCTTCAACGTCGAGAGCCTGGCCGAGCTGCAGCGGCTGTCGGCGGTCGCAGTCGAGCTGGGTGCGACCGCGCCGGTCAGCCTGCGCGTCAACCCCGACGTCGACGCCGGCACGCACCCCTACATCTCGACCGGGCTGCGCGACAACAAGTTCGGCATCGCGCACGACGAGGCACTGGCCGCCTACCGGCTGGCGGCGTCGCTGCCCGGGCTGCGCGTGACCGGCATCGACTGCCACATCGGATCGCAGATCACGCAGGCCGAGCCCTTCGTCGACGCGCTGGACCGGATGCTCGACCTCGTCGCGGCGGTCGAGTCCGAGGGCATCGTGCTGGCGCACATCGACCTCGGCGGCGGGCTGGGCATCCGCTACGCCGACGAGTCGCCGCCGGCGGCCGATGCGCTGGTCGCGCGCATGCTGGCGCGGCTGGATGCGCGCGGATTCGGCACGCGCGAGATCCTGCTGGAGCCCGGGCGTTCGCTGGTCGGCAACGCCGGCGTGCTGCTGACCGAGGTGCAGTACCTCAAGCCCGGCGCGGCGAGGAACTTCTGCATCGTCGACGCGGCGATGAACGACCTCGTCCGCCCGGCGATGTACGAGGCCTGGATGGCGATCGAGCCCTGCGTCGAGCGCGCCGGGCCGGCGCGCGTGTGGGACGTCGTCGGGCCGGTCTGCGAGTCCGGCGATTGGCTGGGGCGCGACCGGGCGCTGACGGTCGAGCCGGGCGACATCCTGGCCGTGCTGTCCGCCGGCGCCTACGGCATGACGATGGCGAGCAACTACAACTCGCGGCCACGCGCGGCCGAGGTCATGATCGTCCGCGGCGAAGCGGTGCTGGTGCGTGAGCGCGAGGTGATCGAGTCGCTGTTTGCGGGCGAGCGGCTGATCTCGGGCTGAGCAAGCGGGTCTCCGCACCTCTCGTGCAGCGGGTGCTGCCTGTCGCCCACTCTTGCGACGATCCGAGCAACGAAGCCGGGACCGGGCCGGCCGGGTCCCGGCTTCGCGAGCACCGCACAGGTATTCGAGACCGCCGAAAACCTCTGCGGGTGCCAGCCGAGGACGGCGGGTGCCCTCTCCCGGAAGTAAAGGAGGAGCCAGCGGCCGAAGGCCGGTGGCGGGGGAGCGAGCCCGGACACAAACAGTCCTGCGGACTGTTTGTGCCTGGCGAGCGCCCGGGGCACTGTCCCCGGGCATGGAGGGAGAGGGCACCCGCCGTCCTCGGCTCGCGAGAGCGTCGCAAACCTCAAGGGCTCAGATCCTCCCCTCCTGCACTGCATGGCATGCCACCTGCACGCAGCCATCCAACGCCAGCAACGCCGGCCGCTCCTGGCTGCAGCGCGCATTCGCGTGCGGGCAGCGCGGATGGAAGGCGCAGCCGGCGGGCGGGCTCAGCGGGTTGGGCACCTCGCCCTGCACCGGCGTGCGCGCGCGGCCGGTCATGCGGATGTCGGGGATCGCGTCGAGCAGCATCCGCGTATAGGGGTGGCGCGGCGCGCTGAACAGCGCGCGCTTGGGCGCCAGCTCGACCAGCCGCCCCAGGTACATCACCCCGACCTCGTCGGCCACATGCCGCACCACCGCCAGGTTGTGCGAGATGAAGAGGTAGGTCAGCCCCAGCTCGCGCTGCAGGTCCTTCATGATGTTGAGCACCTGCGCCTGCACCGACACGTCCAGCGCCGAAGTCGGCTCGTCGCAGACGAGGAACTCAGGCTTGGTCGCCAGCGCGCGCGCGATCGAGATGCGCTGGCGCTGGCCGCCGCTGAACTGGTGCGGGAACTTCTCGGCGTCGGGCGCGGCCAGCCCGACCTCGCGCAGCAGCTCGCCGACGCGCGTCTTCAGCGCCTTCTGGCCCGTGATCAGCCCATGCTCGCGCAACGGCTCGGCGACGATGTCGAGCACCTTCCAGCGCGGGTTGAGGCTGGCGTACGGATCCTGGAAGATCATCTGCATGCGCCGGTGCAGCGCGCGCTTGTCGGCCGTGGTCGCCGGCTCGGCGGTATCGACGCCGTCGAACACCACGCGCCCGCGCGTCGGCGCGTACAGGCCGACCAGCAGCCGCGCGACCGTGCTCTTGCCGCAGCCCGATTCGCCGACCAGCGCCAGCGTGTGGCCGCGCGCGATCGCGAACGACACGCCGTCGACCGCGTGCACGAACTGGCGCGGCTTGCGCTCGACGATGCGGTTCAACCAAGGCGCGGAGACGTCGAAGACCTTGGCCAGGTCGTGCACCTCGACGAGCGCGCGCGCACGGCCGGCCGGCGCGCCCATCGCCTGCGGCGCGGTGCCGGCACGGCCGTCTGCGGCGACGGGCGTCGAAGACGTCATGCGGCCTGCCCGGCAGCACCCGCGGCGCGGTCGACGAGCCAGCACGCGGCGCGCGTCGCGCCGGCCGGCATCAGGTCCGGCCGCTCGCGCCGGCAGCGGTCGAAGGCCTGCGGGCAGCGCGGGTTGAACGCGCAGCCGCTCGGGATCGCGTTCAGTCGCGGCATCGCGCCGTCGATCTGCAGCAGCCGCTCGCGGTCCTCGTCCATCGCCGGGATCGACCCCATCAGCCCGACCGTGTAGGGGTGCGCCGGCCTGTGGATGACCTCGGCCACCGGGCCGATCTCGGCCACCCGGCCGGCGTACAGCACGGCGACGCGGTCGCAGGTCTCGGCGATCACGCCCATATCGTGCGTCACCAGCATCACCGCCGCGCCGTGATCCCGGCACAGCCGCTTGAGCAGCGAGATGATCTGGGCCTGGATCGACACATCCAGCGCCGTCGTCGGCTCGTCGGCGACAATCAGCCGCGGCCCGGCCGCGAGAGCCA
Organism: Burkholderiales bacterium; assembly: GCA_016191995.1. GTDB lineage: Bacteria > Pseudomonadota > Gammaproteobacteria > Burkholderiales > Burkholderiaceae_C > Rubrivivax. The sequence goes on along the minus strand of JACPVA010000034.1, from coordinate 9,493 downwards.
GCGCGATGACGACTCGCTGGCGCATGCCGCCGCTGAACTGGTGCGGGTAATGGCCGATGCGCTGCTCGGCGGCCGGGATGCCGGTCTCCTGCAGCAGCCCGATCGCGCGCTGGCGGGCGTCGGACTCGCTCATCGGCAGGTGCTGGCGGATCGTCTCGACGAGCTGGCGGCCGATCGTGTACAGCGGGTTGAGCGAGGTCAGCGGGTCCTGGAAGATGGCGCCGATATGACGCCCGCGCAGCTTGCGCATCGCGTCGGCGGGCAGGTTGTCGATGCGCCGGCCGTCGAACACGATCTCGCCGCCGGCGATTCGCCCGGGCGGTTCCAGCAGCCCGATGATCGCCGCGCCGGTCAGCGACTTTCCGGCGCCGGACTCGCCGACGACACCCAGGATCTCGCCCGGCGCGATGTCGAACGAGATATCGTCCAGCGCCAGCAGCGTGCCGCGGCGGGTCGGGAACTCCACCCGCAGGTGGCGCACTTCGAGCAGGGGCTGGGTCATCGCAGCCTGGGATTCAGCGCATCGCGCAGCCAGTCGCCCAGCAGGTTCACCGACAGCGCGATCAGCACCAGCATCGCGCCCGGGAAGACCGTGATCCACCACTCGCCGGAGAACAGGAAGTCGCCGCCGATGCGGATCAGCGTGCCGAGCGACGGCGTCGTCGGTGGCACGCCGACGCCGAGAAACGACAGCGTCGCCTCGATCAGGATCGCCTGCCCGATGTCGATCGTCGTCAGCACCAGCACCGGCCCCATCACGTTGGGCAGCACATGGCGCAGCATGATGCGCGGGCCCGACACGCCGATCACGCGCGCCGCCTGCACGTACTCCTTCTGCCGCTCGACCATCGTCGAGCCGCGCACGGTGCGCGCGAACTTGACCCAGCCCGTCAGCGCGATCGCGAACACCAGCACCGCAAACGCCAGCGTATCGTGCGCGCCGGGGAACATCGCGCGCCCGATGCCGTCGATCAGCAGCGCCACCAGCAGCGCCGGGAACGACAGCATGACGTCGCACACGCGCATGATGAAGGCGTCCAGCCGTCCGCCGACGAACCCGGACACCAGCCCGAGCACGACCCCCAGCACCACCGACAGCGCCACCGCCGCCAGCCCGACCGCCAGCGAGATGCGCGCGCCGTAGATGATCGTCGACAGGATGTCGCGCCCCTGGTCGTCGGTGCCGAGCCAGTAGCGGGCGTCGCCGCCTTCCATCCACGCCGGCGGCAGCCGCGCGTCCATCAGGTCGATGGCCGCCAGGTCGTAGGGGTCGAAGGGTGCGACCCAGGGCGCGAACAAGGCGACGAAGAGACACAGCGCCGCCGCGAGCGCAGCGAGCATCGCCACCGGCGAGCCCTTGAAGCTGTGCCAGACGTCGCTGTCGAGCATCCGCGCGACCGCGCCGGGCGCGGCGCGGGCGGTGTTGGCGGCGTTGGCGGTGGGGTCGTTCATGGGGCGGGCAGGTGCTGGATCGCGCGGGCGGCGGATGCGTGCGTGCGGCTTGCCTCAGTGCGCCGCACCCGGCCGCTCGACGCGCAGCCTAGGGTCGACGGCGAAGTACAGCAGGTCGACCGCCAGGTTGATCAGCACGAAGATCAGCGCGATCAGGCACAGGTAGGCCGACATCACCGGGATGTCGGCGAACTGCACCGCCTGGATGAAGAGCAGCCCCATGCCTGGCCACTGGAAGACCGTCTCGGTGATGATCGCGAACGCGATCAGCCCGCCGAGCTGCAGCCCGGTGATCGTGATCACCGGCACCAGGGTGTTCTTCAGCGCGTGGCCGAAGTGGACGATGCGGTCCGGCAGGCCGCGCGCGCGCGCGAACTTGATGTAGTCGGTGCGCAGCACCTCCAGCATCTCGGCGCGCACCAGGCGCAGGATCAGCGCGAGCTGGAAGATCGACAGGGTCAGCGCCGGCAGGATCAGGTGCAGCCAGCCGTCGGCGCTCAGCAAGCCGGTGCTCCACGCGCCCAGCGCGATGGTCTCGCCGCGGCCGAAGCTCGGCAGCCAGCCCAGCAGTACCGCGAACACCAGGATCAGCAGGATGCCGATCAGGAAGGTCGGCAGCGACACCCCGAGCAGCGAGCCGGTCATCGCGAGCTGCGCGCCGAGGCCGCCTCGACGCAGCGCCGCGTAGACCCCCAGCGGCACGCCGACGGCCAGCGCGATCACCGCCGCCGCGAGGGAAAGCTCCAGCGTCGCCGGGAACCGCTCGGCGATCAGCGCCGAGACCTTGCGCCCCTGGCGCAGGCTGATGCCGAACTCGCCCTGTACGGCATTGCCGACGAAGCGTGCGAACTGGAGCGGGAACGGCGCATCCAGCCCGAGGTCGGCGCGCAGCTGCTCGCGCTGCTCGGGGGTCGCGTCCTGCCCCAGCATGCTGCTGACCGGGTCGCCGACATACTGGAACAGCATGAAGGCGACGAATGCGACCGTGAGCATCACGATCACGGCTTGCAGCAGGCGACGGAGGACGAAGGCGAGCATCGATCGGGATTCGGCGCGCCGTCGTCACGGACGATCGTGACCGGCGGGCGAAGCGGCCGATGATGCGCAGGACGGCGTCCCGGCGCCACGGGGGAAGACCCGGGACGCCGCGGATGCAGGCGTGAAAAAGCCGCCCCGAGGGGCGGCTCGAAAGGCTGAACCAGGCCCGCCGCGTGGGCGGGCACGGGGATCAGAAGTTGTGCTTGATGCCGACGTCGTAGCCGGACTTCTCGGTCGTCAGCGCGGTGTTGCGCGCCAGGTCGACGTACAGCGTGGTCCGCTTGGACATGTTGTAGTGGTAGCCGAGCGCGAAGCCCTTGGCGGCATCCACGTCCGCCGTCTTGTCCTTCAGGCGGCCATAGCTTGCACGGAGCTCGCCAGCGCCCATCGGAGCAACAGCGGACAGCAGCCACGAACGGTGGTCGTGGTCGGCCGCGGTGGTGCCGGTACCATACATCGCGCCGAGCTTGACCATGCCCAGGTTGTAGGAGCCATGGACAGTCATCCACTTGGCGGTCCCGGCCGCTTCCTCGCCGGTACGCTCATAGCCCAGGCCGACAGCGATCGGGCCGCTCGCATATCCGACGGCGAAGTTCACCGGCTTGTTCTTGACCTTGTAGATCGTATCCGTCGCTTCGGCGATCTGCGCCGCGAACGAGAAGCCGGACGCCGAGATGCGGTAGGTCGCCGAGCTGTCGTAGCGCACCTTGGCAATCGCGCCGCCGGTGATCGCGGTATTCAGCGGAACGACGATCGTGTCCCAGCCCCACGGGTCGGCCACGAGTTGGCTGCCGAGGAACGCCGTGCTGTACTCGCGGCCGAACACCACCTGGCCAAAGCCGCCCTGGAGGCCGACGAACGAACGCCCGTTCCAGTGGCGGACTCCGCCGCTGCTGTCGGAGCCGGTATCGGCATTGAAGCGATGCTCGATGTTGAACAGCGCCGACATGCCGCCACCCAGGTCTTCCACGCCACGGACGCCAAGACGGCTGCCCGAGCCGTTCTGGATGCCCTTGGCAGCGGATCCCATGTTCTTGGCACCCGAAAGGTCCACGCGGCCGTACAAGGTTACCGACGACTGGGCCGAAGCAGCACCGGCGAACGCGGTCAGCGCAGCCAGGGCGAGCAGAGATTTTTTCATTGCAAGGATCTCCTAGGTTGAACGAGAGGCCCCGATCGACGAGGAACCCCTTCGAGGGGCTGATCGAGCCAACCTCCTCAGCGGAAGTTGCCCGTATTGCACCAGACCCGCCGCCGGGATGCCAAGTTTCGGGCCGGAAAAGCCCAAGGGTTGTTGCCTGACAACAACGAGCCCGGTGGCGCGTGATCCCGGCCTGGAGGGTGTCGCGGCCGCGGCCACCGCCGCGCGCTGGCACGCATCCCGGCCGCCCATCCGCCGGGCGGGCGCCCCGGCTTGCCCCCGCCGGAACTGCGCGCCGGCGCTATGCTCGGCCCCGTATGGATGCGGATCGCATGATCGTCAGCCTGGACAATGCCCTGCGAACGCTCGCCGGCGCGGTGCACGCCGCCCGGGTCTGCCCCGCGCCCGCCGAGCCGCCGGCGGAGCTGAGCGAGGTCGAGAGGCGCGAGGCTGGCGCCTTGATGCGCGTCAATCACGTCGGCGAGGTCTGCGCTCAGGCGCTGTACCAGGCGCAGGCGCTGACGGCGCGCGACCCGGCGCTGCGCCAGAAGATGGCCGCCGCCGCGCGCGACGAGACCGACCACCTGGCCTGGACGCAGCAGCGGCTGGCGGCGCTCGGCGCGCGGCCCAGCCTGCTCAACCCGCTCTGGTACACGGGCGCCTTCGCCATCGGGCTGCTCGCCGGGCGCGCCGGCGACGCCACCAGCCTGGGCTTCGTCGTCGAGACCGAGCGCCAGGTCGAGGAGCACCTGGCCGGCCACATGAAGCGGCTGCCTGCCGCCGACACCGCGTCGCGCGCCGTCGTGCGGCAGATGAAGGCCGACGAGGCGCGCCACGCCGACCAGGCCCTGGCCGCCGGCGCCCACACGCTGCCGGCCCCGCTGCGCTGGGCGATGCGCGCCGCAGCGCGCGTGATGACGACGACGGCGCATCGGATCTGAGGCGGTGTTTCCAAGCTCGATGGCCTGCGGTAGATCGGCCTGGGCCCGGCGTGCACCCGGCCGCTGCCGGTCCGTTGCCGCCCCTCAATGGCGTTCGTCTTTCGTGCGCATGCCATCACCTGGCGAGCCGAGGACGGCGGGTACCCTTGCCCTCCATGCCCGGGGACAGTGCCCCGGGCGCTCGCCAGGCACAAACAGTCCGCAGGACTGTTTGTGTCCGGGCTTGCTCCCCCGCCGTCGGCTTGCGCCGCCGGCTCCTCCTCTACTTACGGGAAAGGGCACCCGCTGTCCTCGGCAGGCAACCGCAGCGGTCTTCGACCGTCGAATACCCGGGCGGCGGCAGGCCATGGGTGGCGGGCGCCCTCCCACGTAAGTAGAGGAGGAGGGGCGGGCGCAGCCCGACCCGGGGGACATGGAGTGGGAGGGTGCCCGCCACCCATGGCACGCTGATACGTCGAATACCAAGACAAGCGAAGCACTGACTTCGACGACTGTCGGCAACGGGCCGAGCGCGGACCACTCGCACCGCGAGGGACTTCGGGCGGCCGAAACCTGCATCAGTGTCTCAGGGCTGCGGCGGCCGACCTGCCACCATCCGGCCTGGGCGCGGCCTCTCCCCGGCCGATCAGCTCTCGACGATCTCGTGGCTGGTCGTGATCTCGGCCGTCTTGCCCAGCATCGCGCTGGCCGAGCAGTAGCGCTGGTGCGAAAGCTCGATCGCGCGCGCGACCGCGGCCGCGGGCAGGCCGCGGCCGCTGACGACGAAGTGCATGTGGATCTTCGTGAAGACCTTCGGGTCCTGCGCCGCACGCTCGGCCTGCAGCCGCAGTTCGCAGCCACGCACGTCGTGCCGGCCGCGCTCGAGGATCAGCACGACGTCGTAGGCGGCGCAGCCCCCGGTGCCGGCCAGCACCGTCTCCATCGGTCGCGGCGCCAGGTTGCGCCCGCCGCCGTCGGGCGCGCCGTCCATCGTCAGCAGGTGGCCGCTGCCGGTCTCGGCGACGAAGGCCATGCCGGCGGCCGGCTGCCAGTGGACCTTGCATTCCATCGTCCGCTCCTTCCTCTCGAGGGTTGACTCGGCCGGCGCCGCGCGCCGCCGTTGCCGCATTTTGAGCGCCGCCCCTAACCGCGAGACCGGGATGCATATTGCACCGCAGCATGCAAGCAGCTAGACTGCGCCGCATGGGCGATGCCGCGGCAGCGCCCGCCGCTTGTCTCCTCCACCTCCCCAAAGGGTGGATTCGGCCCGGGGCCTCGGTCCCGGGCCATTTTTCTTGGGTTACGCCGGCAGCGGCATGCTGCGGCGCCGCGGCAGGCGCCGGTTCGGCCCCGGGCCACCCCGCCTACAGCAGCGCCTATCATCCGCGCCGCCACCGATCGCCCGCCGATGAAGCCCGCTGCGCCCTCCGCGACCGCCGCCGCACCCAACGCGCAGCCTTTACCGACGCTGAAGCCCGCCGCGGCGCGCATCGCCAACGCCTACCTCAAGCGCATCCTGACCGCGCGCGTGTACGACGTCGCGATCGAGTCGCCGCTGGAACCCGCGCCCGATCTGTCGCGCCGCACCGGCAACCACGTGCTGCTCAAGCGCGAGGACCAGCAGCCGGTCTTCAGCTTCAAGCTGCGCGGCGCCTACAACAAGATGGCGCACCTGGGCGCCGAGCAGCTCGCGCGCGGCGTCATCTGCGCCTCGGCCGGCAACCACGCGCAAGGGGTCGCCCTGGCCGCGCGCAAGCTCGGCTGCAAGGCGACCATCGTGATGCCGGTGACCACCCCCAAGGTCAAGATCGATGCCGTGCGCGCGCGCGGCGGCGAGGTCGTGCTGCACGGCGAGAGCTACTCCGACGCCTACGCGCACGCGCTGACGCTCGAGCGCGAGCGCGGCCTGACCTTCGTCCATCCGTTCGACGACCCGGACGTGATCGCCGGCCAGGGCACGGTCGGGATGGAGATCCTGCGCCAGCATGCCGGGCCGATCGACGCCGTCTTCGTCGCCATCGGCGGCGGCGGGCTGATCTCCGGGGTGGCGGCCTACCTGAAGGCGCTGCGGCCGGAGATCCGCATCGTCGGCGTGCAGACGGTCGACTCCGACGCCATGCTGCGCTCGGTGCGCCGCGGCCGGCGCGTCGAGCTCGCCGACGTCGGGCTGTTCTCCGACGGCACCGCGGTCAAGCTGGTCGGGCGCGAGACCTACCGCCTCACGCGCGCGCTGGTCGACGACTTCGTCAGCGTCGACACCGACGCCGTCTGCGCGGCGATCAAGGATGTCTTCCAGGATACGCGCAGCGTGATGGAGCCCGCCGGGGCGCTCGGCGTGGCCGGGATGAAGCAGTACGCCGCGGCCCACGGGCTGAAGGGCAGGACCTTCGTCGCCATCACCTGTGGCGCCAACATCAACTTCGACCGCCTGCGCTTCGTCGCCGAGCGCGCCGAGGTCGGCGAGCAGCGCGAGGCGCTGTTCGCGGTCACGATCCCCGAGGAGCGCGGCTCGTTCAAGCGCTTTTGCGCGCTGATCGGCCCGCACGCGGTGACCGAGTTCAACTACCGCATCTCGGATCCGCAGCTCGCGCATGTCTTCGTCGGCATCGCGATCCGCACGCGCGACGAGGCGGCGCGCATCGCGCGCCAGTTCGAGCGCCATGGCTTCGCCACCGTCGACCTGAGCGGCGACGAGCTGGCCAAGGAGCATATCCGGCACATGGTCGGCGGGCGCAGCGAGCTGGCCGCCGACGAGCGGCTGTTCCGCTTCGTCTTCCCCGAGCGGCCGGGGGCGCTGATGCGATTTCTGGCGGCGATGCACCCGGGCTGGAATATCAGCCTGTTCCACTACCGCAACCAGGGCGCCGACTACGGGCGCATCCTGGTCGGGATTCAGGTGCCGGCCAGCGACGACGCCGTGTTCGCGCAATTCCTGCACACGCTGGCCTACCCGTGGGCGGAGGAGACCGCCAACCCGGTCTACAAGCTCTTCCTTCGCTGAGCGCCTGCCCGGGTCCATGCCGGCCCTCGCGCGCTCGCGTATGCTGCGCCCGGCGCCGCCAGGCGCCGGACCGGCCCGGCCCGCCCACCGCCGAGGATCCCCATGTCCGCGACCCGATCGCTGATCGCCCCGAGCGCCAACCCGCTGCTCGAACGCGCGCTGCAGGAGAAGCTGCAGCGGCGCAGCGGCGCCGCCGGCAGCCTCGGCGAGCTGGAGCCGCTGGCGTTGCGGCTGGGGCTGATGATGAATACGCTCAAGCCGCGTTTCGTCGACCCGCAGCTGATCGTCTTCGCGGCCGACCATGGGATCGCGGTCGAGGGCCTGGCGGCACCCGGGCAGCCGACCACGCCGCAGCAGGTCGAGCAGCTGCTGGCTGGGCGCTGGCCGATGGCGGTCTATGCGCGCACCCAAGGCCTGCGGCTGGCGGTCGTCGACTGCGGCATCGCCGCCGACATGCCGGCGCACGAGCGGCTGCTGATGCGAAAGATCGCGCACGGCACCCGCAACCCGCGCGCCGGCGCCGCGATGACGGTCGACCAGGCGCATGCGGCGATGCGCGCCGGAATGGAGATCGGCGATTCGCTGCGCGGCAACGTGCTGATCTGCGCCGGGCTGGGCGTGGGCGGCGACGAGAGCGCGGCGCTGGTGCTGTCGCGCCTGTGCGACGTGCCGGTGCGCGAGCTGGCCGGCGACCCGCGGCGGATGGACGCCGAGCAGATGATGCATCTGGCCGGCGTCATGCACGCCGCGCAGTCGCGCCACCGCAACGTCGTCGACCCGGTCGAGGTGCTTGCGGCCTTCGGCGGCTTCGACATGGCGGTGATGGTCGGCGCGATGCTGGTGGCGGCGAGCAAGCGCCAGCTGCTGCTGATCGACGGCCTGCCGGCCTGCGCAGCGCTGATGACGGCCTCGCGCATCGCCACGCCGGTGACCGACTACTGCGTCTTCTGCCGCAGCCACTCGCACCGCGGGCTGACGCGCGCGCTGGCGCTATTCCGCGCCAGCGCGCTGCTCGAGCTCGGGCTCGAATGCGCCGACGGCACCGGCGCGACGCTGTCCTGGCCGCTGGTGCGCAGCGCCGCCGCGCTGCTGACCGAGCTCGCCGAAGGCGAGGACGCCGGGCCGACGCGGCCGGCGGCGATGGCAGCCGCGGCCCAGGGCGACGCCGACGGCGCGGCCGCCGCGGCCACCGGCGCCGCGGCCGCGGGCTTCGGCGACGCGGCGCCCGCCAGCGGCCGCGACGAGATCGGCGACGACGACCGCGCGCTGGCCGGCGCGGGCGACGCGGAGCAGGCGCTGCCGCCCGAGGACGAGCACCTCGACGCCGCGGCGGCAGATGCCGAGCCCCTGCATGCGGACTCCGGCGAGGATCCGGCCGTGCGCGAGCGCCGCGTCTCCGCCGACTCCGGCTTCGACGTCGATGGCGCCAACGATGCCGGCGATGCCGGCGATGCGGACCCGACCCCACCGCGGCACGATGCGCCGATCGGCGAATCCTGGTTGCGCGGGACCCGCTAATCCCCGCCGCCGCGAGCGGCCGCGATCAGGCGGCGCGCTGGCTCACTGTCGCAACAAGCCCGCCCGAGTCGGCGTGTGCGGCGAGGTCGGCGGGATCTCGTCGTCGGCGCCGTCGGCGTCGGGCTCGCCGGTGACCGCATCATCGTTGGGCAGCACGGGCTGGATCGACGGCACCGGCGTGGCGACGGGAACCGGCGTCGGCCTGGGCGTCGGCACCGCGCCCGGCACTGGCGTGGGAAGCATGCGCGGAGGCGGCAGCGGCCGGCCCGCCGGGGCGCCGCCGGCCGCCGGCAGCGGCAGCGCCGGCGCCGGGAGCGAGAACGCCGCCGCCGCGCCGCGCGCGCCCAGGTCGACCCCGCGCGCATGCACGCGCTGCAGGACCAGCTCGCCGTCGACGGTCGCGCCGACGCGCAGCGCGCGCGG
>JACPVA010000006.1 GCA_016191995.1 Burkholderiales bacterium | reverse complement strand
CGCAGCCCGCCAGCGCGGCCGCCAGTGCCGCGGGCCAGGCGCGCGCCAGCCAGCGGCCCGGCAAGCCGCGGCGGCATCGCGCCTTCAGCGGCCCCGGCCGGGCGAGCCCGCGCGGTCGCGATCGCGCAGGGTCGGCGTTCATGGCAGCTTGAGCTCCGTATCGCGCGCGAAAGGCCAGCGCCGGTTGACCTCGGCGATCAGCTGGTCGATGCGGCGCAGGCTGGACTCGACCTCGGCGCGCAGGACGTCCAGGTCGGCGGTCGCACCGTGCACATCGCCGGCGATGCCGCGCACCTCGTCGAGCACCCCGTTCAGCCGCTCGACGCTGCCGCGCGTGTCGGCCAGCAGCGCGCGCAGCTCGGCCACACCGCCCTGCACCTCGCGCAGCACGCCGTCGGGGCCGAGCACGCGCGCATCGGTGCGCGCGACGACGCCGTCCAGGCGCGCGAGCAGGGCCGCGGCGCGCGCGATCGACGTTTCGACGCCCGCGGCGACGCGCTGCGCGCGCGCCTGGTCGCCGATCGCCGCGCCGACCGCGCCGCCCGGCCCGTTCAGCCGCTCGGCGAAGCGGCGCAGCTCGCCCAGCGCGCGCGCCAGGTCGGCGTCCGGGCGCGTCAGCGCGCCGAGCTGGTCGACCAGCTCGCGCGCGCTGGCGACCAGGCGCGGGATCTCGCTCGTCGCGTCGCCGGCCAGCACGCGGCGCTCGGCGCCCGGCGGCAGCGGCGGGTCGTCGAGCACGCCGCTGTAGACGCGCAGCGAGGTGCCACCGACCAGCCCGCGCGTCAGCACGAAGACGCTCGACTCGCGCAGCCAGCGCGCATCCTTCACCGGCACGTCGACCTGGATGCGCGCGCTGCCGTCGTCGCCGAGCGTGATCCGGCGCACGCGCCCGACCGGAAAGCCGGCGAAGCTGAGGTCCATGCCGACGCTGACCCCCTCGGAGTCCTCCGCCAGCAGCACCAGCGGCTGCGTCTTCTCGAAGGCGCCGCGCGCGTACAGCAGGTAGACGACCGCAGCGGCCAACAGCGCCACGAGCAGCCCCAGCAGCAGCGCCGCGCGCAGCGCCAGCCCGGGTGGCAGGTCCGGCGCCGCCGCGCCAGGGTCGAGCGGGCGTGGCACCTCGGCCTCGGGCGTCGCCGGCGCGGGTACGGGATCGGCAGTCGGGGGCGAGGACATCGGCGTGCGACCGGGGGGCCTCTCAGTAGTAGTTGCCGATCAGCGAAGCTGCCTCGATCAGCAGCAGCAGCGCGAACATGCGCACCAGCGCGCGCAGCTCGACGCGCGTGCGCGGCGTGCCGGGCGGCGCGTCGTGCACCGCCGCGGCGACCGGGATCAGCGCGACGACGACGCCGAAGGCCAGCGTCTTGAGGCCGAAGATCAGCGACACCACCGGGCCGAAGACCTGCCCGACGGTGCGCGTATAGCCGGCCAGCGCGAACGGCGTCAGGCCGTGCACCGACCCATAGGCCAGCACCAGCGCCAGCACGCAGCTGACCAGCGCCAGCAGCAAGACGGCAAAGACGCCGGCCAGCACGCGCGGCAGCAGCTCGCCGGCGAGCATTGCCGGCGCGCGCATCGCCGCCGCGTCCAGCCCGGCGCGGCGGCGCAGCCCGACCAGCTCGGCCGCCGCCGGCAGGCTCACGCGCAGCGCGACGAACAGCGCCGCGGCCAGCGGGATCAGCTCGAGCACCAGCACGCGAACGACCATCTCCATCGCATACCGCGTCAGCCCGTAGCTGATCGCGGTCACGGTGACGATGCGGATCAGCACCAGGCTGAGGAAGGCCGACAGCAGCGTGAACCACAGCAGCGTCGAGCTCGCATCCTGCGTCAGCTGCCGCATCAGCGCCGGCCGGCGCACGCGCGCATACGACGACGGCGCCAGCGCCAGCGCGAGCAGCAGCGCGCCGAGCTCGACTACCTTCCACCAGCCGCCCAGCCACGCCAGCGGCGCGGCCCAGCGCGCAGGCTGCAAGGCCCAGCGCGCAGGCTGCGCGGCGGGCGGTGGCGCCAAGGCGCGCGGCGCTGCGCGCGAGGCCGTCATGCGGCGTTCCATGGAGCGATGATAGGCAGGCTGCGCACGGCGCTGCCGCCGCGCCGCCACGATGCCATGACCGACCGCGTCCCGACCCCGTCCCGCTACCCCGGCCCCCAGGCCATGGCCGCTGCCGCGCTGCCGAGCGAGCACCCGCCGCGTGCGCTGCTCGAGCAGCTGCGCCGCCTGCCCGGCCACGACGGCCGGATCTGGGTCTTCGGCTACGCCTCGCTGATCTGGCGCCCGGAATTCCACCCGCGCGAGCAGCGCGCCGCACACCTGCACGGATGGCACCGCGCGCTGCGCATGCGCTCGACCGTCAACCGCGGCACCCCCGACCGCCCCGGGCTGGTCTTCGCGCTGCTGCCCGGCGGGGCCTGCCGCGGCGAGGTCTACCGGCTCGATGCCGCGACCGCCGACGACGAGCTGCAGCGGCTGTGGGCGCGCGAGATGCCCAACGGCGTCTACACCCCGCGCTGGCTGCCCTGCCGCACCGCGCAGGGCATGCTGCCGGCGCTGGCCTTCACACTCGCGCGCCGCCACCCGGCCTGCCTGCCGCGGCTGCCCGATGCGGCGATGCTCGACATCCTGCGCCATGCGCGCGGCCGCTACGGCACGACGCTGGACTATCTGCAGCAGACCGCCGCCGCGCTGCGTGCGCGTGGCATCCGCGACCGCGAGATCGAGCGCCTGCTGGCGCTGGCCGGACGCGCCGGGCTGATCGCGGATCAGGCGGCGTCGGCTGCCGCCGCGCGCGCCAGCGACATGCCCTCCTGCGACGCCGCGTCGACCAGCACCCCCGGGTCGTCGACCTCGACCGCGGCCGCCGGGTAGCGCGCCGCCAGCCGGCGCGGCGCATCGTCGCCGTCGAGCGCGATCAGCTCGGAGAACAGCTCGGCCGCATAGCCGGTCGGCTCGCCGCGCCGCCCGCGGTGCTGCGCATACGCCACCGCGTGCGTGGCCAGCGCCTGCCCGACCGCGCGCAGCGTGGCCGGGCGCACCAGCGGGCGCTCGGCCGGCAGCACGACCCAGCCGTCGGCGTCGGCGCTGGCGGCCACGCCGGCGGCCAGCGAGCCGCCGCGACCGCGCCGCAGATCGTCGTCGCCGAGGGCGACGATGTCGCGCGTGGCGACCCAGCGTGCGAGCGACGGCGCCAGGGCCTCGGTCGTGACGACGACGAGCGGCCACTCGGTGGCCAGCGCGTGGCGCAGCGTCGTGCCGAGCACGGTCGACCGGCGCAGCGGCTGCTGCAGCGCCGCCGTGCGCACCGCAGCAGGCGCGCGCGGCGGCGCCGGCCCGGTGGCCAGCACGACGATGGTCGTGTGCGCGCTCATCCTGGTTCCCTTCCCTCGCTGTCGTCGATGCGCCACGGCAGCGATCCGCGGCGCCGCCGCCAGGCCGGCGAGCACGTCGCCTACAGGCCGCGGCAGGCCTCCAGCATGGCGAAGCCCGCGCCCCTCGGCCAAGGGGGGCTTCACTTACGGTCTTGTCCGTAAGGGATGATCCGCCCCCTAGTTCGAAGCCCCCACCGCCCTTGATATGCTGCACGCATGGACCTGGCCGCCCTGCGCAAGAGCTACGAACGCGACGCCCTGGACGAGCGCGCTGCGGACCCCGACCCGCTGCGCCAGTTCCAGCACTGGATGCAGCAGGCGCTGAGCGCGCAGCTGCCCGAACCGACCGCGATGACGGTCGCCACGGTCGGCGCCGACGGCCGGCCGTCGACGCGCGTCGTGCTGGTCAAGGGCGTCGATTCGCGCGGCCTGGTGTGGTATACGAACTACGGCAGCCGCAAGGGCCGCGAGCTCGCCGGCAACCCCTTCGCGGCGCTGCAGTTCCACTGGGTCGAGCTGGAGCGCGTCGTTCGCATCGAGGGCCGGGTCGAGCGCTGCAGCGAGGCCGAGTCCGACGCCTACTTCGCCAGCCGGCCGCTCGATTCGCGCATCGGCGCCTGGGCCTCGCCGCAGAGCGAGGTCATCGCCTCGCGCGCGGTGCTGGTGGCGAATGCGGCCAAGGCGTCGGCGCGCTTCGCGCTGAATCCGCCGCGGCCGCCGCACTGGGGCGGGTTCAGGCTCGTTCCGGAGCGCTGGGAGTTCTGGCAGGGCCGCAAGAGCCGGCTGCACGACCGTCTGCGCTACCGCCAGCCGGCCGAAGGCGATCGGCCCGGCGTCGCGGGCTGGGTCATGGAGCGGCTCGCGCCCTGAACCGGATGCGCGGCACGCGGCCGGGTTGCGCGCGCGCGCTGGCGCCATCTGGCCAGCAGGCCGTCAGTCGGCGCGCACGCGCTGCCTGAAGGTACGCCGGAACTTCTCGACCTTCGGCGCGACGACCGCCGCGCAGTAGCCCTGCTGCGGGTTGCGGTCGAAGTAGCGCTGGTGATAGTCCTCGGCGCGCCAGTAGTTGCGCAGCGGCTCGACCTGCGTGACGACGCGCCCGCCGCTGGCGGCGTCGACCTCGGCGACCACCGCGTCGATCACCGCGCGCTGGGCCTCGTCGTGCCAGAAGATGCCGGATCGGTACTGCGGGCCGATATCGTGCCCCTGGCGGTCGCGCGTCGTCGGGTCGTGGATCACGAAGAAGATCTCGAGCAGCTCGCGCAGCGTGATCCGGCCCGGGTCGAACTGCACCCGCACGACCTCGGCATGCCCGGTGCGACCGCCGCAGACCTGCTCGTAGCTCGGGCGCTCGGCTTGGCCGTTGCTGTAGCCCGACTCGACCGCGATCACGCCGTCGACACGCTCGTAGACCGCCTCCAGGCACCAGAAGCAGCCGCCGGCCAGGGTGATCGTCTCGGTCGCCACATTGCCCACCATCTCTGCCATCGCCGCGCTTCCTTACACTCGGGGCTTCATTATCGAGACGAGGCGGTGTCCGCGCTGCGCGCGCGGGCAGTCCGCGCGAGCTGCCACAGCGATCGGCGCGGCCGTCGCCGCCGTTGTCGCGGACGCGCCGCGCGCCGCCATCCCGCATGAACGATCTGGTCGCCACCCTGGGCCTGGAGGCCATCAAGCCGCTGGCCGACGCGCTGCTGCTGCCGCCGCTGCCGCTGGTCGTGCTGGCGATCGTCGGCGCCTGGCTGCTCGGCCGCCGGCGCGTGCTCGGCTGGACGCTGATCGTGCTGGCGTCGGCCGGCCTGTGGCTCAGCGCCACCGGCGCCGCCGGCCGCGCGCTGCGCGCCAGCGTGCACCCGGTGCCGCCGGCGCTGGCCGCCGAGGCCGTCGAGGCGCTGGCCCGCGAGGCCGCCGAGGCGCGCCGCGCGCGTCGCGCGCCGGCGGCCGCGATCGTCGTCGTCGGCGGCGGGCTGCGCGAGCTCGCCCCGGAATACGGCATGTCCAGCCTTAGTTCGACCTCGATCGAGCGGCTGCGCTACGGGCTTTGGCTGGCGCGCGAGACCGGGCTGCCGGTGGTCTACACCGGCGGCGTCGGCCATGCCGACCGCGCGCTGCTCGGGCCGGTCGCGAGCGAGGCCGAGATCGCCACCCGCATCGCCGAGCGCGAATTCAGGCTGCCGCTGCGCTGGGCCGAGGGGCGATCGCGCGACACGGCCGAGAACGGCCTGCTGACGGTGCCGCTGCTGGCCGCCGATGGCATCCGCAAGGTGATCCTGGTGACGCACGACTACCACCAGCGGCGCGCGATGCGCGCCTTCGAGCGTGGCGCGCTGCACGCCGGCGTGCCGCTGGAGATCGTCCCGGCGCCGGTCGGGCTGGCGCCGCCGGGGCCGTGGCAGGCGGTCGACTTCCTGCCCAGCGCGAGCGGCTTGTTCGACACCCGGCGCGTGCTGCACGAGTTCGTCGGCTGGTGGGCGGGGGCCTGACGCAGGGCTGTGCGGCCGCCGAAGTCACGGGCCGAGCGCCTTCATGCGCGATGCCCGGCATCGGCCTTGGCGCTGGGCGGCATCGGGTGCATGCCGTGGTCGGTCGGCTCGCGTCTCACCAGCCGTCGAGCAGCTCGCGAACGAGGGCAGCCTTTTCTCTGTCCGTTCCGCGGCGCATCGTCGATGCACGATCGTCGTCGCGGTTGCGCCTGAGTTGCACGAGTTTGATGACTGTTTCCTCCGGGCGGGATTCATCGGATTCCCAGAACTTGCCTTGCGCGATCGCATCCGTCGAGTCATCGAAATCGACCTCTCCCAAGCCCGGCAGCCATGCAGTCGTCCTGGCATCGAGACGCTGGCATTGCCTGACATAGACCAGCTTCTTGCCGTCCAGAGTCGCTGCGGCGCTCCTCCAGTTCGCCACATGGGCACCGCGCGGGTCGTAGACCGTGCCACGGAGCCTCACCGAGCTGTGCGCCTCGTCCAGTTCGATGCTGACAAGACTCAGGCCGGACAACTCGCCCTTCAAGGAGATCCTCTCCCACCACGTGCCAGTGATCCGGTCGGCGAGCCTTCGCATGGCCGACTGTGCGGCCCGCTCGTCGTCGCCGAGCTTGGGACGGCTGGGGAGCGCTTTCGTCGCATCGCGGATCGCCTGGCCGACCCGGGCACACGCGGGCCCGAGCGCGGTCTCGAGGTCCCGACCCGCCGACATCGAGAAGTCCGCCGGCTCGATGCCGAGCAGGTCGCTCGGAAGTTTCAAGTCGAGATCGCACTGCTTGACGAGGAAGCAACGGTCGCGACCCAGGCGCCCGAAGAACAATCCGAGTTCGAACACCACGTTGTCGCGCGGCGCCGCCGTCTCGGCCTTCCGGCTCCTGACAAGGTCGTCCGGCGTCAGCACCATGACGGCGAAGTCCGCCGTATCCAGCAAGCGCTCGAGCGACTCGATATAGGCCCGCGTCAGCTGAAACGCCTCGGGCCATGGCCTGACCTCGACCGTCCCGCCGAGGGCCCGCTCCAGCAACCTCCAGACCGTGCGCACGACATCCTGACCTTCGGAGGAGGATGCAATGAAGACCGTGGGGAGCGGCATGCTCTTCTCGCCTCCTGCAGCCCCGCTTCATCCGGCCAACGCTCCAGCGGCGGCAGCCGGAACGGATGGGGCGGCTTGCCCGCGCAGTCGATCATGCTCGCCGGCGGCCGCGCGGGCAAGCTGCTCGCCCCTGGAGGGTCGGCCGTCGAGCGAGTGCGAACGGCGCCCCGGGATCCGTTGCCGGAGAACCGAACAGCATGGCGGTCTGACGCAGCGTGCCGCCACGCGCCACGGCCGCGCGATCGCCACCCGACCCCGGCACCACGCCACGCGCGCCCATCCGGACGCGCAGCGCCTCAGAACAGCAGCGCGACGACGAAGATGCCGACCATCACGAACGCCAGCACGACCTTGGCGATCATGCCGAGGATCATCCCGACCCAGGTCGCAGTGCCGACGCGCAAGGCGCCGCCGTGGTCGCGGCGCGCCAGGTATTCGCCCGCGACCGCGCCGACGAAGGGCATGAACAGCACACCGACCAGCCCCATGAAGATGCCGGCCACGGTCCCCAGCGCGGCGCCGATCAGCGCCTCGCGGCTGGCGCCGGCGCGCTTGGCGCCGAGCAGCCCGGCGACATAGTCGAGCACCCAGGACAGCAGCGCGAGCACGCCGACGACGACCAGCGTCGTCGTGCCGACGAGCGCGAAGTCGTCGATCCACGCGCCGAGCACGATGCCGGCGAGCACGAAGACGGTGCCCGGCAGCGCCGGCAGCACCGCGCCGGCGAGCCCGATCACGATCAGCAGCACGCTGAGCACCCAGAGCAAGACGGTCGCGGTCATCGGTAACTGAGCCTCCTGAATCCCGCATGCGGTGCGGGCTGCACCGATGCTCCGGCCATTCGATCCCACCGATGGCGGCGGCAAGCGCGGCCTGAACCAGGCCGAGCATAGGGCCAGGGCGACAATCCGCGCCGCCGATGCCGATCCCGCCCCCACCGATCGATCCAGCACGCTTGCGCGCGCACGCCGGATTCATGCGGCTGTGGTGGTCGCGCCTGGCCGGCGTCGGCGCGGCGCAGATGCTGATGGTCGCGCTGGCCTGGCAGCTCTATGCCCTGACCGGATCGGCGCTCGACCTCGGGCTGGTCGGGCTGCTGCAGTTCGTCCCCGCGGCGCTGCTGGCGCTGCCTGCCGGGCATCTCGTCGACCGCTGGCACCGCGCGCGCATCGTCGCCGGCTGCATGGCGGTGCTGGCGGTGGTGGCGGCGCTGCTGGGGGTCGCCAGCGCCGGCGGATGTGCCTCGCGCGCGCTGCTGCTCGGGCTGTCGGTCGTGCTCGGGGCGGTGCGCGCGTTCCAGCTGCCGGCCACCCAGGCGCTCACCCCGCTGCTCGTGCCGCCGGCGCTGCTGCCGCGTGCGCTGGCGTTCAGCTCCGGCGGGCTGCAGGCCGCGATCGTCGCCGGGCCGGCGATCGGCGGGCTGGTCTACGGGCTTTCCGCGCCGGCGGTCTACGCGCTGTGCCTGCTGCTGTTCGCGCTCGCGGCGGCGCTGACGCTGGCGATCCGCTACGAACACGCAGCGCCGCCGCGCGAGCCGGTGACGCTCGACACGCTGCTGGCCGGGGTACGCTTCCTGCGCGCCCAGCCGGTGCTGCTGGGCGCGATCGCGCTGGACCTGTTCGCGGTGCTGCTCGGCGGCGCGACCGCGCTGCTGCCGATCATCGCGCGCGACGTGCTGCACACCGGCCCCTGGGGGCTGGGGCTGTTGCGCGCGGCGCCGGCGGCCGGCGCGCTGGCGATGTCGCTGTGGCTGGCGCGCTTCCCGGTCGATCGCCGCGCCGGTGCGCGGCTGCTCGCGGCGGTGGCGGCCTACGGGGCGGCGACGCTGGTCTTCGGCCTGTCGACCGCGTTGTGGCTGTCGCTGCTCGCGCTGGCGGTCGCGGGTGCGGCCGACATGATCAGCGTCGTCGTGCGCCAGACGCTGGTCCAGCTCGAGACGCCGGATGCGATGCGCGGTCGGGTCAGCGCGGTCAATGCGCTGTTCATCGGTGCGTCGAACCAGCTCGGCGAGTTCCGCGCCGGCGCGATGGCGGCGGCGATCGGCGCCGTCGGGTCGGTGCTGGTCGGCGGCGCGGGGACGCTGCTGGTGGCGCTGGCCTGGCGGCGCGCCTTCCCGGCGCTGGCACAGCGCGACGCGCTGGTGGCGCCGCGCCGCTGACGCGCCGCCGATCGGCCGCAGGGCTCGCGGCTCGCGGTTCGTGTCGCCGCGACCGCGCGGCGCGCCGGCCGAAGTCAGACGAAGTAGGCCTTGCGCACGTACTGGTCGACCATGCGCTCGGTGTTGAAGAACGATCCGTTGAGCGCGATCGCGTGCTTCATGACGTCGATCCAGCGGTCGCGGTCGCGGTAGTACAGCGGCAGGATCACGTTCTCGAGCTGGTTGTACAGGCTCTCGGCGTCGGAGGCGCGGTCGTCGGCCATCGCGGGCTTGCCGACGTGGCCGTTGATCGGCCAGCCGGTGACGCCGTCGATGCAGCCCTCGACCCACCAGCCGTCGAGCAGCGACAGCTGCGGCACGCCGTTCATCGCCGCCTTCATGCCGCTGGTGCCGGAGGCCTCGAGCGGCGGCTGCGGCGTATTCAGCCACAGGTCGACACCGGCCACCATGCGGCGCGCCAGCGCCATGTCGTAGTCCTCCAGCCAGACCACCTGCAGCTGGCCGCGCAGCGCGGCGATGTGGCCGAAGACGCGGCGGATCAGCTCCTTGCCGCCCTCGTCGCGCGGGTGCGCCTTGCCGGCATAGAGGATCTGGATCGGCCCGGCCGCGCGGTGCAGCGCGAGCAGCCTCGACAGGTCGTGGAACAGCAGGTCGGGCCGCTTGTAGGGGGTCGCGCGGCGCGCGAAGCCGAGCGTGAAGACGTTGGCGAACAGCGCCACGCCGGTGCGATCGGCGACATAGCGCACCAGCTCCTCCTTGGCCTGCTGGTGCGCCGACCACAAGGCCTGGCGCGGGATGCCGAGCGCGTAGCGCAGGCTGGCGTTGTCGGCGCGCCAGGCGGTGATGTGGGCGTCGAACAGCGCCTGGATCGGCGGCACGGTCCAGAACCCGGCGTGCACGCCGTTGGTGATCGAGTCGACCTTGTACTGCGCGAACATCTGGCGCGAGACCTCGCCGTGGCGCTTGGCCACGCCGTTGACATAGTGGCTGTTGTCCAGCGCGAGGTAGGTCATGTTGAGCTTGCCGTCGAGGCAGAACTCGATCGCGCGCTCGTCGTAGGCATGCCCGTAGCAGCTCAGCGCCTCGCGCATCAGGCGCAGCGGGAACTGGTCGTGGCCGGCGGGCACCGGCGTGTGCGTCGTGAAGACGCACAGCGGCTTGACCGCCTGCGCGACCTCGCGCGAGACGCTCGTCTCGCCGCGGCGCAGCATCTCCTCGTGCCCGAGCTCGAGCACGAGCAGCGCCGCATGGCCCTCGTTCATGTGGAAGCGGCGCAGCCCGGCGTAGCCGAGCGCGCGCAGCATGCGCACGCCGCCGATGCCGAGCACGACCTCCTGGCGCAGCCGGTAGCGATCGTCGCCGCCGTACAGATGGTCGGTGAGGTGGCGGTCCTCGTCGGCGTTGTCGGGCAGGTCGGCATCGAGCAGCAGCACCGGAACGACATGGCCGCCCTGCCCCTGCACGTCGTGGCGCCAGGCGCGCAGCACGACGTCGCGCCCGGACATGTTGACCGTCACGCGCTGCGGCGCCTCGGCCAGCGCGCGTTCGGGCTCCCAGGCCCAGGGCTCCTCGCTCTGGTTGCCGACGCCGTCCAGGCGCTGGCGGAAGTAGCCCTTGCGGTGCACCAGCGATACCGCGACCATCGGCACCCCGCCGTCGGCCGCGGAGCGGATCGTGTCGCCGGCCAGCACGCCGAGGCCGCCGCTGTAGGTCGGCAGCGCGTCCGCCAGCGCGATCTCCATCGAGAAGTAGGCGATCTTCGTATTGGCGGGCATGGTCGGTCCGGCTGCGGCAGGCGTCGGGACTCTACATCCTGCCGGCGGCGATTCACGCAGCGTCGCGCACCGGCCCGGCGCCGCCGCCGGTCCCGGCGCTCAGCCGAACAGCTTGTTCGCCGTCTCGGCGATCAGGCGGCCCTGGAAGCGCGCCCCGTCGAGGTCGATCGCGCTCGGCTGGCGCTGGCCCTGGCCGCCGGCGATCGTCGTCGCGCCGTAGGGGCTGCCGCCGGCGATCTCGTCCAGCGTCATCTGCGCCTGATAGCTGTACGGCAGGCCGACGACGACCATGCCGAAGTGCAGCAGGTTGGTGATGATCGAGAACAGCGTCGCCTCCTGCCCGCCATGCTGGGTCGCGGTCGAGGTGAAGGCGCCGCCGACCTTGCCGTTCAGCGCCCCCCGGGCCCACAGCCCGCCGGCCTGGTCGAGGAAGGCCGCCATCTGCGACGGCATGCGGCCGAAGCGCGTCGGCGCGCCGATCACGATCGCGTCGTAGTTCGCCAGCTCGTCGACGCTCGCCACCGGCGCGGCCTGGTCGAGCTTGAAATGCGCCGCCTTGGCGACCGCCTCGGGTGCGGTCTCGGGAACTCGCCTGAGGTCGACGCTGGCGCCGGCGGCGCGCGCGCCTTCGGCGACCGCCGCGGCCATCGCCTCGATATGGCCGTAGCTGGAGTAGTAGAGAACGAGAACCTTGGACATGTCGACTCCTCGGGGTGGTTGGGTGCGTGAGTGGATGGGAACGGGGTGGGTCGTGGCGGCAGGTTTCAGGGCGCGAGGTCGAACACCAGCAGCTCGGCCCCGCGCCCGGCACGCAGCCGCAGCAGCGGCTCGTCGCGCAGCGTGGCGCCGTCGCCCGCATCCAGGCGCTGGCCGTTGACCTCGACGCTGCCGCGCGCGACCTGCACGTAGCCGATCCGCCCGGGAGCGAGCGCCAGCTCGGCCGCCTCGTCGCCGTCGAACAGCCCGGCGTAGACCGCCGCGTCGGCGTGGATCGTCAGCGAGCCGTCGCGGCCGTCCTCCGACGCGACCAGCGCCAGCCGGCCGCGCCTGGCGGACGCGTCGAAATGCTTCTGCTCGTAGCCCGGGTCGATGCCGGCCGCGCGCGGCAGGATCCAGATCTGCAGGAAATGCGTGCTGGCATCCTTCGCGTGGTTGAACTCGCTGTGCCGCACGCCACGGCCGGCGCTCATGCGCTGCACGTCGCCGGGGCGGATGACGCCGGCGTGGCCGCCGCCGGGCTGGCCGTTGCCGAGGCTGTCCTGGTGCGCGAGCGCCCCGTCGAGCACATAGCTCAGGATCTCCATGTCGCGGTGGCCATGGGTGCCGAAACCGGTCCCGGGCGCGATCCGGTCCTCGTTGATCACGCGCAGGTTGCCGACACCCATGTGGCGCGGGTCGTGGTAGTCGGCAAACGAGAAGCTGTGATGGCTCTTCAGCCAGCCGTGGTCGGCATGGCCGCGGTCGTCGGATTTGCGCAGGGTCAGCATCGGGGTCTCCAGTGACCTGGATGATGACGGCCGCACCCGCGGTGATCGAACGCCCGCGATTGACGAGATCGTTCGAGCGCGCTGAACCCTCGCGCGCCCCGGCGGCGGCCCGGTCCACAATCGCGGCATGCCGGAACGACGCAATGTCCTCACCCCCGAGGCGCTGGCGATGATCGACACCATCGCCCGCAGCGGCAGCTTCGCCGCCGCCGCGCGCGAGATGGGCAAGGTGCCGTCGGCGCTGACCTACAGCGTGCGCCAGCTCGAGGACGCGCTGGACGTGCTGCTGTTCGACCGCAGCTCGCGCCAGGCGCGGCCGACCGCGGCCGGCGAGGAACTGCTGGCCGAGGGCCGGCGCCTGCTGCAGGAGATGGACGCGGTGGCCAACCGCGTCCGGCGCGTCGCCAGCGGCTGGGAGACCGAACTCGCGATCAGCGTCGAGGACATCGTCTCGCAGACGACGATCTTCGAGCTCGTCGAGGCCTTCTGCGGCGTCTGCGGGCTGGAAGGCGCCACCGGCGCGGCCGCCGGCGCTGCGGGCTCCGGCCCGGCGACGCGGCTGCGGCTGCGCAGCGACGTGCTGGCCGGGACCTGGGAGGCGCTGGTCTCCGGGCATGTCGACCTGGCGATCGGGGTCGGCGGCGACTTCGCGCACGGCGCCGGCATCGAGACGCGACCGCTCGGGCCGATGGAGTTCGTCTTCTGCGTCGCCCCGCACCACCCGCTGGCGCGGCGCGGCGGCGGCGGCGATGCGCTGGGCGACGCCGAGCTGGTGCACCACCGCGCCGTCGCGGTCGCCGACAGCGCGCAGCGCCTGAACCGCATCACCGTCAACCTGCTGCCGGGGCAGGACGTGCTGACGGTGGCGTCGATGCGCGCCAAGCTCGAGGCGCTGCTGCGCGGACTGGGCTGCGGCTACCTGCCCGAGCCCTGGGCGCGCCCGCACCTGGAGACCGGGCGGCTCGTCGCGCTGCCGACCGCGCGCGGCGAGCGCAAGGCGACGCTGCACTATGCCTGGCGCGCCGAGCGCGGCCGCGCCGGGCTCGGCCGCGCGCTGCAATGGTGGCTGGCGCAGCTCGAGCGCCCGGCGACGCGCAAGGCGCTGGTCGAGCGCCAGGCCGGGACGCTGGCCTGAACCACCCGGTGGCGGCGGCAGCGATCGCTGAGCAGCGCGTCGTCGGCCGCTTTGCGCCGTCACCGACCGGGCCGCTGCACGCCGGGTCGCTGGTCGCCGCGCTGGCGAGCTGGCTCGACGCGCGCGCGCGGCGCGGGCGCTGGCTGCTGCGCATCGAGGATGTCGACACGCCGCGCTGCGTGCCGGGCATGGATGCGGTGATCCTGGCCCAGCTCGCCGGCTGCGGCCTGCATCCGGACGGCCCGGTCTGGTACCAGTCCCGCCGCGGCGACGCCTACGCGGCCGCGCTGCAGCGCCTGGCGGGCGCCGGGCTGGCCTACCCCTGCGACTGCACGCGGCGCGAGATCGACGACGCGCTCGCGGCGCGCGGCATCGCGCACGCGCGCTTCGCCGAGCGTGTCTACCCCGGCATCTGCCGCCCGCGCGCCGACGGCGGCGGCGGGCCGCGCGGGCGGCCGCGGCGCGCCTGGCGCCTTCGCGCCGACGGCATCGTGCACTGGGCCGATCGCCGGCTCGGGGCGCAGGTGCAGGACGTCGCGGCCGAGGTCGGCGACTTCGTGCTGCGGCGCGCCGACGGCGTCTGGGCCTACCAGCTCGCGGTCGTCGTCGACGACGCGGCGCAGGGCATCACCGATGTCGTGCGCGGGGCGGATCTGGCCGACAACACCGCGCGCCAGATCCTGCTGCAGCGCGCGCTCGGGCTGCCGACGCCGCGCTACCTGCACACGCCGCTGGTGCGCGGCGCCGACGGCCAGAAATTGTCGAAGCAGAATGGCGCCGCGCCGCTGGACCTGGCGCGCCCGGTCGCAGCGCTGCAGGCCGCGGCCGCCGTGCTGGGCCTGCCGCCGATCGATGCCCCCGCCCCGGCGACATGGCTGATGCGCGCACTGCCCGCCTGGGCTGGCATGATCGCGGCCCTTGGCAACCCATGACCCCCCAACCGGAGCCCCGATGATCACGACCGCCAGCGGACTGCAATACGAAGACACCACCCCCGGCAGCGGTGCTGCCGCCAGCGCCGGCCAACGCGTGACGGTGCACTACACCGGCTGGATGCACGACCCCTCGGCGGCGGACGGCCGCGGGCGCAAGTTCGACTCCAGCAAGGATCGCGGCCAGCCCTTCGCCTTCGCGCTCGGCGCCGGGCAGGTGATCGGCGGCTGGGACGAGGGCGTGCAGGGGATGCAGGTCGGTGGCACGCGCGTGCTGCGGATCCCGCCCGGGCTCGGCTACGGCGCGCGCGGCGCCGGCGGCGTCATCCCGCCGAACGCGACGCTGGTATTCGAGGTCGAGCTGCTGGCGGTCTGACGCGGCGCGCGACGGCCCGGCCCGGGCGCGGCGCCACGCCGGCCGCCGCGCGCCACGCGGGCTGCGCCGTCCCGCGACCGCGCGCCCCCGACCCGACGACCGCGCCGATGCTCGAAGCCCTCGCCACGCTGCTCGCCTTCCAGCTCCTGGGCGAGACGGTCACGCACCTGGTCGGCTGGCCGGTGCCGGGGCCGGTGGTCGGGATGGCGCTGCTCTTCCTCGCCTGGCCGATGCTGCCGCGGCTGCACGCGCGCGTGGCTGCGGTCGCCGAGTCGCTGCTGGCCAACTTCGGTCTGCTGTTCGTGCCGGCCGGCGTCGGCGTCATGCTGCACGCGTCGCTGCTGGCCGACTGGTGGGCGCCGCTGCTGCTGGCGGTGGTCGCGAGCACCGCGGCGACGATGGCGCTCGCCGCCGCACTGTTCGTCGCGCTGCGCGGGCGCTCCGGCGGCAGCCCGCCGCCGGGCGGCGGCGATGCCGAGCCGCTTGCGCGAGACGCCCCGACGGGCAGCGGTTCGGCCGGCGCGGACGGCATCGCGGCCGTCGGCGCGCCGCGCGACGACGCCGCGGCGCGCGCCAGCGGCGCGGATTCACCGCAGGGGCGCGGCTGATGGACCCGGTCGCGCCGGTGCGGTCGCTGTGGGTCTACCTCGGCGCCAGCCCGCTGCTGTGGCTGCTGCTGACGCTGGGGGTCTATGTGCTCGCGCTGCGCGTGCAGAAGCGCCTTGGCGGATCGCCCTGGGCCAACCCGGTGCTGCTGTCGGTGGCGGCGCTGGTGGCGGTGCTCGCGGCCACCGGCACGCCGTATGCGACCTATTTCGACGGCGCGCAGTTCGTCCACTTCCTGCTCGGCACCGCGACGGTCGCGCTGGCGGTGCCGCTGCGCCGCCAGTGGGCCGAGGTGCGCGCGGTGCTGGCGCCGGCGACGCTGACGCTGCTGGCGGGCAACGTCGCCGGCGCCGCCAGCGCGATGGCCGTACTGTGGCTGTGGGGCGCGCCGGCGACCCTCGTGGCGTCGATCGCGCCCAAGGGCGTGACCGCGCCGGTGGCGATGGCGGTGGCCGAGCGCGTCGGCGGCCTACCGTCGCTGACGGCGGTGCTGGTGATCGCCAGCGGCATCCTCGGCGCGACGATGGCCACGCCGCTGCTCGACGCGCTGCGCATCCGCGACTGGGCCGCGCGCGGGCTGGCGGTCGGCATGGCGGCGCACGGCATCGGCACCGCGCGCGCGTTCCAGGTCAATGCGGTGGCCGGCACCTTCGCCGGCGTCGCGATGGCGGGCTCCACCGTGATGACCTCGCTGATCGTGCCCTGGCTGGTGCCGCTGTTCGTCTGAACGCGCACCGCGCCAGACGCCGGCCGGCGCGCGCGGCTCGGCGCGCGGGGCACGCCACGGCTCGGCGGCCCCGCCGGCACGAGCGCCGTCGCGGGCCGGGCGG
>JACPVA010000033.1 GCA_016191995.1 Burkholderiales bacterium | reverse complement strand
GCTGGTCACCGTCGGCGCCGGCGCGGCCCCGGTCGCGCCGCAGACCGCGCTGCCGGCGGCCGCGCTGGCGCGGCCGCGCATGACCGCGCCGGCGCCGTTGGCTCGCAGCGGGATGCTGCAAGCCGCCGCGTAGAATTCCCCGGCCATCCCGGGCTCGCGGCCCGCGCGCGTGCGCGCCGGCCGCAGACCCTCGCGCCCGCACCGCCCCCAATCGCCCGGCCCGACCCATGACCCACGTCGTCCTCGAATCCTGCATCCGCTGCAAGTACACCGACTGCGTCGACGTCTGCCCGGTCGACTGCTTCCGCGAGGGGCCGAACTTCCTCGTCATCGACCCCGACGAGTGCATCGACTGCGCGGTGTGCATCCCCGAGTGTCCGGTCAACGCGATCCTGCCCGAGGAGGACGTGCCAGCCGACCAGCTCGCCTTCATCAAGCTCAATGCCGAGCTGGCGCGCAAGTGGCCGAGCATCACCAAGCGCAAGGGGGCGCTGGCCGACGCCGACGACTGGAAGGACCGCAAGGGCAAGCTCGGCGAGCTGATCCGCTGAGCAATCGGCGGCAGGCCGCGGCGCGGCCGCCGCGCACGACATCACGATGGAACCGCATCCCACCCCCGCGATCACCGAGGCCGCGCACCGCCACGACGGGCCGATCGAGACCGACGCCGTCATCGTCGGCGCCGGCCCGGTCGGGCTGTTCCAGGTCTTCGAGCTCGGGCTGCTCGAGATCAAGGCGCACATCATCGACTCGCTCGCCTACCCCGGCGGCCAGTGCATCGAGCTGTACCCGGACAAGCCGATCTACGACATCCCGGCGGTGCCGATGTGCACCGGCAAGGAGCTGACCGACAACCTGCTCAAGCAGATCGAGCCGTTCGGCGCGAGCTTCCACTTCGGGCAGGAGGTCAGTGTCGTCGCCCGGCGCGACGACGGCCGCTTCGACGTCCAGACCTCGCGCGGCACGCGGTTCGTCGCGCGCACGATCTTCATCGCCGGCGGCGTCGGCTCGTTCCAGCCGCGCACGCTCAAGGTCGACGGCATCGAGCGTCACGAGGGCACGCAGGTCTTCTACCGCGTCAGGAACCCGGCGCAGTTCGCGGGCAAGGAACTCGTCATCGTCGGCGGCGGCGACTCGGCGCTGGACTGGACGCTCAACTTCGTCCAGGAGGGCCCGAACAAGGCCGCCAGCGTGATCCTCGTGCACCGGCGCGACGGCTTCAAGGCCGCGCCGGCGAGCGTCGCGAAGATGAAGGAGCTGTGCGCCGCGTACGAGATGCAGTTCATGGTCGGCCAGGTGACGGCGATCCAGGAGTCGGCCGACGGCCGGCTGCAGGCGGTCAAGGTCAGCGGCGGCGACGGCGTGACACGCGTCGTCCCGCTGGACATGCTGCTGGTCTTCTTCGGGCTGAGCCCCAAGCTCGGGCCGATCGCCGAATGGGGGCTGGCGCTGGAGCGCAAGCAGATCGTCGTCGACACCGAGAAGTTCGAGACCAGCATCCCGGGCATCTTCGCCGTCGGCGACATCAACACCTACCCGGGCAAGAAGAAGCTGATCCTGTCGGGCTTCCACGAGGCGGCGCTCGCCGCCTTCGGCGCCAGCCGCTACGTCTTCCCCGACAAGCGCGTGCTGCTGCAGTACACGACGACCAGCCCGAAGCTGCACAAGGTGCTGGGCGTCGAGACGCCGGTCTTCGACTGACGGGGCGCTGTGCGGCACGATCGGGCCGGCGGGGCCGTCGCGGCGCCGATGGGCCGCCGCCGCGCGCCGGCCACCGCGCCGATCAGCCCGCCACCACCCGCACCGGCGCGCGCTGCAGTTCGGGCTCGGCGTCGAAGCGGTCCATCCCGCAGTAGCAGAGGAAGTGACGGTTCGCCGCACGGCCGAACAGCGCCATGCCGAGCTTGTCGGCCAGCTCGTGCCCCATCGCGGTGACGCCGTTGCGCGAGACGACGATCGGCACCCCCATCTGCGCCGCCTTCAGCACCATCTCGCTGGTCAGCCGGCCGGTCGTGTAGAAGGCCTTGTCGCCGCCTGCGACGCCGTGCATCGCCATCCAGCCGGCGATGGTGTCGATCGCGTTGTGGCGGCCGACATCCTCGACCGCCATCAGCATCTCGCCGCCCTGGAACAGCGCGCAGCCGTGCACCGAGCCGGCCTTGCGGTGGATGCTGTCGCGCTGGCGCATCGTCTCGAGCATGCGGTGCAACGTGCCCTGGCGCAGCCGGGCCTGCGACGCTTCGGGCAACCGGATGCCGTCGAGCCCGTCCAGGATCTCGCCGAATACCGTGCCCTGGCCGCAGCCGGTCGTGACGACGTGGCGCGCGGTGCGCGCCTGCAGCCCGGGCAGGCCGGCGCGGGTCTTCACTGCGGCGGCCGCGACCTCCCAGTCGACGGTGATCGACTCGACCTCGTCGGCGCGTTCGATCAGGCGCTGGTTGCGCAGGTAGCCCAGCACCAGCAGCTCGGGCAGCTCGCCCAGCGTCATCAGCGTGACGAGCTCCTGGCGGTCGACATAGACCGTCAACGGCCGCTCCGCCGGGATGAAGATCGGACGGCGCTCGCCGTACTCGTCGAGGATCGTGATCTCGCGCAGGAGCGTCCCGCGCGCCGCGCTCAGCCGCGGTGCGCCGGGTACCGGCGGCCGGTCGGTACCGGCACGCGGCGCCGCGTCGGGCATGCCTGCAGCGCGCGCGCCGGCGGCCTCGGGATGTGCCGCGGGCGGCGTCACCGTCGCCTCCCGATGCGGATCAGGTCGTTCGCGGCTGTGCCGCGGGCGTCGCATCCGACGAACGCTTCGCCGGAACGTGGTGCGTCTTGACGTCGTCGTACCACAGCGCGTGGTGCTCCTTGGCCCAACCCTCGTCGACCCAGCCGTGCCGCATCGCGGCGTAGGCGCCGCGCATGCCGATCGTTCCCATGTAGATGTGGCCGAGGAACATCGCCATCATCAGCATCGCCGCGGCCGCGTGCAGCATGTGCGCGACCTGCATCTGGGCGCGCGTATTCGCGATCCCGGGCGCGATCTGGTTCAGCACGATGCCGGAGACCGCGACGAGCACGCCAAGCGCCAGCACGCCGAGCCAGAATATCAGCTTCTCGCCGGCATTGAAGCGGTGCGACGGCACCTCCTGGCCGCCGAACATGCCGCCGAAGCGAACCAGCCATTGCCAGTCGCCGTCGCGCGGAAGGTTGTCGCGCGCGAAGGTGAGGATGACGACCAGCAGCGTCACCGCGAACAGCGGGCCGACGAAGTTGTGCATCGTCTTCAGCATATAGGCGAGCCAGCCGAACATCGAGGACCCTAGCACCGGCAGCAGGAGGAACTTGCCGAAGGCCATCACGATCCCCGAGACCGCGAGCACGACGAAGGCGGCGGCATTGAGCCAGTGCGCCGCGCGCTCGAAGGGCGAGAAGCGCTCGATCTTGCGGCCGGTATCGGGCACATGGCCGCCCAGCGGCCCCTTGCCGACATAGACCAGTGCCAGCGCGACCAGCGCGACCAGCATCAGCGAGCCGCCGTAGGGGATGATCCAGTCGTTGCGCACCTGGCGCCAGGCCTCGCCGGCGGTCGTGACGCGCGAACCGGGATACTGGACGAAGCCCTGGATCAGCTGCCCCGTCTCCGGCCCGGGCAGGCTGGTGTAGCCGGGCTGGTTGCCCGACTCCCGCACATCGCGCCAGAACGGCGCGTTGTTGCCCGGCTGCGACCTGGCGCGTTCGGCGTTGGTCTCGTCCGGCTGCGGCAGCGCGGGGCCGGCGCTGGCGGCAGGCGATGGCGCCGGGGCGGCCGCCTGCTGCGCCGCGGCCCCGCCGACCAACGCCAGCGCGACGGTGGCCACGAGCACCGCGGTGCCTTGCCTGAGGAAGTGGTGCATCTTCGCGACCTCCTCAGCCCTGGCCGCCGCGCAGGTATTCGTTCTGTCCCTGCTGCGTGCGAACCCTGAGGTGGTCCTCCCAGGCCTTGCGGTCACCCGCCTTCCAGCCCGGCGCGGCGTAGGCGTTGCTCGTACCCTGCCAGTTCGGCGTGTCGGGCGCCGCGCCGCCCGTGAGTTCCTGTGGCCTGTCGCCGCACGCGGCCAGGACCAGCGCGATCGACGCCGCGACGATAGGCCGCATCATGGCTTCCTGCCCTCCGCCGGTTTGCCGTAGGCCGTTCCCCAGCCCCAGACCTCGCTGCCCTTGCCGCGCGCGATCACCCGGGTACGGAAGATGTCGGCCACCACGTCGCCGTCGCCGCCGAGCAGCGCCTTGGTCGCGCACATCTCGGCGCAGATCGGCAGCTTGCCTTCGGCCAGGCGGTTGCGGCCGTACTTCTCGTGCTCGGCGGCGCTGCCGTTGTCCTCCGGCCCGCCGGCGCAGAACGTGCACTTGTCCATCTTGCCGCGCATGCCGAACTGGCCGCTGGACGGGAACTGCGGCGCGCCGAACGGGCAGGCGTAGCTGCAATAGCCGCAGCCGATGCAGACGTCCTTGTCGTGCAGCACGACGCCGTCGTCGGTGCGGTAGAAGCAGTCGACCGGGCACACCGCCATGCACGGTGCGTCCGAGCAGTGCATGCAGGCCACCGAGATCGAGCGCTCGCCGGGCAGGCCGTCGTTCAGCGTCACGACCCGACGGCGGTTGACGCCCCAGGGCACCTCGTGCTCGGCCTTGCAGGCCGTGACGCAGCCGTTGCACTCGATGCAGCGCTCGGCGTCGCAGATGAACTTCATTCGTGCCATCGCCGCGGCTCCTTAGGCTGCCCGTTCGATCTGGCAGACCGAGGTCTTGGTCTCCTGCATCATCGTCACCGAGTCGTAGCCGTAGGTCGTCGCCGTATTGGCCGCCTCGCCGCGCACGATCGGTGCCGCCCCGTCCGGGTAGTAGCGCAGCAGGTCCTCGCCCTGCCAGCGGCCGGCAAAGTGGTAGGGCATGAACGCCGTCCCGCGATCGACGCGCTCGGTCACCAGCGCGCGCACCTTCAGCCGCGCCCCGCTGGGTGTCGTGACCCAGACGTTGTCGCCGTTGCGGATGCCGCGGTCGTTGGCCGCCGCCGGGTTGAGCTCGATGAACATCTCCTGCTGCAGCTCGGCCAGGTAGCGGTTGGACCGCGTCTCGTCGCCGCCGCCCTCGTACTCGACCAGCCGGCCGGTCGTCAGGATGAGCGGGAACTGCTTGCCGATATCCTTGTTCTTGTCCTGCACGGTCTTGAACAGCGTCGGCAGGCGCCAGAACTTGGCCTTGTCGTCGTGCGTCGGGTATTTCTCGACCAGCTCCGGGCGTGGCGAATAGATCGGCTCGCGGTGCTTCGGGATCGGATCCGGGAAGTTCCAGACCACCGCACGCGCCCGCGCGTTGCCGAACGGGTGGCAGCCGTGCTTCATCGCGACGCGCTGGATGCCGCCCGACAGGTCGGTCTTCCAGTTCTTGCCCTCGGCCTTGGCCTTCTCGGCGTCGGTCAGGTCGTCCCACCAGCCCAGCTTCTTCAGCAACTCGTGGTCGAACTCGGGGTAGCCGGTGCTGATCTCGGCGCCCTGGGAATGCGAGCCGTCGGCGGCGAGCAGCGACTGCCCGTCGCGCTCGACACCGAAGTTGGCGCGGAAATTGCCCCCGCCGTCCATGACGTGCTGCGCGTTGTTGTAGAGCACGTGCGTGCCGGGGTGCTTGATCTCCGGCGTGCCGTAGCAGGGCCAGGGCAGACCGAAGTAGTCGCCGTCGAGCTTGTAGCCGGTCTCCTTGTCGATGCCGCCCTTGGCGCGCAGCGTGGTCGGGTCGAACACGTGCATGTTGCGCATGTGCGCCTTCAGCCGCTCCGGGCTCTGGCCCGTGTAGCCGATGGTCCAGACCCCGCGGTTGATCTCGCGCAGGATGTCCTCGGGCTCGGGCTCGTCCATGCCCCTGACCTTGTGCAGCTTGATATTCTTCACCAGCTGCTCGGCGAACCCCAGCTTCTGCGCGAGCTGGTACATGATCATGTGGTCGCTGCGCGATTCGTACAGCGGCTCCATGACCTTCTCGCGCCACTGCAGCGAGCGGTTGGACGCCGTCACCGAGCCGCTGGTCTCGAACTGCGTGCATGCCGGCAGCAGGTAGACGGCGCGGTTCGGGTTCGCGTCCTCGGGTTTGCCGGGCATCGCCGCCATCGCCGCGGTGGCCGATGGGAAGGGATCGACGACGACCAGCAGGTCGACCTTGTCCAGACCGCGCTTGAGGTCCAGCCCGCGCGACTGCGAGTTGGGCGCGTGACCCCAGTAGATCATGCCGCGCAGGTTGCTCGGCTGATCGATATTCTCCTTCGCCTCGAGCACGCCGTCGTACCAGCGTGACACCGTCACGCCCGGCTTGGACATCATGCCGGGGGCATAGCGGCCCTTGATCCACTCGAAGTCCACGCCCCAGACGGCGGCGAAATGCTTGAACGAGCCCTCGGCGATGCCGTAGTAGCCGGGCAGCGAGTCGGGGTTCGCGCCGATGTCGGTGATGCCCTGGACGTTGTCGTGACCGCGGAAGATGTTGGTGCCGCCGCCGCTGAGGCCGACGTTGCCGAGCGCGAGCTGCAGCAGGCAGGACGCGCGGACGATCGCATTGCCGATGCTGTGCTGCGCCTGCCCCATGCACCACACGAGCGTGCCGGGGCGGTTCTCGGCGAGCGTCCTGGCGACCTGCAGGCAGGTTGCCTCCGAGACACCCGACACCTCCTCGACCTTGTCCGGCGTCCACTCGGCGAGCACCGTCTCGCGCACCTTGTCCATGCCCCAGACGCGATCGTCGATGTACTTGCTGTCCTCCCAGCCGTTCTTGAAGACGTGGTACATCACGCCGTACAGGAACGCGATGTCGGTCCCCGAACGCAGCCTGACATACTGGTCCGCCTTGGCCGCCGTGCGCGTGAACCGCGGGTCCACGACGATCATCTTGCAGCCGTTTTCCTTCGCATGCAGCATGTGCAGCAGCGAAACCGGGTGCGCCTCCGCGGCATTGCTGCCGAGGTAGATCGCCGACTTCGCGTTGCGCATGTCGTTGTACGAATTTGTCATCGCACCGTAGCCCCACGTATTCGCCACACCGGCGACAGTCGTGGAGTGGCATATTCGGGCCTGGTGGTCGCAGTTGTTGCTGCCCCACATCGTCATCCACTTGCGCAGCAGATAGCCCTGCTCGTTGTTGCTCTTGCACGAGCCGACGAGGAAGATGCTGTCGGGGCCGCTTTCCTCGCGCAGCTTCAGCATCCTGGCGCTGATCTCGTCCAGCGCCTGGTCCCAGGAGATGCGCTGGTACTTGCCGTCGACCAGCTTCATCGGGTACTTGAGCCGGAACTCGCCGTGCGCGTTCTCGCGCAGCGCCCCGCCCTTGGCGCAATGCCCGCCGAGGCTGATCGGCGAGTCGAAGACCGGTTCCTGGCGCAGCCAGACGCCGTTCTCGACCACCGCGTCGACGGCACAGCCGACCGAGCAGTGCGTGCACACCGTGCGCTTGACCTCGAGCTTGCCGCCCTCGGCCGCCGCGGCGGGCGATGCAGCCTCGGCCCTGCGCACCAGCGTCAGCTGGGACGCGGCGATGCCGGCCCCCAGACCCAGTCCAGACCGGCGCAGGAACTTGCGCCGGTCCATCGTGGGCAAGGCGCGGGACAAGCCCCGCGCCAGACCGTCGACGAGCGAGCGTGACGACGACGTCGCCCCGTCACCCGCCGACCTGCGTGTCAACAGCATGCTGCCTCCTGTTGGACGATCGGATGTTCGCGATGGATCGCGGGCCCGGCCTTCGCCTCGATCAGGCCCGCGCCTTGGCGTAGTACTGCTTCACATGGTCGGTGAGCTGGTAGCCACCGTCCTGCGCCCCCGGCTTGGCCCGGGCGACCGTGGCCGCCGACGGCGCCGGCGCACCCGGCAACACGGCGGCAGCCGCGGCCAGCGCACCGGCGGCGCCAGCCCCGGCGAAGACCGTACGGCGGTTCAGGATCCTCGTGCTCGATTTGCTCATCGATGCCAACTCCACGGACACGACCTTTGCACAGGCCGACATAAGTGGCCACGATTTCGCTCCAAGGTCGATCCCGGTTCAACAGGGAAGACCCTAGGCAAGGGTCATTGGGACGCCGCGGTCGGCGAACGACGCGTCCGTGCGCATGCCAACGCGTGCCAGGCCGACAATCGATCCCCCCGAATCCCTTCCCCAGTGCCGCCGTGATCATCGGAACCGCAGGACATATCGACCACGGAAAGACCCTGCTGGTCAAGGCCCTGACCGGCGTCGACACCGACCGGCTGAAGGAGGAGAAGGCGCGCGGCATCACCATCGACCTGGGCTTTGCCTACGCGCCGCTGCCGGATGGCAGCGTGCTCGGTTTCGTCGACGTGCCCGGTCACGAGAGGCTGGTTCGCAACATGCTCGCCGGCGCGACCGGGATCGACCATGTGCTGCTCGTCGTCGCCGCCGACGACGGCCCGATGCCGCAGACCCGCGAGCACCTGGCGATCGTCGAGCTGCTCGGCCTCGACCAGGGCGTGGTCGCGCTCAGCAAGTGCGACCTGGTCGCGCCGGCGCGGCTGGCCAGCGCCGAGGCCGAGGTCCGCGCGCTGCTGGCGGGAAGCCGGCTGGCGGCTGCGCCGATCGTACCGGTCTCCTCGGTCACGGGTCAGGGCCTCGCAGAGCTGCAAGCCCATCTGCAACGGGCCGGCGCCGCCGCACCGGCCACCAGGCGCCAGGGCCAGTTCCGTCTCGCGGTCGACCGGGCCTTCACGCTCGCCGGCATCGGCACGGTCGTGACCGGCACCGCGGTCGCTGGCCGGGTCGCGATCGGCGACAAGCTGAGCGTCTCGCCGCGCGGGCTGTCGGTTCGCGTGCGCGGCATCCACGCGCAGAACCGCCAGGCCGCCGAGGGGCTGGCGGGGCAGCGCCTCGCGCTCGCGCTGGCCGGCGTCGACAAGGCCGACCTGCGGCGCGGCGACTGGATCGTCGCCGAGGCGCTGCACGCGCCGACGCAGCGCCTGGATGTGCGGCTGCGCGTGCTGGCCGGCGAGGCGCGGCCGCTCGCGCACTGGACGCCGGTGCACCTGCACCTCGGCGCCGAGGACGTCGGCGCGCGCGTCGTCGTGCTGGAAGGCGAGGCGATCACGCCGGGGCGCGATGCGCGCGCGCAGCTGCACCTGGAGCGCCCGATCGGCGCGCTGCGCGGCGACCGCTTCATCCTGCGCGACCAGTCCGCGCTGCGCACGCTCGGCGGGGGCGCGGTGATCGACCCCTTCCCGCCCGAATCGCGCCGGCGCCGCGACCGGCGCCTGGCGGCGCTGGCAGCACTCGAGCTGGCGACACCGGCCGAGGCGCTGGCGGCCTCGCTCGCGCTCGACCCGCCGAACGGCGTCGATGCGCACCGCTTCGCGACGATGTGGAACCTGCCGCCGGCCGACTGGCAGACCGTGCTCGCCGCCGTGCCGCACCGCGTCGTCGCCGACGGCGCGCGCGAGCTGCTGTTCTCGCCGGCCCAGATCGACCGCTACGCGGCCGCCGTCGTCGGCCAGCTCGGCGCGCACCACAGCCGCAAGCCCGACAGCCCCGGGCTGACGCAGGAGCAGCTGCAGCGCGCGATCCGCGACAAGCCCGCGGGCGGCGTCTTCGTGTCGCTGCTGCAGCAGCTTGTTCGCGCCGGCACGCTCGCGCGCAAGGGCCCGAACCTGTCGCTTGCCGGTCACACGGTGGCGCTGCAAGGTCTCGAGAAGCAGCTGTGGGAGCGGATCAAGCCCTGGCTCGACGAGGGCGCGACCCACCCGCCGCGCTTCAGCGAGATGCTGCTGCGCGACCGCAGCCTGCGCCGCGACCAGGTGCTGCGCCTGATGGAGCGGCTGCAGCGCATGGGCGAGATCCATCCGGTCGGGGCCGAATATTTCATCCGGACCAAAGACCTGCTGACGCTGGCCACGCAGGCGTGGGAGCTGGCCCAGGCCGACCCGAACAAGCGGCTCAACGTCAAGGAGCTGCGCGAGCGCAGCGGCATCAGCCGCCACCTGTCGGTGCCGCTGGTAGAGTATTTCGACCAGATCGGCCTGACCCGGCGCGACGAGGTCGGGCGGCATTTCCGCCGCGACCCGCGCCAGGTCTTCGCGGGCTGATCGATCGCGCGCGCATCATGGAAGAGGATCGTCCCCCGGTGGGGCGTCCGGTCTGCAAAACCGGGTGGGGTTGCCCTGCAGTCCCAGGTGGGTTCGACTCCCACCCCCTTCCGCCATCGTTGCCCTCGGCATCGCGCCGAGTCCTGTCGCGAGCGCGCGCCGGCCGCCGGCCCGCATCGCTCAGCCGCCGCTTGACGCAGGCGGCGGGTCGGACGGCGGCAGTTCCTGGTCCAGCAGCTCGTCGTCGAGCAGGCCGAGCGCGCGCGCCTGCAGGATCTTGCGCTGCCTGCCGACGGGAGTGCCTTCGATCTCGTGCACCTCGTCGTCCGCGACGTCCAGGCCGTCGGACTGGCGGAAGTGCGGATCGGCGTGGAACATCTCGCGCAGCCCCGCGTTGCGCGCCCGCTGGCTGGCCTCGCGATCGGCTTCGGCTGCGGCATCGGCTTCGGCCGGCGCGGGCGCAGGCAAATCGCTCGCAGCGGCCGACACGAGCGCGGCCATGTGGCGCTCGCGCTCCTCGGCGCTGAGGAACGACATCGCCCGCACCTTGCGCCGTGTCTCGGGGCGGTAGTGCGCATTCGTGAACAGGCGCAGCCACTCGCACAGCTCGGGGGCGAGCGGGACGGTCTCGACATGCTCCTCGGATGCCATGCGCCGGTCGGCCTCGATGTAGGAGACACCGACGCCGGTGAGCATCGGGAGCGTCGGATCGGCCTCCTCGACCACCCAGGAGACGAACCACGACGGCCGGCCCGAGGTGAGGTTGAGGTAGTAGCCCTTGCACTCGTCGGCGTAGAGCGCAATGGCGAATCCCGGGTAGAGCCAGCGCGACACCTTGCCGTCGTCGACCAGCCGGCGCGGCGCGCTGCCGAAGATGCACTCGTCGGGAATGACGTCGACGAGCCGGAACTTCCAGGCTTCCCAGCGGTTGGGGGCGGCGATGCGTTCCATCACCGCGGCGACGCGGATCTGCTGGCGCGATGTCATTGGCAGCTGCAAGGTGGCCCGTCCAGTCTAGCGCGACGGCCACGGCGTGACGGCGCCTGGGCGGCGACCCTGCCGCCATGCGGGCCGCGGACACCGGCCCGACAGGCCCGTGCCTAGAATCCTTCGTGGTTGTCGACTTCACCCTCACGACCGACGCGCGGGCCGCGATCGCGGGCCAGCGACCCGTCGACGCCGATTGGGCCCGGTCTCGTCAACGCGTCCGCACCGTCGCCGCGTGCAGGCCTGGGCCATGAGCGCGGAAGACGAGTCGGGCTTCCTGGCGCGCTGGGCGCGACGCAAGGCCGACGCGCGGCGCGGCGTCGAGCCGCAAGCACCGTCAGCCCCTGTGGCCACCCGCACGACGCCGCCGGGCGCCCCCCGCCAGGCCGTCGTGCCGACCGCCGCCGTCGCCGAGACCAGCCCGGCGCCGGCCGTCGAGCCCGGCGCCACGCCCGACCCGGCCAGCTCGCGCCCGCCGCCGCCGACCCTCGACGACGTGGCGAGGCTGACGCGCGAATCGGACTACGCGCGCTTCGTCGTCGGCGACGTCGACCCCGGCGTGCGCAATGCCGCGATGAGAAAGCTCTTCAGCGACCCGCGCTTCAACCTGATGGACGGGCTGGACGTCTACATCGACGACTACGGCAGGCCCGACCCGCTGCCGCCCGGCATGCTGCGCCGCCTGGTGCAGTCCAGGAGCCTCGGCCTGTTCGACGACGAGGAGCGCGTCGAGCCCGCGTCGACGCGCCACGCCGACACCCCCGCCACGACCACGACCGCCTCGGCGCCCGCCGCGCCCACCGCACCACCCGATGAAGACCCTGATCTGCGACTGCAACCGGACGATGCCGCTGGCGCCGGGCGTCACGAGCCGGATCGCGCAGGCGCTGGCGAAGACCCCGCTGGCCAGCGCTGACGGCGTCGAGTCCGTCCACACCCTGCTGTGCCGGCGCGAGGCCGGCGCCTTCCAGCGCGCAGCCAAGTCCACCAGTGCCGCCGGCGAGGAACTGCTCGTCGCCTGCACGCAGGAGCAGCGGCTGTTTCTCGAGCTCAACGAGCAGACCGAGGGCGCGGCCAGCGTCCAGGAGCGGCCGATCCGCTTCGTCAATATCCGCGAAACCGGCGGCTGGTCGCGCGACGCGCGCGACGCCGCGCCCAAGATCGCCGCACTGATCGCGGCCGCGCAGCTGCCGCCGCCCGACCCGGTCACGACCGTCACCTACCGCTCGGGCGGGCGTTGCCTGGTGATCGGCGGCGCCGACGCCGCGATGCGTGCCGCCGGCATGCTGCGCGACCGGCTGGAAGTGA
Source organism: Burkholderiales bacterium (assembly GCA_016191995.1). GTDB lineage: Bacteria > Pseudomonadota > Gammaproteobacteria > Burkholderiales > Burkholderiaceae_C > Rubrivivax. Next base: position 16,356 of record JACPVA010000033.1, on the reverse strand, counting down.
CGTTGCTCGTCGACCGCCCGGGCGGCGCGCTGGCGCAGGCGCACGACCTGGCCGTCCACCATGGCCGGCAGCCGCAGCTCAGCGGCTGGCTCGGCGCGTTCGAGGCGCAGTGGATCGACGACCAGCCGATCGACCTCGACCTGTGCACACGCTGCAACGCCTGCATCGAGGCCTGCCCCGAGGGCGCGATCGGCTTCGACTACCGGGTCGACCTCGCGGCCTGCAAGAGCCACCGCGACTGCGTGCGCGTCTGCGACGCCGCCGGCGCGATCGACTTCGCGCGCACGCCGCAGACTGTCGAGGAGACCTTCGACCTCGTGCTCGACCTGCGCGAGCAGCCCGCGTTCTCGATGCACCAGCTGCCGCAGGGCTACCGCCACGCAGGCAGCGACGAGCGCGCGCTCGTCGACGCGGTGCTCGCGCTGCGCGAGCTGACGGGCGAGTTCGACAAGCCGCGCTTCTTCCGCTACCACGACAAGCTCTGCGCGCACAGTCGCAACGAGCGCGTCGGCTGCAGCGCCTGCATCGAGGTCTGCTCGGCACGCGCGATCCGCAGCGAGGCCTCGCGCAAGGGCAAGACCAGCGGCCAGCCGCTGCGGCGCCCGGTGCCGGTGGCCGGCGCGGCCTCCGCGCTGCCCGTCGCCGAGGGCGGTGGCGTCGTCGTCGAGCCCTTCCTGTGCGTCGGCTGCGGCGCCTGCTCGACGGTCTGCCCGAGCGGCGCGATGAGCTTCGCCTACCCCGGGACGGCCGCGCAAGGCCTGCGGCTGCGGACGATGCTGGCCGCCTACGCGCACGCCGGCGGCTGCGACGCCGCGCTGCTGCTGCACAGCCAGGGTGCGGGCGCGAGGCTGGTCGACGAGCTCGGCCGCGCCGCACGCACCGACCGCACGATCCACGGCGTGCCGGCGCGCGTGCTGCCGGTGCCCGTATGGCACACCGCCAGCGTCGGGCTGGACCTGTGGCTGGCCGCGATCGCGCACGGCGCGAACCAGGTCTGGGTGCTGCTGACCGCCGAGGAAGCGCCGGAGTACCGCCAGGCGCTGGCCGAGCAGATGGCGCTGGCGCAGGCGATCCTGAGCGGTCTGGGCTACGGCGGCACGCACCTGGCGCTGATCGAGGCGCGCGACGCGCGCGACCTCGTCGCGCTCGACGCCGCGCTGCGCGCGCCGCCGGCCACGGGCGTGCGCACGCCGGCCACGTTTGCCGTCCAGGCCGCCAAGCGCGATACGCTGGACCTGGCGCTGGAGCACCTGCTGGCGCAGGCGCCGCAACCGCGCGACGAGATCGCACTGCCGGCCGCCGGCGCGCCCTTCGGCAGCCTGAGGGTCGACCCCGACAAGTGCACGCTTTGCCTGAGCTGCGTCGGCGCCTGCCCCGAGCGCGCGCTGGCCGACAACCCCGACAAGCCGCAGCTGCGCTTCGTCGAGTCGCACTGCGTGCAATGCGGCCTGTGCGCCGCGACCTGCCCCGAGCGCGCGATCACGCTGCAGCCGCGGCTGTGGCTGGCCGACGGCGGCCGCGCGCGCAAGACCGCGCGCGTGCTCGCCGAGACCGTGCCCTACTCGTGCATCCGCTGCGGCAAACCCTTCGGCACGCTGCAGGCGATCGAGGCGATGATCGGCAAGCTCGCCGGCCACCCGGCGTTCCAGGGCGCGGCAGCCGATCGGCTGAAGATGTGCGCCGACTGCCGCGTGATCGACATCCACACCAAGCGCGACGAAGTGCGCATCACCGATCTCTGAGGCGCACCCGGCGCGCCACCCCGTCATGAACGACAACGCCTCCAGCGAACCGATCCGCATCGCGCCGCCCGACGACGCCGACGAACTGGCGCGCGCCGAGCTCTACGGCCTGCTCGCGCGGCTGTGGCTGGCGCCGCCGGACGACGCGCTGCTGGCGCAGTTCCGCGTCGCCGTCACCGAGGCGCCCGAGCGCGGCGGTCACCTCGAGGCCCCGTGGCAGGACCTCGTCGCGGCGCTGCGTGCGACCCGCGTCGCCGAGGCGACGGACGAGTTCGACGCCTTGTTCCACGGCGTCGGCAAGCCCGAGGTCATCGTCTTCGGGTCCTACCACCTCAGCGGCTCGCTCAACGACCGGCCGCTGGCACAGCTGCGCACCGACCTCGCCGCGCTCGGCCTGGGCCGCGACCCCGCCCGCATGGAGACCGAGGACCATGTCGCGTACGTGTTCGAGGTGATGCGCTACCTGATCGCCGGCGACGACCCCAGCGTGTGCCGGCTCGACGAGCAGCGCCGCTTCTTCCGTGCCCACGTGCAGGCCTGGGTCGAGCGACTGTGCGACACCGTGCAGGCCCACCCGCGGGCGCGCACCTGGGCCGCGATCGCGGCCTTCACGCGCGCCTTCGTCGAGGTCGAGACCCAGGGTTTCGACCTGCTGGAAGCCTGATGGCCGCGATCCCGCCCGACGACATCACCGGGCTGATCCTGGCCGGGGGTCGCGCCACCCGCATGGGCGGCGTCGACAAGGGCCTGCAGAACCACCTCGGCATGCCGCTGGCGATGTACACCCTGCTGCGCCTGCAGCCGCAGGTCGGCGCCATGATGATCAACGCCAACCGCAACCTCGCGGCCTACGAGGCGATGGGCGTGCCGGTGTGGCCCGACGCCCTGCCCGACTACCCCGGCCCGCTGGCCGGCATGCTCGCCGGGCTCGAGCAATGCCAGACGCCATGGCTGCTGACGGTGCCCTGCGACACGCCCGGCTTCCCCACCGACCTGGCCGCGCGGCTCGCGCAGGCCGCCACCGAGCACGATGCCGAGATCGCGATGGCCGCCACGCGCGAGGACGGCGGGCTGCGCACCCAGCCGGTGTTCTGCCTGCTGCGGGCGAGCCTGATGGAGGATCTCGCAACCTTCTTGCAGGCCGGCGAGCGCAAGATCGACCGCTGGACCGCGCGCCATCGTTGCGCGACGGTCGAGTTCGACGACGCGCGAGCCTTCTTCAACGCGAATACGCCGCAGGAGCTGCAGAGCCTGCAGCGCCCGCAAGAGGCGCGAGGGCGCACCGGGTAGACTGCCGGCGCGGCAGTTCGGCGCGTCCGCCGGCGTGCCAGCGTTTCGGGCGGGGAACGGGTGGACACGCCAGGGCAGTCGAGGACGACAGCAGCAGCGTCGACGCGCGGCGAGCCGCAGCGCCAGCGCAATGCCTTGCGCGCGCTGACCGCGCTGGCCGTCGTGCTGCTGGTCGGGGCAGTGACGGGCCTGGTCTGGATCGACCGCCGGCAGCGTCTGGACGATGCCAGCGAGCGCGCGATGCACCAGGCCCGGCATCTCGCCACCGAACTCGGCGACGCGCTGGCGCTGGCGCGGCTGCTGGCCGAACAGGCCGAAGCGCGGCTGCAGGCCGCGCCGGGCGATCCGCGGCTGCAGGCGGCGCCGGGAGATCCGCGGCTGCAGGCCACGTCGGGAGATTCGCGGCCGCAGGCCGACCCGCCCGACATCGCCGACACGGCGCCCGCGATCACGCCCGCGGCACCGGCCGAGTTCGCGGCGTTGCTCGACGCGCTGCCGATTCCGTTCGAACTGCACGCGATCGACGCCAAGGGCCGGCTGATCGCGCTGACGCCCGCGCGGAGCGGCCACGAGCATGGCCGGCAGACGCACGAGCACCGGCCGCTGCCGCCCCCATCCGGCGCCCAGGGCTGGTTGGCGGCGCCGACCACGGGGGCTGCCGGCACGCGCATCCTGCCGCTGGTGCGCGCCGCGGCGCCGAATGCGCACGGCATCGTCGCCTGGGCGGCGGACTTCTCGCACGCCGGGCTGATGCGCCGCATCGAGTCCGCGCGCGATGACGAAGCGGGCGCGGCCGGGCTGCTGCGCATCGAGCCCGATGGCGCATTGGCCGTGCTGGCGCGCATGCCCGAGCATGAAGGCGAGCTCGGTCGCAGGCTGCGCGGGCCGCTGGCCGAGGCGCTGCAGCGCGCGCCTGCGGGGTCGTTCCTCGAACCGGGCAGCCTGGACGGCACGCCGCGCGTCGTCGGCTACCGCAGGCTGGACGGCGACGCCGCAGGCCTGGTCGTCGCCTGGGGCCTGGGCCAGGACGCCGTGCTGGCGCCCTGGCGCGCGCGGCTGCCGGCGCTGGCGGCGGCGCTGGCGGCGCTGGCGGGGCTCGTGATCTGGGGTGGCCGCCGCCTCGAGCGCGAGCTCGACGCGACCGCGCGCGGCCATGCCGCACTGGCGCGCAGCGAGGCCAGCTTCCGCAGCCTGGCCGACCACCTGCCCGATGTCGTCATGCGCATCGATGCAAGCGGGCGCTACCTGTACGTCAACCCGGCCGCGACGGCGGCCGCCGGACTGGACGCCGCACGCATGCTCGGCCGCACCGCCTCCGAGATCGGGCTGCCGGCCGCGGCCGACGAGGTCTGGGCCGGCTCGCGCGATCGCGCCTTTGCCAGCGGCCAGGGCGAGCACATCGAGGTCGAGCTGCCGGGCGCGGACGGCCGGCGCATCTGGGAGTCGAATATCGTCCCCGAGCCCGGCGACGACGGGCGGCCGGCCGCGCTGCTCGTCATCAGCCGCGATATCACCGTACGTCGCCGGGTCGAGGACGAGCTGCGCGCCAGCGAGCTGCGGTTCCGGCTCGCGGCCTCCTTCGGCCAGGTCTGGGAGTGGGATCTGGCCGCCGACCGGGTCAATTTCCCGGATGCCTTCTGGCGCTCGCTCGGGCACGATCCGCCGGCGCCTGCGGAGTCGGTCGCGGCGCTGGAGGCGCTCGTCGATCCGGCCGACCGCGCGCGCCGCCACGCCGCGCTGGCGGCGCACCTGCGCGACGGCGCGCCCTACGACCTGAACGTGCGCGTGCGCGACGCCAAGGGGCGTGTGCGCTGGTTCCACACCCAGGGGCAGGCGCTGCGCGACGCCGCCGGGCGCGCGAGCTACATGGCGGGCACCGCGTTCGAGGTCAGCGACCGCCTGGCCGCCGAGGAGGCGCTGCGCGCCAGCCAGGCACGGCTGGCGCATCTGCTGCGCACCGCGCCGAGCGTGATCTACACCGCGCAGGCGCACGGCGAGCGGGCCGCAACCTACTACTCCGCCAACGTCGCCGCGCTGCTCGGCTGGGCGCCCGAGCAGCTGCTCGCCGACCCGGGGTTCTGGCGCGCACACCTGCACCCGGACGATGCGCCGCAGGTGCAGGCGCGCTGGCCGGCGCTGGCCGAGCACGACGAGCTGCTGCTCGAATACCGCTTCCAGCACGCCGACGGCCGTTGGCGCTGGATCCAGGACCGCGCGCGGCTGGTGCGCGACGACGTCGGGCGGCCGGCCGAGATCGTCGGCTCATGGACCGATATCAGCGAGCGGCGCGAGGCCGAGCTCGCGCTGCGCAGGCTCGCCGACGAGCTCGAGGCGCGCGTGCAGTCGCGCACCGCGGAGCTCGCGCACAGCGAGGCGCGCTGGCGCAAGGTGGTCGAGACGGTGCCGGTGGCGCTGCTGGAGGAGGACTGGACCGAGGTGCTGGCCGAGCTCGACGCGCTGCGCGAGGCCGGCGTGGCCGACGCCGGACGCCACTTCGCCGCCCATCCGGATGCGGTCGGGCGCTGCCTGCGCGCGGTGCGCGTGCGGCACGCCAACCGCGCCGCGCTGGCGCTGCACGATGCGCTGGACCGCGAGCAGCCGCTGACCGGCCTGGGCATCTTCTTCCCCGGCGAGGAGTCGCTCGCGCAGTTTGCCGACGAGCTGGAGGCGGTCTGGGCCGGCCGCCGCGCGCACAGCGCCAAGCGCTCGCTGCCAGCGCTTTCGGGCCGGCCGCTGTCGCTGCTGCTGACGATGTCGCTGCCGACGCGCGAGGACCCGAGTGCGCTCGTGTGCCTGCTCGACATCACCGAGATCGACCGCCTGAACGCCGAGCTGGCGGCCAGCGTCGCGCGGCTGCGCGCCGTCAACCGCGAGCTCGAGACCTTCAGCTACTCGGTCTCGCACGACCTGAAGGCGCCGCTGCGCGGCATCGACGGCTACAGCCGGCTGCTGCTGGCCGACCACGCCGGGCAGTTGGACGGCGAAGGCCGGCAGTTCCTGCTCAATATCCGGCAGGCGGCGCGGCAGATGGGCGAGCTGATCGACGACCTGCTGGCCTACTCGCGTCTGGAGCGGCGCGAGCTGGCGATCGGCGCCGTCGAGCTGGCCCCGGCGGTGGCGCAACTGGTCTCGGGCCTGCTGCCGGCCGACGCGGCCAGGCTGCAGGTCGCGATCGAGCCTGGCCTGCGCGCCCGCGCCGACGCCCAGGGCCTGGCGCTGGCGCTGCGCAACCTGCTCGACAACGCGTTGAAGTTCAGTGCCGCGTCGCCCGACCCGCGCATCGAGATCGGCGCCGAGGCGGTGGCCGGGCCGGAACCCGACGCGCGTCGCGTTCGGCTGTGGGTACGAGACAATGGGCCCGGCTTCGACATGCGCTTCCACGACCGCATCTTCGCGATCTTCCAGCGCCTGCACCGCGCCGAGGAATTCCCCGGCACAGGCGTCGGGCTGGCGATCGTGCGCAAGGCGATGGAACGCATGGGCGGCCGCGCCTGGGCCACGAGCCGCCCGGGCGCCGGCGCGACCTTCTTCCTCGAGCTGCCGCAGGCGTCATGAGCGAGACCGCACGACCCATCCTCCTCGTCGAGGACAACCCGATGGACGTCGACCTGACGCTGCGCGCGCTGGCGCGGCGGCGCCTGGCCAACGAGGTGCAGGTCGTGCGCGACGGCGAGGAGGCGCTGGCCTGGATCCCGCGCTGGGAGCGCGGCGAACCCTGGCCGGCGCTGATCCTGCTCGACCTGAAGCTGCCGCGCGTCGACGGCCTCGAGGTGCTGCGCCAGCTCAAGCAGCACCCGACGCTGCGCGTGATCCCGGTCGTCGTGCTGACGACCTCGGCCGAGCATGGCGACGTGCAGGCGGCGTACGCGCTGGGCGCCAACTCCTACATCGTCAAGCCGGTGGAGTTCGAGAAGTTCATGGACGTGACGGCGACGATCGACCTTTACTGGCTGGTCGTCAACCGGCCGCCGCGCTAGGCTCGCGCCGATGCGCATCCTGCATGTGGAGGACCAGGCGCTGGACGCCGACCTGGCGCGGCGTGCGATCGCCTATGCGCTGCCGGGCTCGACGGTCGAGCGCGCGGCGACGCTGGCCGAGGCGCGGGCACGGCTTGCCGCCGCGGCGCCACCCTACGACGCGGTGCTGCTCGACCTGCACCTGCCGGACGGCAACGGCATCGAGCTGATCGTCGAGATCCGCGCGCGCGCGCTGCCGCTGGCGGTCGTCGCGCTGACCAGCGCCGGCGAGGAGCAGGTCGCGCTGGCGACGCTGAAGGCCGGCGCCGACGACTATCTGGCCAAGCGCGATGCCTTCGAGTCGCGCCTCGGCCCGACGCTGCGCGACGCCGTCGCGCGTCTGCGCGCGGCGCAGGCACGCCAGGCACGACCGCTGCGCGTGCTGTATGCCGAGCACGAGGCGGTCGACGTCGACCTGACGCGGCGCCAGCTGCAGGCCTGCGCGCCGCACATCCGGCTCGACATCGTCCCCGACGCCGACGCCGCCCTGGCGCGGCTGCCGCTGCGCGCCGACGAGGGCGCGGCCTACGACGCGGTGCTGGTCGATTACCTGCTGCCCGGCTGCGACGGCATCGAGCTGCTGCGCACGCTGCGCCAGGCGCGCGGGCTGGACCTGCCGGTGGTGCTCGTGACCGGCCAGGGCAGCGAGGAGGTCGCGGTGCTGGCGATGCAGCTCGGCGCCACCGACTACCTCGTCAAGCACGAGGGCTACCTGCTGGCGCTGGCGGCGACGATCGAGGGCGCGGTGCACCGCGTCGACGCCGCGCGCGAGCGCGCCTCGCTGGAGCGCCGGGTGGCGGCGCGCACCGCCGAGCTCGAGGCCGCACAGCGCGAGCTGGAGGCCTTTACCTACTCGGCTTCGCACGACCTGCGCGCCCCGCTTCGATCGATCGACGCGCTCGCCGCGCTGCTGCAGTCCGAGCACGGCGGCGCGCTCGACGACGCGGGCCGGCGGCTGCTGGCGCTGATGCGCGACAGCACGGCGCAGATGGACCGTCTGCTGGTCGGGCTGCTCGAGCTGTCGCGCAGCACGCGCCAGCCGCTGCAGATCGGCGACGTGCAGCCGGCGCTGCTGGTGCGCCATGTCCTGGACGAGCACCGCGACGAGATCCGCACGCGCGGCGTCGAGGTCGCGGTCGGCGCGCTGCCGCCCTGCCACGGCGACCTGACGCTGCTGCGCCAGGTCTGGGCCAACCTGATCGGCAATGCGCTGAAGTACACGCGCCGCACGCCGGCAGCGCGCATCGAGATCGGCGCCGAGCCCGCCGAGCCCGCCGAGCGCGGCGGGGCCGGCGCGGGGCCGGTCTACTTCGTGCGCGACAACGGCTGCGGCTTCGACATGGCGCACGCGGGCAACCTGTTCGGCGCCTTCTGCCGCCTGCACCGCGCCGACGAGTACGAGGGTACCGGCGTCGGGCTGGCGATCGTGCAGCGCCTGGTGCAGCGCCATGGTGGCCGCATCTGGGCCGAGGCGGCGCCGGGTGCCGGCGCCTGCCTGCGTTTCACGCTCGGCGCTGACCGGCCCGAGCCGGGCGCGCCGGCGTGAGCTCGCCGCCGACACCCGGCGGCAGCGCGGCGGCGGCCGCCCTCAGGTCGACTTCGAGATCGTGATCGTCGGGAACTTGGACGAGTAGTCCTTGGACCTTGTCGCGATCTTGACCGCGACCTGGCGCGCGACGGTCTTGTAGATCGCGGCGATCTCGCCATCGGGGTCGGCGACCACCGTCGGGCGCCCGCTGTCGGCCTGCTCGCGGATCGCCAGGTTCAGCGGCAGCGCGCCGAGGTAGTCGACGCCGTACTCGGCCGCCATGCGCTTGCCGCCCTCGGCGCCGAAGATATGCTCGACATGGCCGCAGTTCGCGCAGACGTGCACCGCCATGTTCTCGACGATGCCGAGGATCGGCACGCCGACCTTCTCGAACATCTTCAGCCCCTTGCGCGCGTCGAGCAGCGCGATGTCCTGCGGCGTCGTGACGATCACCGCGCCGGTCAGCGGCACACGCTGGCTCAGCGTGAGCTGGATGTCGCCGGTGCCCGGCGGCATGTCGACCAGCAGGTAGTCGAGCTCGCGCCAGTTGGTCTGCCGCAGCAGTTGCTCGAGCGCCTGCGTGGCCATCGGGCCGCGCCAGATCATCGGGCTGTCGGCATCGACCAGGAAGCCGATCGACATCACCTGCACGCCGTAGTTCTCCATCGGCTCCATCGTCTGGCCGTCGCTGCTCTCGGGGTGGCCGGCGATGCCCATCATCGTCGGCTGGCTCGGGCCGTAGATGTCGGCGTCGAGGATGCCGACGCTGGCGCCCTCGGCCGCGAGCGCGAGCGCGAGGTTGACCGCGGTCGTGCTCTTGCCGACGCCGCCCTTGCCGGAGGCGACGGCGACGACGTTCTTCACCTTCGGCAGCAGTTGCACGCCGCGCTGCACCGCGTGGGCAACGATCTTCGTCGACAGGTTGGCGCTGACGTTGGCCACGCCGGGCGTCTGCCGCGCGGCGGCGACGAGCGCGCTGCGCAGCGCCGCGACCTGGCTCTTCGCCGGGTAACCGAGCTCGACGTCGAAGGCGACGTCGCCGCCCTCGATCTGCAGGTTGCGCAGCTGGCGCGTGGAGACGAAATCCTTGCCGGTATTGGGGTCGACGACGGTCCTGAGCGCTTCGAGCAGCGCCGCTTCGGTCGGTGCGGGCATGGGGGAATCCGGGGGTGGGTATGGGCAAAGTCTAGCCGCAGCGCGGATCCCCCACCCCGCGCGGGCCCGGCCGCGGCGCGCGCCGCCGCATGAGTCGAGGCCGGGCCGCCCTCAGTCGACTCATCCCCCTCGGGCGGCCTGACACGCAGCGGCAGGTCCGGGGGCTGCTCTCAGCGCGTGCGCGCCGGGGGCTGTGCGGCCAGCAGCACGCGCAGCGCCTGCGGCGGCATCGGCCGGCTGTGGTGGAAGCCCTGGTACATGTCGCAGCCCAGCTCGGCCAGCGCGGCGAGCTGCTCGCGCGTCTCGACCCCTTCGGCGATCACGCTCAGCCCCAGGTCGTGGCCGATCGCGATCACCGAGCGCACGATCGCGCGGTCGCGCGCACCGCCGGGCAGGTCGGCGACGAAGCTGCGGTCGATCTTCAGCTCGTCGAGCGGGAAGCGCTTCAGGTAGGAGAACGACGAGTAGCCGGTGCCGAAATCGTCGATCGACAGCGACACGCCGAGCGCCTCCAGCGCGCGCATCTGCGCCAGTGCCTGCTCGGCGTCGCGCATCAGCATGCTCTCGGTCAGCTCGATGACGAGGCGCTCGGGCGCCAGGCCGCTGGCAGCGAGCGCGCGACGCAGCGTCGGCACCAGCGTGCCGCCGTCGAACTGCGGCTGCGAGACATTGACCGCGATCCGCACTGGCGCCAGCGCGGCAGCATCCCAGGCCGCGCCATCGGCGCAGGCCTGGTGCAGCACCCAGTCGCCGATGCGCGCGATCAGCCCCAGCTCCTCGGCCAGCGGCACGAACAGCCCCGGCGCGACCAGCCCTCGCTGCGGGTGCATCCAGCGCACCAGCGCCTCGACGCCGACGATGCGCCCGCTCGCGACATCGAGCTTGGGCTGGTAGTGCAGCCGCAGCTCGCCGCGGTCGGCAGCGTGGCGCAGCTGCTCGCCGAGCTCGAGCCGCTCGCGCGCGCGCTCGCTCAGCTCGCGCGAGAAGAACTCGTGCCGCATGCCGCCGGCGCCGCGCGCCTGGGTCCGCGCCAGCTCGGCGGCCTTCATCAGCTCGGCCACGCCGGCGGCATCGTCGGGTGCCAGCGCGACACCGATCGCCGGCGTCGGCCGGCACTCGTGCGCGCCCAGCAGCACCGGGCGGGCCAGCTCGCGCAGCATGTCGCTTGCGAGCTGCTGCATGTCGTCATCGTGAGGCAGGCGCGGCAACAGCAGCGCGAAGCTGTCCAGGGCCAGGCGCGCCAGCGTCGGCTCGGCCTCCAGCAGATCGGACGCAAGGTCGATGCCGGCGTGCGCGGCCGCCAGCTGCGTCAGGCGCTCGGCCAGCGTGCGCGCGAGCTGCGTCGCCGCCGCCAGACCCAGCGTGGCGCGCAGCGACGCGCACTCGGGGACCTGGATGTCGAGCAGTGCGACGCGATCGCCGCGCGCCAGCCAGCCCGGCAGCGCGCGTGCGAGCCGACGCTCGAACCAGGCGGCATTCGGCAGTTGCGTGGCCGCATCGAGGTTGGCACGCCGGTCGTGGTATTGCTTGAACGCCAGCGTATTGCGCAGCCGCAGCACCAACTCGCTGGCGTCGACCGGCTTGGCCAGGAATTCGGTCGCGCCGAGCTTGAGCGCGCGCAGCTTGGTTTCGGCGTTCGCCGACGCCGTCAGCACGATGACCGGCAGCGCGCGCCACTCGCGCTCGGCGCGGATTCGCGCCAGCAGGTCGAAGCCGGAGACCGCCGGCATCATCAGGTCCAGCAGCAGCACACTCGGGTCCTGCTCGCGCAGTACCGCCAGCGCCTGCGTCGGGTCGTTGCAGACCGCGAAGCGCCGGTAGCCGGCCTCCTCCAAGTGGGTCTGGATCAGCTCGGTCATCAGCGGCTCGTCGTCGACCAGCATGACCTTGGCGTCCAGCAGCGGCGAGCGCAGCTCGGGCAGCTCGGGCAGCCCCGCCAGGTCGGTCGCGTCGAGCAGCCAGGCGTCGGTCTTCATGCGACGAGCTCCTCGCCGGCCGCCACGCAGCCGGCCTCGACACGCCCGCCCAGCGCCTGCAGCGCGCGCAGCGCCAGCGCGGCAGCGTCGCCGTCGGCCGCGCGCGCGGCCTCCTCCAGCGCGCGCGACGGCTCGAACAGCTCGTCGAATCCCATGCTGCCGCCGGCCCCCTTGAGGCTGTGCGCCAGCGCCGCGAGGGTGTCGAAGTCGCCGGCGTCGAGGGCGCCGCGCAGCGCCTCGATCCGCTCCGGCAGCTGCTCGGCGAAGCGCTCGGCCAGGCGCGCCAGCCTCGGGTGGCCGGCCAGGCGCGATACCAGCGGGCCGGCCGCTGCCAGGGGCTGCGGCGAGTCCGGCGGCGCGCGATCGGCCTCGCCCGCGCCGGCCATGGCCGGCATGCCCGCGGCGGCCGGCGTGGCCGTTGCGGCCGGCATCACCTGGGCAGCTGGGCTGGCCGGGCCTGGCGCCGCGGCCGCGCCGGCCGCGCCGTGGTCGACGCGCCGCCCGCCCAGACGCTCGGCCAGCGCCTGCAGCAGCGCGTCGATATCGATCGGCTTGACCAGGTGGCCGTCGAACCCGGCCTCGTCGAGCTCGCGCTCGTAGCCCTTCATGGCATTCGCCGTCAGCGCCAGGATCGGCAGCCGGCAGCCCGCGGCGCGCAGCCGGCGCGTCGCCTGCAGGCCGTCGAGCACCGGCATCTGGATGTCCATCAGCACGAGGTCGAAGGTCTCGCGCGCCAGGCGGTCGATCGCCTGCTGCCCGTCGCCGGCCTCCTGCACCACCAGCCCGGCCTCCTCGAGCACGATGCGCGCGAGCTGCCGGTTCTCGTCGCCATCGTCGACCACCAGCACGCACGCAGCCGGGAAGGCCCAGCGCGCGCCGCCCGCGGCGGCCTGTTCGGCGCGCGGCGGCTCGCGCAGCCGCTCGGCGGGCAACCAGTCGACGCCGTCGAGGTCGCCGGCATCGATGCGGCAGCTGAAGACCGAGCCCTCGCCCGGCACGCTGGCCAGCGTCAGGTCGCCACCCATCGCGCGCGCCAGGCTGCGGCTGATCGTCAACCCCAGGCCGGTGCCGCCGAAGCGACGCGTCGTCGACGCCTCGGCCTGCACGAAGGGGTCGAAGACGGCGTCGAGCTGGTCGGCGGCGATGCCGATGCCGGTATCGGCGACGTCGACGCAGTAGGCCGGCCCGTCCATGCGCAGCGTCAGCGTCACGCCGCCGCGCTCGGTGAACTTCAGCGCGTTGCCGACCAGGTTGGTCAGGATCTGGCGCAGCCGCGCCGGGTCGCAGGCGATCGTCGCCGGCAGCGCCTGCGGGGCCTCCAGCGTCAGCGCCAGCCCCTTGTCCTGCGCGCGCACGGCCAGCGCCTGCACGACCTCGTGCGCGACCGCATGCGGCGCGCAGGGCACGCGCTCGACGACCATGCGGCCGGACTCGACCTTCGACAGGTCCAGGATGTCGTTGATCAGGTCCAGCAGGTGGCGGCCGCTGGCGTGGATGATGTCGAGGTGGCGCGCCGCGTCGGCGCCGCGCTGCAGGCCACCGCGCCGCAGCACGTCGGTGAAGCCGAGGATCGCGTTCATCGGGGTGCGGATCTCGTGGCTCATGTTGGCGAGAAAGACGCTCTTGGCGCGGTTGGCCTGGTCGGCCTCGTCCTTGGCCGCCTGCAGCGCGATTTCCTTGGACTCCAGCTCGGTCACGTCCTGCAGGCTCACGAGCACGCCCTGCTGGCGCCCGTCGGGGCCGAGGATCGGCGAGCAGTTGCTGCGGAAGGTCGAGCGCCGGCCACCGGCGCCGTCGACGTAGACGAAGGCGTTGCGCTGCACCTCGCGCGTGGCGAGCGCGCACTCCCAGGGCAGCGCCTCGCGCGCGATCGGCACGCCGTCGCGCGCGGTCCACGGCAGCCGGCTCGCGTGCCGCCCGAGCAGCGCCCCGGCCTGCAGCCCCAGCACCGCCGCCAGCGACTGGTTGGCCAGCACGATGCGGCCCTGCGCGTCGAGCACCAGCAGGCCCTCGGTCAGTGCGTCCAGCGCGTGCCGCACGCGCTGCGGCACCGCGCGCGAAGGGTCCAGGTGGCGCAGCATGCGTCGCAGGTAGAAGTAGAAGGCGACGAAGCCGGCGACGAGGAAGAAGCCGCCGAGCCGGACCTCGGCCAGCTGCAGCCAGCCGGCGACGCCGCCGGCGCGCAGCGGCGCGTAGTCGATCTCGAGCGCGCCCCAGGGCTCGCCGTCGCGCAGCACCGGAACCCGCAGCGCGTCGGTCGGCGACTGCGCCGCCGCCACGCCGGAGTCCGGCGCCTCGAGTGGATGCTCGCCGACCGCCGCCAGCAGGCTGCCGTCGGCCCGCCGCAGCCCGGCCGACCGCACGCCGTCGTTGCGCGCGCGGACAAACTCCAGCACCGCCTGCACCGGCGCCGGGTCGTCGTCGCCGAGCGCAAGCGTGGCGGCCAGCGCCGTCGTCTCCGCGAGCGACACGCGGCGGCGCATCTCCATCGCGTCGCGGTCGGGCACGAGGCCGAGCAGGATCGCCATCAGCACGACGGTGAATCCGAGCGACGCCAGGCCGAGGGCGAGGTAGACGCGCGACGACAGCCGCGCCAGCGGGTTGAATCGCATCATCGCGGGTCTCCGTGCGGCGGCATGGCGCGTTCCCCCGGCTGCGGGGCCGGGACCGCCAGGGGTATCGCGGCCGTATCCGGCGCGCCGGGCGGGCGCCGCCCTGCGCCGGCCTGGCCGTCCTCGTCGAACAGGCGCTCGACCGCATCCCCGCCATCGTCGTCCTCGTCGTCGCCGCTGCGCGCGCGCGCCAGCACCGGCAGCGGGTCGAGCAGCTGCCAGGCCGGCAGCGTCGACAGCACCGAGCTGAGCAGCACGCCGCCGCGAACCAGCCAGACGACGTAGCCGATCGACAGCGCCGAGGTCAATGCCACGCCGGAGGCGAGCGAGACCTCGCGCGCCTCGGCGCGCGCGCCGGCCTGCTCCTCCAGGCGCTGGAATCGGCGCAGCAGTTCGTCGTCGCCGAGGAAGGCGCGCACGCTGCGCAGCGCGAGCTGCTCGAAGTCGGGTATCGCGACCGTCACCGCACCGGTCGAAAAACCGCGCACCCAGCTCGCCATCGCCTCCCAGGCCGCGAGCGGCCAGGCGCTGGTGTCGTCGCCGGCGCGCGTCGATGCGGTGGCGACGGCCGCCTCGCCCTCGCCATCCGCGCGGCCCGCGGCCGGCCCGCCGTCGGCGTTCGGGCGCCTCGGCGCGGATACCCCGCGGCCCGCGCCCGCGTCGTCGTCCTGCGGTGCATCACGATCGACGGCGCTCGACGGGGCCGCGCCCGGCGTCGACGGCGGCTCGCTCGACGCGCTGCCGGGTTCGGCTCCGCCGGTCTGGGCGCCTGGCCATGCGGACCCGCCAGGATCGACCTCGCTCGCCGCAGGACGCCACGACGGGCGCGGCGAGTCCGGCGCCGGCGGGTCGCTGGGCGGCGGGTCGCTGGGTGGCGGGTCGCTGGGTGGCGGGTCGCTGGGCGGCGGGTCGCTGGGCGGGGGGTCGCTGGGCGGGGGGTCGCTGGGCGGGGGGTCGCTGGGCGGGGGGTCGCTGGGCGGGGGGTCGCTGGGCGGGGGGTCGCTGGGTGGCGTGACGCCTAGCGCCGCGCTCGCCGCGGTACTCGTCGCACCGTCGCTCACCTCGAACGCGAACTCGACCGCGCCGTGCCAGCCGGCATCCGGGGTGAAGATCCAGCCACCCGTGCCGTCGGCGACCAGCGTACCCTGGCCGGAGACGATGCTCGGGTTCAGGACCGACAAGGCGTCGCCATCGGCATCGCTGGCCAGCGCCAGCAGCTCGGCCGCGCTGATCGTGCGCGCGCCGTCCTCGACGATCGTGCCCAGGTCGACGACGCCGGAGACTGCTGGCGCGTCGTTCACAGGGCCGACCGTCAGGGCGAAGTCGGCGTGCGCCGTGGCGCCGGCGCCGTCGGTGGCGGTCAGCCGCAGGTTCAGGCTGCCGAGGTCGGCCTGGGCCGGCGTGCCGCTGAAGACCAGCGTGCCGGCATCGAAGCCAAGCCACGCCGGCAGCGCCGAGCCGTCGGCCAGCGTGGCGGTGTAGGTGAGCGCATCGCCCGCATCGACATCGGCAAAGCTGCCCGCGTCGACGGCCAGCACGAAGGGCTGTCCCTCGGTGGCGGCCTGGTCCGAGATCGGCAAAACCAGGATCGGCGCATCGTTGACGGGCAGCACGTTCAGCGTCGCCGAGGCCGGCGCGCTCGTCGTGCCATCGCTGACCTCGTAGGCGAGCTCGACGGCGCCGTGCCAGTTCGGATCCGGGGTGAAGATCCAGCCTCCTGCGCCGTCGGCCACCAGCGTACCCTGGCCCGAAGCGATCGTCGGGGCGACGACGATCAGCGCATCGCCATCGGTATCGCTGGCCAGCGCCAGCAGCTCGGCCGCCGTGATCGTGCGCGCGCCGTCCTCGACGATCGTGCCCAGGTCGACGACGCCGGAGACTGCTGGCGCGTCGTTCACAGGGCCGACCGTCAGGGCGAAGTCGGCGTACGCCGTGGCGCCAGCGCCGTCGGTGGCAGTCAGCCGCAGGCTCAGGCTGCCGAGGTCGGCCTGGGCCGGCGTGCCGCTGAAGACCAGCGTGCCCGCATCGAAGCCGAGC
>JACPVA010000005.1 GCA_016191995.1 Burkholderiales bacterium | reverse complement strand
CGCGCCGGGCCGCGCCCGCAGCGCGCCCGCCGCCGTCGCGCGGCTCAGGGCTTCCATCCCGCGGTGCCCATCGCCGGCACGCGCAGCGGCGGCAGCCCGGGCGCCGCAGGCAGCGCGGTGCGCTCGGCCGCCTCGCGCGCCGCCCCGGCGCGCAGCACCTCGGCCAGCATGCCGAACGGGCGCGCGATCGCAGGCAGCAGGTCGTCCAGGCTGAGCAGCCCGGCGAGGTGCCCGTCGGCGGTCGTCACGAGCAGCCGGCGCACGCCGTGCGTCTGCATGCACGCGAGCGCCTCGGCCGCATCGGCGTCCTCGGGCACGTCCACCGGCGGTGCGGCGACGAGGCTGCCGATGCGCAGCGTGGCCTGGTCCAGCCCGCGCGCGAGCACCTCGACGACGAGGTCGCGGTCGGTCACCAGCCCGACGACGCTGCGGCCCCCTTCGTGCGCGCGCGTGACGACGAGGGCACCGACATGGTGCTTGCGCATCAGCCGCGCCGCCTCGGCGAGCGGCGCCCCCTCGTCGACGGCCACCACGTGGCGGCTGCACAGATCGCGGATCGGCATGGCGGGGCTCCCGAAGGTGGAGAATCGAGGGCGTCAAGATAGGCCCCCCTGCCGCGTCGCGCCATTGCGCGGGATCAAGCAATCACCCCGCCACGTGGGCGGCAGCGCGGCGATCGCTTTACAGCAGTGCGGCCGCTGGCGATAGTGGGCGCGCTGCACGCGCCGCGGGCGCGCGGGCTGGCGGGCCGTGCAGCGCGGCCGGCGCCGCAGCCCGCCGGCCCCGAGTCCCAGGCCGCACCGATATCGCGCACGATGCTCAACGCCTTCCCGACCCCCCAAGGCTCGCCGGCCTCCCCATCGTCCTGGGATCCGCTGGGGCTGTGGTCCGACGCCAGGCTGCGGCTGGACATCTGGGCCGCCTCGGCGAGCGACGACGCTGCGCTCGCGCGCCGCCAGCGCGAGCGGCTGCACGCGCTGCTGGCGGTGGCGCAGGCCGGCTCGGCGGTCTACCGCGTGGCGCTGGCCGGGCGCGACCCGGCGCGCGTCGAGCTCGCCGAGCTGCCCGTGTTCGACAAGGCGACGCTGATGCGGCGCTTCGACGACTGGGTCACCGATCCGGCGCTGACGCTGGAGCGGGTGCGCGCGCTGCTGGCCGACCCGGCGCGAATCGCCGAGCCGTTGCTGGGCCGCTATACGGTGTGGGAGAGCTCGGGCAGCCGCGGCGTGCCGGGCATCTTCGTGCAGGACGAGCATGCGATGGCGGTCTACGACACGCTGGAGGCGACGCGCCGCGCCCCGGCCGACCCGATGGCGCGCTGGATCGACCCCGGCTTCCTCGGCGAGCGCATCGCCTTCGTCAGCGCGGTCGGCGGCCACTTCGCGACCCATGTCTCGGTGCAACGCCTGCGGCGCCGGGCGCCTTGGCTGACGCGGCACTGGACCAGCTTCTCGATCATGCAGCCGACCCCCGCGCTGTGCGAGGCGCTGCAGGCCTTCGGCCCGACGATCGTCGCCACCTACCCGACCGCAGCGGCGATGCTCGCCGCCGAGCAGGCCGCCGGGCGGCTGCGCATCGCGCCGCGCGAGATCTGGACCGGCGGCGAGACGCTCGGCGCCGCGGCGCGGCGCGCCATCGAGCAGGCCTTCGGCGCCACGCTGCGCGACAGCTACGGCGCGAGCGAGTTCCTGCCGATCGCCTGGGAATGCGCGCACGGTGCGCTGCACGTCAACGCCGACTGGGTGATCCTGGAGCCGGTCGACGCGCAGCACCGCCCGCTGCCGCCGGGCACGCTGTCGCACACGACGCTGCTGACCAACCTGGCCAACCACGTGCAGCCGCTCGTCCGCTACGACCTCGGCGACCGCATCCGCATGCCGGGCACGCGCTGCGCCTGCGGCAGCGCCTTGCCGGTGGTCGAGGTGCTGGGCCGCTGCGACGACGTGCTGCAGCTCGCCGGCCGCGATGGCGCGACGGTCGCGCTGCTGCCGCTGGCGCTGAGCACGGTGCTCGAGGACGACGCCGGGGTGTTCGACTTCCGGCTCGAGCAGACCGGCCCGGCGAGCCTGCGGCTGGTCGTCGCCAGCGCCACCGGCGATGCCGCGCCCGCACGGCGCGCGGCCGAGGTGCTGCGCGCATTCGCCGAGCGGCAGGGTGTCCAGGGGCTGCAGCTGCACGTCGAGTCCTGCGACGCGCTGCCGCACGACGTGCGCGGCCTGAGCGGCAAGCTGCAGCGCATCGTCGCCCGCCGCGGCAGCGGCGCGGATGCCGGCACCGGCACCGGCACCGGCGCGGGCACCGGCGCGGGCAGCGGCACGGGCAGCGACGAGCGCAGCGGGCCGAGGACCCGCAAGCGCCGGCGCGCTCAACCCGGCGCGTAGCGCTGTCGCAGGTAGGCCAGAAGCGTGCGCACCGCCTGCGCCTCGCCGCCGGCGGGCCGGCCCGGGCGCGAATCGGGGTTCCACGCGTACAGGTCGACGTGCAGCCACTCGATGCCGGCCGGCACGAAATCCTGCAGGAACAGCGCCGCCGTCACCGCGCCGGCCATGCCGCTCTTGCCGGTGTTGACGAGGTCGGCGATCGGGCTCTCGATGTCGGCGTGGTAGTCGGCCCACAGCGGCATGTGCCACAGCGGGTCGCCGGTGCGCAGCCCGAGGTCGACCAGCTCGCGCGCCAGCGGCGTGCTGCGCGCGAACAACGCCGGCAGCGCGGGGCCGAGCGCGGTGCGCGCCGCACCCGTCAGCGTCGCCATGTCGATCAGCAGCGCGGGCCTGGACTCGGCCGCCAGCGCCAGCGCGTCGGCGAGGATGACGCGGCCCTCGGCGTCGGTATTGCCGATCTCGACCTGCAGCCCGGCACGCGTGGCGACGACATCGCCCGGCCGGTAGGCATTGCCGGCCACCGCATTCTCGACCGCCGGGATCAGCAGCTGCAGCCGCAGCGGCAGCGCCTCGGCCATCACCAGCCGCGCCAGCGCCAGCGCGTTGGCCGCGCCGCCCATGTCCTTCTTCATCAGCCGCATGCCGCTGGCGGTCTTCAGGTCCAGCCCGCCGCTGTCGAAGCACACCCCCTTGCCGACCAGCGCCAGCCGCGGATGCTTCGGGTCGCCCCAGTTCAGCTCGATCAGCCGCGGCGCGCGTGTCGACGCGCGGCCGACGGCGTGGATCGCCGGCAGGCGTGCCTTCAGCAGCGCATCGCCGACGATCTCGCGCACCCGCGCCCCATGCACGCGCGCGACCGCGCGCACCGCGTCGGCCAGCTCCGCCGGCCCCATGTGCTCGGCCGGCGTCGTGACGAGGTCGCGCGTGGCGGCGATCGCCTCGGCGATGCGAAGGCCGCGGCGCGCCGCCTCGCTCGGCGGCAGCGCCAGCGTCGTCGCGTCGTCCTTGCGCGGCGGCCGGTAGCGCGCGAAGCGGTAGCGCCCGAGCATCCACGCCATCGCCGCGTCGGCGGGGTCGGGCTGCAGACCCTCGGGCGCGATCGCATAACGCCCTTCGGGCAAGGTCGCCGGCAGCGCCGCGAGCTGCCAGCAGTCGCCCTCGCCGACGCCGGCCCAGACCTCGGCCAGCGCGCCGTCGGCGCCGGGCACGAGCGACTGCGTATGCGGCTTGGCCTTGAAGCCGCTGGCCTGCAGCCAGCGGCGCGTGGCCTCGGGCGCCGACGCCAGCGCGTCGCGCAGGCCATCGGCGGTGAGGAGCCGGATCGGGGTGTCGGCGCGCGTGGGCTTGCGCAGCTGGATCGTCATCGGCGTCGGTCGGGCGGGATCGGACGCGCATTGTCGCCCGGGCGCGCCGGCCGATGCCGCGGCTGGCAATGCGTCAGGCCGCCTCCGGCGCAGCCCCCGGCTGCGGCGCCGCGGCAGCCCCGGCGGCCGACGCGCGCTCGCGCTCGACCCGCCACTCCAGCAGCCGCCGCATGTGGTTGGCCGAGATCCAGTGCGCATGGATCAGCCCGAGCACGCCGTCGCGGTGCAGCGCCAGAACCTGATCGTCCTTCAGCGCCTTGAAACGCTCCTCGTCGACCATGAAGAAGCCGTCCACCGCCAGCTTGCGGCCGTCGGGCAGCGTGGCGTCGAAGCGGCGCTCGCGCAGCAGGTCGAGCTCGGCCAGGCGCCGGCCGACCATGCGCGTCTGCTGCACCTGCGCCTCGATCTTCTCCAGCGTGCCCTGCATGCGGCGCGCGAACTCGGTCGGCTCGCCGGCATCGTCGAACAGGCGCTCGCCCGGGCCTTCGCTGGCCACGCCGTCCCAGCTCTCGTCCAGGCACACCGCGTAGCGGTCGTCCTTGACGCGCGCGACGCACAGCGGGTACATCGCGAGCTGCGCCGGCAGGCGCTGCGCGCGCCAGCGGCCGCCCTCGAGATACAGGTTCTCGCCCGGCGCCAGGCCGAAGACGGCGATCGGCGCATAGTCGGTCTGCCCCTTGTCGTCCTGCCCGGCCTTGACGAACAGGATCGGGTACTCGCTGGCCAGCGTCGGCATCTCGGCGGCTCCGACGAACAGCGCATTCATGCGCGCCACCGGCGTCCAGTCCTGCACCGGCACGCGCAGCACGGTCTTGCGGTGCTTCGCGCGGTCCAGCGCGACCGGGCGTCGGTGCAACTCAGGGATGATCATCGTGGTTCTCCGTGGGGGTGGGAAGCTGGGAGGCGAGCACCTTGTCGACGCGCTTGCCGTCCATGTCGACGACCTCGAAGCGCCAGCCGCCCCACTCGACGAGGTCGGCGGTGGCGGGCAGGCGCCCGAGCAGCAGCATGACCATGCCGGCCAGCGTGTTGTAGCGGCCGCGGTCCTCGTCGGGCAGCTCGCGCAGCGCGAGCCGGTCCTTCAGTTCGGTGACCGGGATCAGACCGTCCATCAGCCAGCTGCCGTCGGCGCGCTGCACCGCCCAGGCCTCTTCGACGCTGGCCTCGCCGAGCTCGCCGGCGATCGCCTCCAGCAGGTCGCGCTCGGTGATCAGCCCCTGCACCGCGCCGTACTCGTCGACGACGAAGACGAGGTCGGCGTCGTTGCGGCGGAAATGCTCGACCAGCTCCATGCCGGTCAGCGTCTCGGGCACGAAGACCGGCGGGTCCAGGTGCTCGGCGAGCACCGGCGAGCGCCCCTGCGCGAGCGGCTGCAGCAGCCGGTGCGCGCCGACGACGCCGATCACGTCGTCCAGCCCGCCACGGCACACCGGGTAGCGCGTGCGGCCGAGTTCGAACATCTCCGCCAGCACCGATTCGATCGGCTCGTCGGCGTCGATCCAGTCGATCTCGGCGCGCGGGATCATCATCGAGCCGATCTGGCGGTCGTCGAGGCGGAAGACGTTGCGCACCATCTGGTGTTCGGCAGCCTCGATGACGCCGGCGTCCAGCCCCTCCTCGAGCTGCGCGGCGATCTCCTCCTCGGTCACGCTCGCGCCGGCCGGCGGGCCGGCGATGCCGAGCAGCTTCAGCGCAGTCCGCGTCGACGCCGACAGCAGCCAGACGAAGGGTTTGGTCGCCAGCGCGACCGCCGCCATCGGCCGCGCGACCAGGCGCGCGACCAGCTCCGGGTACATCTGCCCGACGCGCTTGGGCACCAGCTCGCCGAAGACGATCGTCGCGTAGGTGATCAGGACCACGACGCCGGCGGTCGAGACCACGCTGGCCGCCCGCTGGCCGAGGCCCCAGCTCGACTCCATCCACTGCGCCAGCGGGGCGGCGAAGGCGGCCTCGCCGACGATGCCGTTGAGCAGCCCGATCGAGGTGATGCCGATCTGCACCGTCGACAGCCAGCGCGTCGGGTCGTCGTGCAGTTGCATCGCCGCGCGGGCGCCGCCCTGCCCCATCTCCGCCATCACCTGCAGCCGCGCCTTGCGCGCGGCGGTCAGCCCCATCTCCGCCATCGCGAAGACACCGTTGAGCAGGATGAGCAAGACCAGCAAGGCTGTGTCCATCGGACCCCCGGCGCCGCCGGCCGGGTGCTGTGAAGGGGCCGGCAGGTTACCAGACGGGGCGCCGGGCGCTGCGGCGGGCGCGGGCGACAATCTCACGCATGGACTGGCTGATCGGTGACGTGCAGGGCTGCGACGAGGCGCTCGGCGCATTGCTGGACGCGATCGGCTTCTCGCCATCGCGCGACCACCTCGTCGTGCTCGGCGACCTCGTCAACCGCGGGCCAGCCTCGCTCGCGGCGCTGCGCCGGCTGCGTGCGCTCGAGGGTGCTGCGACCTGCCTGCTCGGCAACCACGACCTGCACCTGCTCGCGGTCGCGCATGGCGTGCGGCGCGCGCACCGCAGCGATACGCTGGACGAGATCCTCGCCGCGCCCGACCGCGCGGCGTGGCTGGACTGGGTGCGCACGCGGCCGCTGGCGGTGCGCAGCGCGGGCTGGCTGTGCGTGCACGCCGGCGTGCCGCCGCAGTGGGACGAGGCGCAGACGCTGGCGCTGGCGGGCGAGGTCGGCGCGATGCTCGCCGGGCCCGGGGTCGGCGACTTTCTTCAGGTCATGTACGGCAACGAGCCGGCGCGCTGGGACGATGCGCTCATCGGCGCCGACCGCTGGCGCTGCGCGATCAACGCCTTCACGCGCATGCGCTTCTGCCGCGACGACGGCACGATGGACTTCCACGCCAAGGGCGGCCCCGACACCGCACCGCCCGGGCACCGGCCTTGGTTCGAGATCCCGTGCCGGCGCACCGAGTGCGTGCCGATGGCCTTCGGCCACTGGAGCACGCTCGGGCTGATCGTGCGGCCGGAGCTGATGGCGCTGGACACCGGCTGCCTGTGGGGCCGGGAGCTGACCGCGGTGCGGGTCGACGGCGGGCGGCAGGAGGTGGTGCAGGTGCGGTGCGGGGGTGCGCTGCGGCCGGGGGAGGCTTGAGGCTCTGCTCGCTGCACAATCCGCTCTTCATGGAAGCGTGGCCGAGTGGTTGAAGGCACCGGTCTTGTTCTGCGCCGCAGGCGCAGCGCCGAGGCTCATGTCGCGAAGCGACGTGAGCGTCGGCAAAACCGGCCGGCGGCGCCGGCACAATCCGCTCTTCATGGAAGCGTGGCAGAGTGGTCGATTGCACCGGTCTTGAAAACCGGCAACGGGCAACCGTTCGCGAGTTCGAATCTCGCCGCTTCCGCCAGCACTGGGCGGCGCCCCGCTCCCGCCCTCACCCCCCCGGCATCCTCCGCGGCGCCTCCTCCCGCGCCCGGCAGGCCTCGGCATACAGCGCCAGATACTGGCGCGCCGGCCCGTCCCAGGACAGCTCCTGCACCATCCCGGCGCGCATCAGCGTTTGCCAGCGCGCAGGGTCGCGCCAGGCCTGCAGCGCACGCTCGAAGGCGGCCTGCAGCGCCGGCGCGCTCGGCTCGTCGAACAGGAAGCCAGTCCGACCCTCGTCGACGGTATCGGCAAGCCCGCCGACGCGGCGCACCAGCGGCACCGTGCCGTAGCGCAGCGCATACAGCTGGGTCAGCCCGCAGGGCTCGAAGCGCGACGGCACGAGCATCAGGTCGGCGCCGGCGATCACGCGGTGCGCGCGCGCCTCGTCGTAGCCGGTGAAGACCGAGACCGAGCGCGGATAAGCCTGCGCGGCCTCGACGAAGGCCTGCTCCAGCGCCGCATCGCCGCTGCCCTGCACAACGAGCTGCGCGCCGTCGCGCAGCAGCGCCGGCAACGCCGCCAGCACCAGGTCCAGCCCCTTCTGCCCGGTCAGCCGGCTGACCACCGCCAGCAGCGGCGCATGCGGGTCCGCCGCGAGCCCGCACGCGTGCTGCAGTGCCGACTTGGCAACCGCCTTGCCCGCGGGTGCGTCGCGGTCGTAGGGCGCGGCCAGTGCCGGGTCGCGCGCCGGGTCCCAGACCTCGGTGTCGATGCCGTTGAGGATGCCGACGACGTCGGCGCCGCGGCTGCGGATCACGCCGTCCAGCCCGGCGCCATATTCGGGGCTGGCGATCTCGCGCGCGTAGGTCGGGCTGACCGTGCTGACGCGGTCGGCGAACTTCAGCCCCGCCTTCATGAAGCAGATCTGGCCG
This sequence comes from Burkholderiales bacterium, assembly GCA_016191995.1. Lineage (GTDB taxonomy): Bacteria > Pseudomonadota > Gammaproteobacteria > Burkholderiales > Burkholderiaceae_C > Rubrivivax. The sequence continues at coordinate 7,849 of JACPVA010000005.1, read as the reverse complement.
TGGTACTCCAGCCCCTGCGGCGTCATGAAGCGCGACGGCAGCCCGAGCTGCGGCGCGTCCTCGCGCGGGAAGACCCCCTGGTACGCGAGGTTGTGGATCGTGAAGACGCTGGCGACCGGGGTCGGCGGGTGCGCGGCGAGGTAGGCGCAGCTCATCGCCGCGTGCCAATCGTGCGCGTGCATGAGCTGCGGCGCCCAGTCGGCGTCGAGCTCGCCGAAGCCGAGGTGCGCTGCCGCCCAGCCGAGCGCGGCGAAGCGCGCCAGGTTGTCAGGCCAGTCGCGGCCCGCGGCGTCGGCGTAGGGGCCGCCGCCGCGCCGGTACAGGTAGGGCAGGTCCAGCACGTAGACCGGCAGCGCGGATCCGGGCATGCGCGCGAGCACGAGCGCGCCGCGCGCGGCGCCGAAGACCGGGCCGAGCGGCAGCAGCGTCCGCGCGGCCTGCACCGCGTCGAGCACCTGCGGCAGACCTGGCAGCAGCAGCCGCACGTCGGCGCCCCGCGCCGCCAGCGCCGGCGGCAGCGCGGCGACGACGTCGGCCAGCCCGCCGGTCTTGACGAGCGGGAAGACCTCGGCCGCGACATGCAGCACGCGCGGCCCCGGCGCCGGCGCTTCGGCGCCGGCCTGGCGCGTGGCTTCAGACACGGGCCAGCATCTCCCGCGTCACCAGCGTGATGCCGGACTCGGTGCGATGGAAGCGCGCGCCATCGGCCGCCGCATCCTCGCCGATGACCATGCCGTCGGGGATGCTGCAGCCGCGGTCGACGACGGTGCGGTGCAGCCGCGCGCCGCGCCCGACCTCGACCTTGGGCAGCAGCACCGACCAGCCGACGCGCGCGTAGGAGTGCACCCGCGCCTGCGAGAACAGCACCGAGCGCTCGACCGTGCCGCTGACGATGCAGCCGCCGGAGACGAGCGACTCGATCGCCACCCCGCGCCGGTCGCCGAAGTTGTGGACGAACTTGGCCGGCGGCAACTGCGGCTGGTAGGTCCAGATCGGCCACGCCGTATCGTACAGGTCGAGCTGCGGGACGGTCGCGGTGAGGTCGATGTTGGCGTCCCAGTAGGCGTCGATGGTGCCGACGTCGCGCCAGTACGGCTCGCCGCCGTCGCGCTCGCCGACGCAGCTCAGGTCGAACGGGTGCGCCACCGCCTGACCCTGCTCGACGGTGCGCGGGATGATGTCCTTGCCGAAATCGTGGCTGGATCCCGGGTCGGCCATGTCGCGCTCGAGCTGCTCCCACAGGTAGCCGGCGTCGAAGATATAGATGCCCATGCTGGCCAGCGCGCGGTCGGGCTTGCCGGGCATCGGCGGCGGGTCGGCCGGCTTCTCGACGAAGGCGGTGATGTGGCGCCGCTCGTCGACCGCCATGACGCCGAAGGCGCGCGCCTCGGGGCGCGGCACCTCGATGCAGCCGACGGTGCAGGCGCGCCCGTGCGCGACATGGTCGGCCAGCATCATCGCGTAGTTCATCTTGTAGATATGGTCGCCGGCGAGCACGATGACATAGTCGGCGCCGTAGCCGGCGACGATGTCCTGGTTCTGGTACACGGCATCGGCGGTGCCGCGGTACCAGGCCTCCTCGCTGACGCGCTGCTGCGCCGGCAGCAGGTCGACGAATTCGCCGATCTCGGCACGCAGGAAGCCCCAGCCATGCTGCAGGTGGCGCAGCAGGCTGTGGCTCTTGTACTGGGTGATGACGCCGATGCGGCGGATGCCCGAGTTCAGGCAGTTCGACAGCGCGAAGTCGATGATGCGGAACTTGCCGCCGAAGTAGACCGCCGGCTTGGCACGGCGGTCGGTCAGCTGCTTGAGCCGGCTGCCGCGGCCGCCCGCGAGCACGAGTGCGATCGCGTGCTTGGGCAGCTCGAGCTTGCGCGCCAGGTCGTCGGTGTTCATCGCGTCTCCGTGATGCAATACGCCCTGCGGCCACGCGGCCGGGTGCAGCGCGTCCGCCAAGGCTTCGATAACGAGGGATGCTCCGTACCGTGAACGATAACCCCGCCCGCGGCACCGCGTCCGCCGCCCCGCCCGCAGCGAGCGCCTCGGTGCCGGCCGATCCCCTGCCCCCCTGCGACGACGGCGTCGCTGCGCATGTCGAGCGCCACCTGCTGAATATCGTCGGCGTGCGCCCGGACGAGGCCTCGGCGACCGAGCTGCTGCAGGCGCTGGCCTGGGTCGCACGCGAGCGGCTGTCGCGCCGCTGGGTCGACGGCGACGCCGCCGACCGCGCCGCGCGCGCGCGCCGCGTCGTCTACCTGTCGATGGAGTTCCTGATCGGGCGCTCGCTGGGCAATGCGCTGGCCGCACTCGGCATGCAGGGGCAGGCGGCGCAGGCCGCGGCGGTACACGTGCGCTCGCTCGAGGAGCTGCAGTCGCACGAGCCCGACGCGGCGCTCGGCAACGGCGGCCTGGGCCGGCTGGCGGCATGCTTCCTGGACGCGATGGCCACGCTCGGCCTGCCGAGCTACGGCTACGGCATCCGCTACGAGTTCGGCATGTTCGAGCAGACGATCCAGGGCGGGCGCCAGATCGAGCACCCGGACCCGTGGCTGGCCGACGGCACGCCGTGGGAGTTCCCGCGCCCGGACATCGCCTGGCCAGTGCGCTTCGGCGGCTGGGTCGAGCCGCACGGCGATCGCGCCGTCTGGCACCACGCCGGCATGGTGCAGGCCAAGGCCTACGACATGGTCGTCCCGGGGCATGCGACCGACCGTGTCGCCACGCTGCGGCTGTGGCGCGCCGCCGCCCCGGCGCATATCGACCTGCACGCCTTCAACAGCGGCGACTATGCGCGCGCGGCCGAGTTCAAGAACGAGTACGAGAATATCTCCTGGGTGCTGTACCCGAACGACAGCACGCCGGCCGGGCGCGAGCTGCGGCTGCGCCAGGAATATTTCTTCACCAGCGCGTCGCTGCAGGACGTGCTGGCGCGCCACCTGCGCGAGCACGGGCGGCTGGACAACCTGCACGAGGCGGTCGCGATCCACCTCAACGACACCCACCCGGCGATCGGCGTGGCCGAGCTGATGCGGCTGCTCGTCGACGAGCACCGCATGCCCTGGGACCAGGCCTGGGCGGTCACCGAGCGCACCTTCAGCTACACCAATCACACGCTGATGCCCGAGGCGCTGGAGACCTGGCCGGTGGCGCTGGTCGAGCAGGTGCTGCCGCGCCACATGCAGATCATCTACCGCATCAACGAGCAGTTCCTGCTGCACGCGGCGCGCCGCCGGCCGGGCGACGTCGGCTTCCTCGGCCGGGTCTCGCTGATCGGGGAGAACGGCGAGCGCCGCGTCCGCATGGCGCACCTGTCGGTGGTCGGCAGCCACAAGGTCAACGGTGTGTCGGCGCTGCACTCGAAGCTGCTCGTCGATACCGTATTCCGCGACCTGGCCGAGGTCTGGCCCGAGCGCTTCGTCAACGTGACCAACGGCGTCACGCCGCGGCGCTGGCTGGCGCATGCCAACCCGGGCCTGGCGGCGCTGATCGACGAGGCGATCGGAAGCGGCTGGCGGCGCGACCTCGACGAGCTCGAGCGGCTGCGGCCGCTGGCCGGCGATGCCTCGCTCGGCGAGCGCTTCCTGGCCGTCAAGCGCGCCAGCAAGGAACGGCTGGCGCCGATGCTGCACGCGGCCGCCGGGGTCGCGATCGACCCGGCGAGCCTGTTCGACGTCCAGGTCAAGCGCATTCACGAGTACAAGCGCCAGTTGCTGAACCTGCTGCACGTGGTCGGTCGCTACCTGGCGATCGTCGACGAGCCGAGGGCGCGCTGGCAGCCGCGCACGGTGATCTTTGCCGGCAAGGCGGCGTCGGGCTATGCGGCGGCGAAGGCGATCATCCGCCTGATCCACGATGTCGCCGCGGTGGTCAACCGCGACCTGCGCGTGGCCGGCCGGCTGGTCGTCGTCTTCGTCCCGAACTACGGCGTGTCGGTGGCCGAGGCGGTGATGCCGGCAGCCGACCTGTCGGAGCAGATCTCCACCGCCGGCACCGAGGCCTCGGGCACCGGCAACATGAAGCTGGCCCTCAACGGCGCGCTGACCATCGGCACCGACGACGGCGCCAACATCGAGATCCGGCAGGCGGTCGGCGACGACAACATTTTCATCTTCGGCCGGCGCGCCGACGAGGTCGCGGCGATCCGCGCCGCCGGCTACCGGCCGGCCGAGATCGCCGCCGCCGAGCCGCGGCTGCAGCGCGTGCTGGACGCGATCGGCGGCGGGATGTTCTCGCCCGACGAACCCGGGCGCTACCGCGGGCTGGTCGACGCGCTGCTGGCGAGCGACCCCTACCTGCTGCTGGCCGACCACGCCGACTATGTCGCCGCGCAGGCACGGGTCGATGCGCTGGCCGCCGACCCGGCGGCCTGGGCGGTCAAGGCGATCCTCAACGTCGCCGGGATGGGGCCGTTCTCCGCCGACCGCACGATCGAGCGCTACGCGCGCGAGATCTGGCGCGTCGCGCCGGCGCGCTGACTTCGACCCTGGCGCGCGGGGCTGCCGGGCCCGGCACACGCCGCGTCACCATGAAGAAGGGCGCCCCGCGGGGCGCCCTTTCGATCCGGTGGTCGAGTCGGCTCAGCGCACGACCGCGATCTGCTCGCGCTTGCCGCCCTTGTAGGTGTACAGCGTCAGCGCACCGTTCTTGATGTCGCCCTTCTCGTCGAACGAGATCGTGCCGGTCACGCCCTTGTAGCCGTCGGTCTTGGCCAGCACCGGCAGGTAGGCCTTGGGATCGGCCGAACCGGCCTTCACCATCGCCGCGACCATCACGTTGACCGCGTCGTAGACGTAGGGGGCATAGATCTGCACCGGGACGCCGAACTTCTTCTGGTAGTCGTCGTAGAACTTGGTCATCCCGGCCTTCTGCTCGCCTTCGACCCCGCCGGCCTCCGCACAGACGACCTGGTTGTCGGCGATCGTGCCGGCGGCCAGCTCGGGCAGGTCGGCGGTGCAGATGCCGTCGCCGCCCATGAACTTGGCGTTGAGGCCGAGCTGCTTCATCTGCCGCAGCATCGGCCCGGCGACCGCATTCATGCCGCCGAAGAAGACGATATCGGGCTTGGCCGCCTTCACGGCGGTCAGGATGGCGGTGAAGTCGGTGGCCTTGTCGTTGGTGAACTGACGCCCGACGATCTTGGCGCCCTTGGACTTGGCGCCCTTCTCGAACTCGTCGGCGACACCCTGGCCGTAGGCGGTGCGGTCGTCGATGACGGCGATATTCTTGCCGCCGAGCTTCTCGACCGCGTAGCGGCCCAGCGTGCCGCCGAGCTGCGTATCGTCGGCGACGAGGCGGAACGCGGTCTTGTAGCCCTGGCGCGTGTACTTCGGGTTGGTCGCCGACGGCGAGATCTGCGGGATGCCGGCATCCAAGTAGATCTTCGACGCCGGGATCGTGGTGCCCGAGTTCAGGTGCCCGATGACGCCGTTGACCTTGCTGTCGACCAGCTTCTGCGCCGCGGCGGTACCCTGCTTCGGGTCACCCGCATCGTCCTCGGCCAGCAGCTCGAACTTGGCCTTCTTGCCGCCGATCATCACGCCCTTGGCGTTGAGCTCCTCGACCGCCATGCGGGCGCCGTTCTCGTTGTCCTTGCCCAGCTGGGCGATGGCGCCGCTGGTCGGGCCGATGTGGCCGATCTTGACCAGCAGGTCCTGCGCGAGCGCGGTACCGGCAGCCAGCAGGGTGACGGCGGCGACGACCGCTTTGAGCTTCAGTTGCATGAACAAACCTCCGGGATGGGGTGAATGGGGCCAGCCGGCCCCGGTGCAGCGACAGGGCGCGGACGATACCCGAATTCGCCGCGCCGCCCCAGCGGAGTTCCCCTCAGTCCCCGACATGGCCGGGGCGGGGCCGCTCCGGTCGCGTTCGGCGCCGCTCCGGTCGCGCTATTCGCCACTCCGGTCGCGTTCGGCGCCGCGTCAGCCGGCGCCGGCGGCGTGGTGCCGCGGCTTGACGCCCCAGCCTTCGTAGTGGCGCCAGCGCGCGCGGCCGCCGGCGCGCGCCGCCTCGTCGGCGCCGACGATCTCGATCACGCGCTCGAAGTCGCCGGCAGCCGCCGGCGGCGCCGCGCCCAGGTTGACGAGCACGCGCGGGCGCTCGCCCGGCGGTGGCGACTCGGCGAGCCAGATCGGCGTGCGCGCGCGCAACGCGTCGTCGCCGCCGCCCAGCCGCAGGTGCGGCAGAAAACCCTGCGCCTCGAAGGTCCACAGCGCCTCGTCGAGTGCCGCCAGCGTCGCCGCCGGCGCGGTCACGAGCACGCGCGCACGCGCCGCCCAGGCCTTGCGCAGCAGCCGGCAGGCGAAGCCGACCGGGTCGTCGACGCCGGTGTGGAACTCGACCTGCGCGGGCATGCCGTGGGGGTGTCGAAGGCCAGCGACGGCGCGGCGCGGCCGGGCATGGCGCCCGCGACGCCGGCGCGCGCGCTCAGCCGCCGGCGCGTCCGAGCAGGAATTGCATCAGCAGCCCCACCGGACGCCCGGTGGCGCCCTTGGCGGTGCCGGTCTTCCACGCCGTCCCGGCGATGTCCAGGTGCGCCCAGGGCAGCTTGCCGGCGAAGCGCTGCAGGAACTTGGCCGCCGTGATCGACCCCCCGGGGCGGCCGGCGACATTGGCGACGTCGGCAAAACGCGTCTCCAGCCCCTTGGCATAGTCGTCGTCCAGCGGCATGCGCCAGGCCGGGTCGCCGGCGGCCTCGCCGGCGGCCAGCAGCTCGCCGGCGAGCGCATCGTCGGCGCTGAACAGGCCGCTGCGCACATGGCCGAGCGCGATCACGCAGGCGCCGGTCAGGGTCGCGACATCGATCACCGCCGCCGGCGCGAATCGTTCGGCGTAGCTCAGCGCGTCGCACAGGATCAGCCGCCCTTCGGCGTCGGTATTCAGGATCTCGACCGTCTGCCCCGACATGCTGGTGACGACATCGCCCGGCTTGGTCGCGCGCCCGCTGGGCAGGTTTTCGCACGCCGGGATCAGTCCGACGACATTGATGCGCGGCTGCAGATCGGCCAGCGCGCGGAAGGCGCCGAGCACGCTCGCCGCGCCCCCCATGTCGAACTTCATCTCGTCCATCAGCTCGGCCGGCTTGATCGAGATGCCGCCGCTGTCGAAGGTGATGCCCTTGCCGACCAGGACGACCGGCGCATCGCCCTTGGCCGCACCCTGGTAGCGCAGGACGATGAATTTCAGCGGCTCGTCCGAGCCGCGCGCCACGGCGAGAAAGCAGCCCATGCCGAGCCGCTCGGCATCCTTGCGCTCCAGCACCTGCACCGTCACGCGGCGCGCGCGCGCGATCTCGCGCGCCTGCTCGGCCAGGTAAGACGGCGTGCAGTGGTTGCCGGGCCGGTTCGCGCACTCGCGCGCCAGCGCGATGCCGGCGGCGACGGCGCGCCCGCGCGCGAGCGCCGCATCCGCCGCCGCGCGCGCAGCGTCCTCGCACACCAGGCTGACGCGCGCCAGGGCCGGCCCCGGCTTGGCGCTCGGCTTGGTCGCGCGGTAGACATAGGCCGCCTCGTCGGCCACCGGCGGCAGCGCCGCGGCGAGCGCCGCATCGGCGGCGGCGGCGCCGGCCGAGGCGACCGCGAGGTGGCGCACGCCGAGCTTGTCGAGCAGCCCGAGCCCGGCGGCGAGCGCCTTGCGCGCGGCGGCGAGCGAGGCATCCGGCGCCGCCGCCAGGATCACGCGCCGCGCCTGCACGCCGGGGATATTCGTCAGGTAGGCGGTGCGCCCGGCCTCGAGCACGAAGTCGCCGCCGTCCAGTGCCTGCCGGCAGGCGGCGGCGAGCGCCTTGCCGAGCGCCTGCTCGGCCGCCGGCGCCAGCGCCGCCGCGGCCGGCGTCGCGGGCTTGCCCGCGCTG
>JACPVA010000009.1 GCA_016191995.1 Burkholderiales bacterium | reverse complement strand
CGTGGGAGGGTGCCCGCCGACCTTGGCCTGCCACCGCCCGGGTATTCGACGGTCGAACACCACTGCGGTTGCCCGCCGAGGACAGCGGGTGCCCTTTCCCGTAAGTAGAGGAGGAGCCGGCGGCGCAAGCCGACGGCGGGGGACATGGAGGGAAAGGGCACCCGCTGTCCTCGGTCCGCTCGGTCATGGCACGTAACCGAAAGACAGGCCCCGACGCGTGGCAACAACGGGCCGTTCGAGGCCATTCGACCGCAGGCGCAAGTTGAAGGCTTGAACGCGATCCCGTATCAGCCGGCCTGCACGCTGCCGAACGCCGCCACCGCCTCCGCCGCCGGCGACTCGGCCGCCAGCACGCGCTGCAGCGCCGCCGCCAGCCGGCGCGTATCGGCGCGCAGCACGCGCTGCTTGACCGCCGCCACGCGCGAGGGGTGCATCGAGAAGCTGCGCAGCCCCATCGCCAGCAGCAGCTCGGTGCAGGCGGTATCGCCGGCCATCTCGCCGCAGACCTCGACCGGCTTGCCGGCCGCCTGCGCGCGCTCGATCGTGTGCTGGATCAGGTGCAGCACCGACGGGTGCCAGGGGTCGTACAGGTGCGCGACCGCCTCGTCGGCGCGGTCGATCGCCAGCGTGTACTGCGTCAGGTCGTTGGTGCCGATCGAGACGAAGTCGAAGTGGCGCAGGAACAGCTCGACCTGCAGCGCCGCCGCCGGCACCTCGATCATCGCACCGACCTCGAACCGGCCCCAGGCGCGCCCGGACTCGTCGAGCTGGGCGCGTGCGCGCGCCAGTTGCTCGAAGGTGGCGCGGATCTCCGACAGGTGAGCCAGCATCGGCACCAGGATGCGCAGCTTGCCGTGCGCACTGGCGCGCAGCAGCGCGCGCAGCTGCTGGCGGAACATGCCGGGCTCGGCCAGGCTCCAGCGGATCGCGCGCAGCCCCATCGCCGGGTTCAGCACATGCTCGTGGCGCAGCTCGGCCACCGACATGCGGTCCAGCGGCTTGTCGGCGCCGATATCGACGGTGCGGATCGTCACCGGCAGCCCGCCCATCGCGACGACCGCGGCGCGGTAGGCCTCGTACTGCTCGTCCTCGTCGGGCAGGCGGCCGTCGCGGTTCATGAACAGGAACTCGCTGCGGAACAGCCCGACGCCGACCGCGCCGGCCTCGACCGCCGCCGGCGCATCGCCGGGCAGCTCGATATTGGCCAGCAGCTCGACGCGCTCGCCGTCCAGCGTCACCGCCGGCGTGTGGCGCAGCCGGTCCAGCCGGGCGCGCTCCAGATCGCTCGCGCGCTGGCGGAAGCGATACTCCTCGAGCACGATCGGCGACGGGTTGACGACGACGACGCCGGCGTCGCCGTCGATGACGAGCCAGTCGTCCTGCCGGATCAGGCGGCTCGCCTCGCGCGCGCCGACCACCGCCGGGATGTCCAGGCTGCGCGCGACGATCGCGGTGTGCGAGGTGCGGCCGCCGACATCGGTGACGAAGCCGGTGAAGACGCTGTTCTTGAACTGCAGCATGTCCGCCGGCGAGATGTCGCTGGCCACCAGCACCAGCGGATCCTCGCCGGCGAAGTCGCGTGCCGCGTGCGCCGGCAGCGGCAGCGCGTGGCCGTCGCCGGTGGCGGCCGCGAGCCGGCGCAGCAGCCGCTCGACGACCTGCTCCAGGTCGGCCTTGCGCTCGCGCAGGTAGTCGTCCTCCATCTCGTCGAACTGGCGCGCCAGCACCTCGAGCTGCGCCGCCAGCGCCCACTCGGCGTTGTAGTGGCGCTCGACGATCCAGTGCTTGGTGGCGTCGGTCAGCATCTCGTCGTGCAGCAGCATCAGGTGCACGTCGAGCAGCGCCGACAACTCGGCCGGCGCATCGCGCGGCAGGTCTCGCTGCAGCACGTGGATCTCGGAGGCCACCGCATCGCGCGCGCGCTTCAGGCGCTCGATCTCGGCTTCGGCCTCGGCGGCGGCGACGTAGTAGTGCGCGACGTCGACCCGGCTCGACGCGACGAGCACGGCGCGGCCGATCGCGACCCCGCGCGAGACCGGCATGCCGAAGACCTGGAGGCTCACTGGACGGCTTTCCTGGGGACCCGGCGACGCGCCTCGGCGCGGCGCCGCGATGGCTTCGCCGCACTGTAGCGCAGGGTCGGCGCCATGCCGACCCCTCGAAGCTCAGCTCGAAGCTCGCGACGCGCCAGGCGGCGACACGAAGGGCGCGGCCGTCACCGCGCGGTCATGCGCGTTTCACGGCCGGGTCATGCCCGCGCCCCAGCATCGCCGCCATGCCTACGACCTTCGACGACACCCCGCTCGAGTACGCCCCGCGCCCGGCTGATCCCGCCCGCGTGGGCGTCGACG
>JACPVA010000008.1 GCA_016191995.1 Burkholderiales bacterium | reverse complement strand
AGCGCAGCGAACGAAGTGAGCGTAGCGAGTTAGGCGACGGGCCAGGCGACCGAGCATCGCAGGGGAGTCGGCGCGTAGCGCCGACCGCCTCCGCCGCGCGCCCCGGCCGGCCCGGTCCCGGCTTCGCCGCCCTGGCCATCGCACGCGGGCACGGCATCGTGGGCCCTGAGCGGCCAACGGCCGCTCAGGGCCGAGACGCGCCCCACAGCCTGCGCGCCCGTCGCACAGACAGGCCCGCGATCAGCCGCCGCCGCGCTGCAGCACGAGGTCGAAATACTGCATGAAGCGGCTGCGCGCCTCGGCGTCGACGCCGTCGAAGCGATAGCGCACGCGCAGCCGCGGCATGCGCATCAGCGCGATCTGGCGCGGCGGCAGCGGCTCCCAGTCGACGTCGAGCCGGCCGTCGCCGATCTCGACCCGCGCGGCGGCGGGGCCGCTCAGGCGCCAGCGGTGCTCGCCGACCGCGCCGGGCAGCCCGCGCAGCCACTCGGCCTCGGTGCAGCCCTGCTCGCGCTCGAAGGCGGTGTCGAAGGCCCGCAACGGGGGCAATCGCGCTCCCCGCCGGTCAGCCGCCGGCGATCGGCGGCCAGATCGCCAGCACGTCGCCCTCCTGCAGCGCGTGCGTCGCGCGCGCCTCGGGGGCGATGAAGTGGCCGTTGACCAGCACCAGATGGACGAGCTTGGGTGGCAGCTGGAACGGCGCCGTGACCTGCGCGATCGTCGCGCCGGGCTCGACGTCGAGCGTCATCGCGTTGCCCTGCCGCTTGTCGGGCGGCAGGTGGTCGGTGAGCATCGCGTAGAGCTTGAAGGTGATCTTCATGGAACCGCCACGATAGCGCTCGCGCTGCCCCCCGCTGCCGGGCGGGCCTTGCGCGGGCTCGTCAGGCCTTGACCAGCGCGTGCTGCGATTGCGCCTGCGCACTGGCGAGGTAGGCCTGCATCAGCAGCGTCGGGTCCGCCAGCAGCTTGTCCTTCCAGGCGCCGAGCGCGACCCCGCCCTCGACCAGCCCGCGCATGACGCCGACATGGGCAGTCCAGCCGATCGCGTTGCAGCCGACCAGCCGGTCGCCCGCGAACTGCAGGCTCAGGTGGCGCCCGGCGGCCCCGTCGGTCAGCTCGACATGCTCGCCGCCGGGCACACCGTCCCACTGCCCGAAGCTGGCCGAGATCAGCCCCAGCGTGTCGAGCACGTTGATCTGCGTCACGCCCCCCAGCGTGGCCGCCTTGCCGGCCATGTTCATGCCGGCCACGCGCGCCTGCTCGGCGGCGTTGGGCTGGATCGCGCTGACGATGGTCTTGCCGCTGACCTTGTCGAAGGCCTCGGCGCAGTCGCCGGCGGCATAGATGCCGGGCACGCTGGTCTGCAGGTGCTCGTCGGTCAGCACGCCGATCAGGCACTTGATCGGCGAGTTCTCCAGGAAGCCGATATTCGGGCGTACGCCGGTGGCGTTGATCACGAGGTCGGCCTCGAGATGTCTTCCGTCGGACAGGCGGACGCTCAGCGCGCTGCCCTGCGCCCGCGCCGCGGCCTGGCCAGACGCCGGACCGGCATGGTCGATCGCCTCGACGCGCGTGCCGGTGTACACCTTCACACCCTTGGACTCGCACCAGGCCTTGATCATGCCGCCGGCCGTCGGGCCCATCATGCGCGGCACCATGCGGTCGCCCATCTCGACGACCGTGAGCTCGACATCCTTCGGTGCCGCCAGCGCCTCCATGATGATGCAGCCGATGAAGCCCGCGCCCATCTGCAGCACGCGGGTGCCGCGCCGCGCGCGGGCGAGGATCGCGCGGGCATCCTTCAGCGTCCAGCAGGTGTGCACCCCCTGCGCGTGGATCCCCGGGATCCGCGGCACGGCCGGCGACGACCCGGTCGCGATCAGGAGGCGGTCGAAGGCGATCGAACTGCCGTCGTCGAGCACGACCTTGCGCGCGTCGGTGTCGACCGCTTTCGCGCGCGCGCGGCGCAGGTCGATGCGCCGATTCCCGAAGTGATCCGGGTCGCGCCGCAGATGGGTGCCTTCCTCCCGGATGTTGCCCATCAGCAGGTAGGGGATCGCCATGCGCGAATAGGGCGGTTCGGGCTCGTCACCGAGGATGACGATCTCGTCGCCGGCCGGTGCATGCTTGCGGATCGTCTCGGCGGCGATGACGCCGGCAGGTCCGGCTCCCAGGATCACGTGCTTCATCAGGGGCTCCAAGAAAGGCCGAAGGCGGTGCGAGCACCGCCTTCGGATCGGCGCTCAGCGCGTCGTCGTCAAAGGCCGAGCCGCGCGCGCGTCTCGGCCTTGAGCTGGCCGTCGGCATCCCAGCCGCGCAGCTGGTAATACTTCGGCAGCATCTCGGGCAGCTTGTTGACCAGGCCCTTGGCCGGGCCCGTCTTGGCCGGCTCGTTCAGCAGCCGCGGCGGCAGGGTGTCGTCCTTGGACGTGAAGCCGGCGCGGTTGTTGAAGTCGCGCTCCATGTTCCAGATCCGCTCGCCGATCTTGGCCATGTTCTCCAGCGTGAACTCCGGGCCGCAGGCGGCGGCGACCTGGTCGGCGACGTCGGGCAGGCCCCAGGCGAAGCTGGTGAAGATGCAGATGCCGGCGGCGTCGAAGGCGGCGGTGGCGTCCTGGAACGCGATCACCAGCTCGGGCTTGCCCTCGGCGGTCAGCGGATCCGTCTTGACCGGGATGCCCATGATCTCGGAGGCGACCGTATAGCTGCGCAGGTGGCAGGCGCCGCGGTTGCTCGTCGCGTAGGTCAGCCCCATGCCCTGGATGCCGCGGCTGTCGTAGGCCGGGAACTCCTGCCCCTTGACGCTCATGCTCAGCTCGGGGTGGCCGTACTTGGTGCAAAGCCGTTTGCTTCCCAGCCCGATTTCCTTGCCGAATCCCTCGCCCCTGGCCGTCATGTCGGCGAACTCGCACAGCGCCTTGGCCGAGCCGAACGGCGACTCGACGCCGATCTGCTCCTTGCTCAGCACACCCATCTCGTACAGCTCCATCACCGCCCCGATGGTGGCGCCGAAGGTGATCGGGTCCATGCCGTGCTCGTTGCAGATCAGGTTCGCGTACTGCAGCGCCTCGAGGTCACTGACGCCATTGGCCGCGCCCAGCGCCCATGCGGCCTCGTACTCCAGCCCGCCGCTGGCGCCCCAGTACTGCGGCTTGTTCTCGACGCTGAAGTGCGTCTTGTCGATCTTGCTGATGCGCCCGCACGCGATCGTGCAGCCGAAGCAGGCCTGGTTGGTGACGAGCTGCGCCTTGCCGTCGGTCTTGCGCGGCGTTGCCATGGCCTCGGCCGAGATGTCCTTGGCGCCTTCGAACTGGACGTCGCGGTGGTTGCGCGTCGGCAGCGCGCCGACCTCGTTGATGACGTTCATCAGCACCTGGGTGCCGTAGGTCGGCAGGCCCTGGCCGGTGACGGCGTGGTCCTTCAGGATCTTCTTCTTCTCGGAGGTGACCTTCAGGAAGGCCTTCGGGTCGGCGAGCGCGGAACCGCCCTGGGTGCCGCGCACCGCGACCGCCTTCAGGTTCTTGCTGCCCATCACGGCGCCGACGCCCGAGCGCCCGGCCGCGCGGTGCAGGTCGTTGACGACGGCGGCGAACAGGACCTGGTTCTCGCCCGCGCCGCCGATGCTCGAGATGCGCAGCAGCGGGTCCTGGTGATCCTTCTTGAGCTGCTCCTCGGTGTGCCAGACCGTCGTGCCCCACAGGTGCGAGGCGTCACGCAGCTCGGCGACGTCGTCGTTGACGTAGAGGTACACAGGCTTGGGCGACTTGCCCTCGAAGATCACCATGTCGTAGCCGGCGAACTTGAGCTCGGCACCCCAGTAGCCGCCGGAGTTGGAGCAGGCGATCGCGCCCGTCAGCGGCCCCTTGGTGACGACGGTATAGCGGCCGCCGGTCGAGGCCATGGTGCCGGTCAGCGGCCCGGTCGACCAGATGATCTTGTTGGCCGGCGACAGCGGGTCGACCTTGGGGTCGACCTCCTCGACCAGGTACTTCGACGCCAGCCCGCGCGAGCCCAGGTATTCCCTGGCCCACGCCATGTTCAGCGGCTCTTTCTTGACCGTGCCGGCCGTCAGGTCGACACGCAGGATGGTTCCAGCCCATGACATGTTGCGTACTCCTTGCGTATCAGGCGGCAGCCTGGTTGCCGAGCTTGTCGGCCCAGGCCTTCATGCGGTCGATGCCGGTCCAGTTGGCGTCGATGAAGGTGATGGCACCTGTCGGGCAGGCCTCGGCGCAGGCCGGCTCGCCGCCGCACAGGTCGCATTTCTGGACCTTGCCGGTCTCCTGCACATAGTTGATGGTGCCGAACGGGCAGGCGATGGTGCAGACCTTGCAGCCGACGCAAGTCGTGTCGTTGACGACCTTGGCCGCGGTCAGCTTGTCGATCGTGATCGCCTCGACCGGGCAGGCGTGCAGGCACCAGGCCTCGTCGCACTGGGTGCAGGTGTACGGCACCTTGCGCCCGGTCTCGTGGAAGTCGAACACCTTGATCCGCGACCGCGCGGTCGCGAAACTGCCGTAGTTCTCGAAGCTGCAGGCCATCTCGCACTGCAGGCAACCCGTGCACTTCTCCGGGTTGATGTGGAGGCTCTTTTGCATCAGGGGGCTCCGCGTTCGTGGTTCGGGCGGACGCGCGGCAACCGAGCCCCACGCGTCCGACTATGCAATGATGTTCATAGGGCGGTCCGGTACCAGCTAGGCCTAACCCTGATGCAGGGCGATCCCGGCGCTTCCGCGGACGCGCCGTTGTCCCAGGCTGCGACGCCTTGGTGCGGGAATGAGACTTACTCGCGGCCCGACGCAGTCCGGGCCGCGCGGGTTCAGACCGCGAAGTCGGCCAGCGACTTGCCGGCGGCGAGCGCTTCGCGCAGCCAGCCCGGGCGCGGGCCGCGCCCGCCCCAGGTGTGGCCGGCATCGTCGCGGAATTTGACCGCCGGCGCCTTGGCGGCCGGGCCGGCACGCCGGCCCTTGCCGGCCTTGCGCGGCCGCTTGGCCGCCGCCGCGCGAGCCGACCTGGCTGCGGCCAGGCCCAAGTCGGCCGCGGTCAGCCCGTAGACCGCGATCGCTTCGCGGATGCGATCGACGACGCCCTGGACCTCCCGTTGCCGCAAGGTCTCGGCCTCGCGCTGCAACTGGTCGATCTGCTTGACGATCTGGGCATAGGTCTTGGACATGGTCGGATGCATCCTCGGAAGTGATTCGGAATCGCACGCCAGCATCCCAGCGAAGTCGAGGCCGGCGCGAGCGATCATGGAGTCTAGAATAATTCGCGCCAACTTCCATATCCGGGGCATCGGCCTGGATATGAAAGACTTCCACATCGACTTTTTTGCTCCGCGCCGTGGTCGCGGAACATGAAGACTCTGGCGTCGAAGCACGCGCACCGAGAATCGGATGTCCGAGAAAACTTCCCCGAATGCCATCGCGACCCGCGTCGCGAGGCACGCGCTCAGGCTATGGCAGCCGATCGCCGCGATGGTCTTCGTCGTCGTGCTGTCGAATTGGGCGGTGCAATTCCCGATCAACGACTGGCTGACCTGGGGCGCATTCACCTACCCGGTCGTCTTTCTCGTCACCGACCTGACCAATCGCGCGCTCGGGCCGGTGGCGGCGCGGCGCGTCGCCTGGGCCGGATTTGCGGTCGCGGTGGCGGCGTCGCTGCTGGTCGCGCCTTGGCGCATCGCGGTCGCCTCGGGCAGCGCATTCATCGCCGCGCAATGGCTGGATATCGGCGTCTTCAACCGCCTGCGCGAGATGTCGTGGTGGCAGGCACCGCTCGTCGGGTCGCTGATCGCCTCGGTGATCGATACCCTGATCTTCTTCTTTCTCGCATTCGCCGGCACCGAGTCGAATTGGCTCGCATTGGCTGCCGGCGACCTGGGGACGAAGTGGCTGATGGCGCTGCTGCTGCTGGCGCCCTATCGCGCGCTGCTGCCGCGCCTGGTCGCCTGGCACGCGCCGCGCGCGGCCTGAACACCCTTGCGACTTTCGTCGGGCCCGCGATGAGCAAGGCCTTCACGCGCGAGGCCGAGGCGCCGGCCGACGACGACGACGAATCCGCCGCGCCCACGCCGCTGCCCGCCGGCAGCAAGAACTACTTCACCCCCGCCGGCTACCGGCGGCTGCGCGACGAGCTCAGGCAGCTGCTCGAGGTCGAGCGGCCGAGGGTCGTCGAGATCGTCGCCTGGGCGGCGTCCAACGGCGACCGCTCCGAGAACGGCGACTACCTCTACGGCAAGAAGCGGCTGCGCGAGATCGACCGCCGCATCCGCTTCCTGACGCGACGCCTCGACCTCGCCGAGGTCGTCGACCCGTCGCTGCACCACGGCAGCGACCTGGTCTTCTTCGGCGCCACCGTGACCTACGCCGATGCCGCCGGGCGCGAGCGGACGGTGACGATCAAGGGCATCGACGAGTCCGACCCGCTGGCCGGCGAGGTCAGCTGGGTGTCGCCGGTGGCGCGCGCGCTGCTGCGCGCACGCGAGGGCGACGAGGTGACGCTCGTGACCCCGGCCGGCGTGGAGCGCATCGAGCTGCTCGAGGTGCGCTACCCGGCGCCCGGCGCCGGCGCGCACGGATGAACCCGCGCCGTGCCGGCCGTGGCCGCGCCGGACCGGCGCACGCCGGCGCTCAGGGCTTGATGCGTGCGACCTTCAGCACGGTGGGGACGCGGCGCAGCGCGCGCAGCACGTCAGCCAGGTGCTGGCGGTCGCGCACCGCGAGCAGCAGCCGCAGCTCCGTCGTCTCGGCGGCGGGCTCGTTGCCCATGTCCAGGTGCGTGATGTCGGCCTCGGCGGCGCTGACCGCGGAGGCGACCTGCGCCAGCACGCCCTTGCCGTTCCTCAGCAGCGCGACGACGCCGGTCTGGAAGCCGCGCGTCGGCTCGTCCGACCAGGCGACGCTGATCCAGCGCTCGGGGTCGCGCTGGCGCAGCCGCCGGCCGACGCCGCAATCGGCGGTGTGCACCGTCAGGCCCTCGCCGCGGCCGAGGTAGCCGGTGATGGCGTCGCCCGGGATCGGCCGGCAGCAGGTCGCGAGCTGGATCGACGCCCCCTCGCTGCCGTCGACGAAGACCACGCCGTGCACCGGCGCGCTGTCGTCGGCGCCGTAGCGGCCCAGCGTCAGCGTCACCGCGTCGGGGCGCGATCCCTGCTCGATCATCAGCGCCGCCAGCCGCTTGGCGACGATGATCGCGAGCTTGCGCCCCAGCCCGATGTCGACCATCAGCTCGGCGCGGGTCCGGTTGCCGCTCCAGCGCGTGAGCTGCTGCCAAAGCGCGCTGGCGGCCTCGTCGCCCGGGTCGGAGGCCGGCAGCTTCAGCCCCTCGGCGCGCAGCGCCTGCGCCAGCATCTTCTCGCCCAGCGCCAGCGTCTCCTCCTGCTCGAGGTTCTTCAGGAAGTGGCGGATCTTGGAGCGCGCGCGCCCGGTGCGCACGATGTTGAGCCAGCCCGGGTTGGGGCGCGCGCCGGGGGCGGTGACGGTCTCGACCACGTCGCCGCTCTTCAGCTCGGTGCGCAGCGCCGCCGGCTCGCCGTTGATCGTCGCCGCCACCGTGTGGTTGCCGACGTCGGAGTGGATCGCGTAGGCGAAGTCGATCGGCGTTGCGCCGCGCGGCAGCGCCAGGATGCGGCTCATCGGTGTGAAGACGTAGACCGCGTCCGGGAACAGGTCGATCTTGACATGCTCGAGAAACTCGGTCGAGTCGCGCGTCTCGTCCTGGATGTCCAGCAGCGACTGCAGCCACATCGTCCCCAGGCGCTGCGCCTCGGCGGCGGCCTGGCCGGACTTGTCGCCCGACTTGTACAGCCAGTGCGCGGCGATGCCCTTCTCGGCCACCGCGTCCATCGCCTCGGTGCGCATCTGGAACTCCACCGGCGTGCCCAGCGGGCTGACCAGCGTCGTGTGCAGCGACTGGTAGCCGTTGGACTTGGGGATCGCGATGTAGTCCTTGAAGCGCCCGGGAACCGGCTTGTAGAGCTGGTGCAGCACGCCCAGCGCGCGGTAGCAGTCGTCGATGCCGGCGACGATGATGCGGAAGCCGAAGATGTCGTTGACCTGCGCGAAGCCCTGGCGCTTGTCGCGCATCTTGCGGTAGATCGAGTACAGCGTCTTCTCGCGCCCGCCGATCTGGACCTTCATGCGTGCGCGCGCGAAAGCCTTGTGCACGTCCTGCTCGACGCGCTCGACGACGTTGCGCCGGGTGCCGCGCGAACGCTGCAGCGCCTTCGCCAGCGCCGCCTGGCGCCAGGGGTGGATGTGCGCGAAGCACAGGTCCTGCAGCTCGCGGTAGACCTCGTTCAGGCCGAGCCGGTGCGCGATCGGGGCGTAGATCTCGAGCGTCTCGCGCGCGATGCGGCGCGCCCGGTCGGGTGCCATCGCGCCCATCGTGCGCATGTTGTGCAGCCGGTCGGCGAGCTTGACGAGGATGACGCGCACGTCGCGCGCCATCGCCAGCAGCATTTTGCGGAAGGACTCGGCCTGCCCCTCCTCGCGCGTGTTGAAGCGCAGCCGGTCGAGCTTGGTCAGCCCGTCGACCAGCTCGGCGGTGGGGGCGCCGAAGTGCTCGACCAGCGTCACCTTGCTGACGCCCTGGTCCTCGATCGTGTCGTGCATCAGCGCGGCCATGATCGCCTGCACGTCCAGCCGCCACTCGGCGCACAGGCTGGCGACCGCGGTCGGGTGCGTGATGTAGGGCGCGCCGCTGGCGCGGAACTGCCCCAGGTGGGCCTCGTCGGCGAACTTGTAGGCCTCGCGCACGCGCTTCAGGTCGGCCTTGGACAGGTAGGCCAGGCGCGCGGCCAGGCCGTCGAAGGTCTCGGCGGCCTGCACATCGCGCGCCGCCGGCGCGAAGCTGACTCGCTGCAGCCCTTGCAGCGCGCTGGGCAGCAGTTCGGCGGCGAGCGAGCGGATCCCCATGCGCGGAGCTTAGCCCGGAGCGCGCTCGCGCGCGCGGCCCGGGCAAACGACGGCGCGCGGCGCGGCAGCGGCCGCGCGCGGGATCGTCGGGGATCAGCGAGCGGTCTGCGCCAGCCGGGTGGCGGATGCCGGCGCCGTCGGCTCGAAGGACCAGGCCTCGGCCTGGATGCGGTCGAAGTCGCCGTTGGCGCGAGCGGCCTGGACGGCGGCGGCGACTTCGGCGCGCGATGCGGACGCCTTCAGGCTCGGGATGTAGCCGACGCTGAAGGCCTTGATGCTGCCGTCGGCGCGCGCCTGGGCCAGTTCGGCCTGGACCTGGGCCCGCGTCTGGGTCGAGGCGGCCTGCATCCAGGCGTCCGATCCGGCCTCCTGGGCGAAGGCGCCGGCGGCGGCGAAGGACAGGGCGAGGGTGGCAACGAGGTGGCGGGTGTTCATGATGCGATTCCTTGGTTTCGGGACGGTGGGGTTGGGTCTCTTGCGTCGCGGCCGACGACGCGTCGACCACGGAACGGACTTTGCGCGGCGCAGCTAACGCCACCCGAACGCCGAGATGACAAATTCGTAATCCAACGGCGGCGCCGGAAATGGCACCATTGCAGCCCTATGCGACTGCTGGTGATCGAGGACGAGGTCAAGCTCGCGCAGTACCTGCACAAGGGGCTGAGCGAGAACGGCTATGTGGTGGACCTGGCGCACGACGGCATCGACGGCCGGCGGCTCGCCGTCGGCGGCGACTACGACCTCGTGCTGCTGGACCTCATGCTGCCTGGCGTCGACGGCTTCGGCGTGCTGGCGGCGATCCGCTCGGCCAAGCGCCAGCTGCCGGTGCTGATGCTGACCGCGCGCGACAAGGTCGAGGATCGGGTGCGCGGGCTGGAGCAGGGTGCCGACGACTACCTCGTCAAGCCCTTCGCCTTCTCCGAACTGCTGGCGCGCGTCGGCGCGCTGCTGCGGCGCGGCGCGGGCGGCACCGCGGCCGCCGCGACCACGCTGCTGTCGCTGGCCGACCTCGAGGTCGACCTGCTGAGCCGGCGCGCGACGCGCGGCGGCCAGAGGCTGGACCTGACGGCCAAGGAGTTCAGCCTGCTGGCGCTGCTGCTGCGCCGTCGCGGCCAGATCCTGTCGCGCACCACGCTGGCCGAGCAGGTCTGGGACATGAACTTCGACTCCGACACCAACGTCGTCGAGGTCGCGGTGCGGCGGCTGCGCGCCAAGCTCGACGATCCCTTCCAGGGCAAGCTGCTGCACACCGTGCGCGGCATGGGCTACGTGCTCGAGGAGCGTGCGTCGTGAGCGCCTGCCCGACGCCGCTGTGCACGCACTCGATCAGCACGCGGCTGTCGCGCAAGCTGGCGCTGTTCACGATGCTCGTGCTCGGGCTGCTGTTCGCGCTCGCCTGGGGCATGGTCAAGATGCTGCTCGTCGATCGCAACGCGCAGGACCTGGGCGCGCGCTGCGAGCTGATCCGCGATGTCGTCGCGCTCGAGGCGCGCCAGGGCGGCGAGGCGGCGGTCGTCGCGCGGCTGCGCGCCGACGCGCGCATGCGCGGCGGCACGCAGCTCGTGATCTGGCGCGCCGACGGCAGCCTGCTGTACGCCGACGGCGACGTCGGGACGGCGACGCGCGCGATGTCGGTGCACACGCAGACGCGCGACTTCCGCATCGACACGCCGGGCGTGGCCGGCGGCAGCGTGCGCGCGAGCTACACGGTGGACTACGAGCGCGACGTCGCGCTCGGCACGCGCTGGGCCTGGATCCTCGTCGGCGTCACGCTGGCGGCCGGCGCGCTGGTGGCGGCCGGCACGCGCTGGCATGTGCGGCGCGGCCTGGGGCCGCTGCGCGACCTGGCGGCGCAGACGCGCGCGATCTCGGCGCGCAGCCTCGATCAGCGGCTGTCGCTGGCCGACCCGGCCGAGGAGCTGCTGCCGTGGATCGAGCAGTTCAATGCGCTGATGGACCGGCTGCAGCGCGCGATGGCGCAGCTCGAGGCCTTCAACGCCGACGTCGCGCACGAGCTGCGCACGCCGCTGGCGACGCTGATCGGCCAGACCGAGCTCGCGCTGTCGCGCGAGCGCGAAGTCGACGCGCTGCGCGAGACGCTGGTGTCGAACCTGGAGGAGATGCAGCGCATGCGCGCGCTGGTCAACGACATGCTGTTCCTGTCGCAGGCCGACCGCGGCGCCGCCGCGCGGCGCGGCGGCCCGGTCAGCCTGGCGGCGCTGGCGCGCCAGGTCAGCGAGTTCCACGAGGCGACGCTCGAGGATGCGGGGCTGGCGCTGCGCATCGATGGCGATGCCGAGGTCGCGGTCGACGAGCCCCTCTTCAAGCGCGCGCTGTCGAACCTGCTCGGCAATGCGACTCGCTTCGCGGCGCGCGGCTCGACGGTCGTCGTCTCGATCGCGCCCGACGAGCCTGGGCAGGTGCGGGTGGCGGTCGAGAACGCCGGTGCCGGCATCGCGCCCGACCACCTGCCGCGGCTGTTCGACCGCTTCTTCCGCGTCGACGAGTCGCGCTGCTGCGACGACGCCCAGCACCACGGGCTGGGGCTGGCGATCGTGGCCGCGATCGCGCGCATGCACGCCGGGCATACGCTGGCGGAGTCGGCCGCCGGCACGACGCGGGTCGGTTTTACGCTGGCGACCCGGTGAGGCCGGGTGCGGCAGCGCCGCGGCCCAGCCTGAGTTCAGCGGCGACGGGCACGGGCGTCGCGGGCGCCCGGTCGTCGAGACCTCGGCGGGCCTGCGCGGCGCGCCGGCGTCAGATCGGAACCTTCTTCAGCATCTCCAGCCCGACCTCGCCGGCGGCGACTTCGCGCAGCGCGGTCACGCCGGGCTTGTTGCGCGCCTCGACCTTCGGCGCGTGGCCCTGGCTGAGCATGCGCGCGCGGTAGGTGGCCGCCAGCGTGAGCTGGAAACGGTTCGGGATCTTCTCGAGGCAATCCTCGACGGTGATGCGCGCCATCGGGTGGGCTCCGGGGTCGGGGGGTCAGCTCAGTCCGAGGGCGGCGAAGACCTGCGAGCGGTTGCGCAGCTGCGACGCATACTTCAGGCGCTGCGAGTGCACGACCGTCTTCAGGTCGAATAGCGCCGTCTCGAACAAACCGTTGATGATAACGAAATCGAAGTGCCGCGCCTGCGCCACCTCCTCGCGCGCGTTGGCCATGCGGCGCTCGATGACCTCCTCGCCGTCCTCGCCGCGGCGGCGCAGCCGGTCGCGCAGCTCGTCCCAGCTCGGCGGCAGGACGAAGATCAGCACCGCGTGCGGGAACAGCCGCCTAATCTGCAGCGCACCCTGCCAGTCGATCTCGAGCACCACGTCCTGGCCGGCGCGCAGCCGATCGTCGATCGCGCCGCGCGAGGTGCCGTACAGGTTGCCGTGCACCTCGGCCCATTCGATGAATTCGCCGCCCGCGATCATCGCGCGGAAGGCCGGCTCGTCGACGAACCAGTATTCGCGCCCATGCTGCTCCTGCCCGCGCGGCGCGCGTGTCGTGTGCGACACCGACACCCCCAGCCGCGCATCGAGCTCGAGCAGCGCCTTGACGAGGCTGGACTTGCCCGCGCCGCTCGGCGCGGAGACGACGAAGAGATTGCCTGGGATTTCCATCGACGGTCGGGGCGCTGCCGCGGCGGCGCAGTTTAGCGGGCCCATGGGGCAGGCCGATCCTCGGCGGTGCCCCGCCGATCACCGAGGCCGGGCGGCGGCGCGCGCCGCGTCCGGGCTCGCGCCGCCGGCGCGCAGGGTCTGCGACGGCAGCTCGCCGAACATGCGCCGGTAGTCGCTCGCGAACCGGCTCAGATGCCAGAAGCCCCAGCGCGCGGCGATGTCGTGCACGCCGTCGCCGCCGGGCTGCGCCGCGCGCAGCGCGCGCCGCGCGCCGTTCAGCCGCAGCGCGCGCAGGTAGCTCGCGGGGTTGATCTGCAGCACGTCCTGGAAGCTGTACTGCAGCGTGCGGCGGCTGACGCGCAGCGCGCGGCACAGGTCCCCGATCGTCAGTGGCTCGTCGACATGCGCGCGCATATAGTCCCGGGCGCGGGCGACGAGCGCGTGCCGCAGGCGCGCCGGGGCCCTGGACGGCAGGTCGTCGGAAGCGCGCGACAGCACGCGCGCCGCGCTGGCGAGCAGCGCCTGCTCGAGCGTGCGGTGCAGCGCGGTGATCTGCAG
The DNA here is from genome assembly GCA_016191995.1 of Burkholderiales bacterium. Taxonomy (GTDB): domain Bacteria; phylum Pseudomonadota; class Gammaproteobacteria; order Burkholderiales; family Burkholderiaceae_C; genus Rubrivivax. The sequence goes on along the minus strand of JACPVA010000008.1, from coordinate 31,580 downwards.
CGCCGACGGCCTGAGCCGGGCGACGTCGAGCGCGGTCCGCAGCAGCGTTCGCAGCTCCTGCGCGGGACCGCTGCCGAGATCGAGGACGGCGCAGCCCGCGCCGGCGCGGCCCGGCGCGCAGTCCTCGACCTCGTTCGCGTAGCGCTCCAGCGCCGCCACCGGCATCGCGGCGGCGACGATGTCGAAGTCCTGCGGCGTGCACAGGTCCAGCGTGCCGCCGCCGCGCATCGAGACGATGCCGTCGGGCCCGAGCGGACGGCCGGCACAGCAGCCAGCGCCTTGCATCGCCACCGGCACGCCGAGCACCTGCTCGCCTTCGCGCACGCGCCCGGCCTGGTACAGCGCCCGGTTCGTGACCTCGCGGAAGAGCTGCAGGCGACCCAGCCGGACCTCGGTGAAACGACCCTCGAATCCGCCCGGGGCGAGCTGCTCGTAGACCTGGTCCCAGTTGCGCAGGCAGGACGCCTGCTCGTCGGCATCGCGGGTCTCGCGGCAGACGACCTGCGCCGGCCGGGTCGGGGGGCAGCCAGCGTCATCGCCGTGCTGCCGCACGGCGCGCTCGAGGGCCCGCAGCGCGGCGCGCGCTGGCATCGCGAGAGTCTCCTGGGTTGATCGCAGCCGCCGATTCTCGGCGCCCGGATTGCGGCGGGTCAATCCGGGCCCGGCCCGAGGCCGCATCCGCGGCGGCCCCGCATCGGGCCGACTTTGTGCCCGGGCATCGGCGGCGAACCGGGGCCGACCGCCGGGCCGCGCGGCGGCACGCGTGCCGCGGACGCGCTGAATGCCGAGTGCCCGCTTGCCGATTTCGGCTATCGCTTCGCCCCCGCCGCGCGCTAGCATGCCGGCGTCGGCCGCGTCGTGGCCGGCCGTGGCCGTGCCTGGCCGCGCAACCCGCAGGAGAGTCGCCGTGAGTCGCATGCCGAGCATCCTGGTTGCTGTCGCCGCCGCCTGGTGTCTTGCCGCGCCGGCGGCGGCGCAGCTCGCCACCGAGGCACTGGCGGTGGCCAAGCTGCCGCCTCCCGACGAGCACCGGCTGTATGTCTCGGATATCACGATCCAGCATATCGTCGACAACCGGCTGCACGTCCTCGACGGCGCGAGCGGGCGCTACCTGGGCCAGTTCGCGACCGGCTACGCCGGGCAGTCGGTGCTGTCGCGCGACCGCAAGGAGCTCTATGTCACGACGAGCTACTACGCGCGGCTGTCGCGCGGCGCGCGCAGCGATGTGGTCGAGATCCACGACCCGACGACGCTGGACCTGGTGGCCGAGATCCCGATTCCGCCGCGGCGCGCGCAGGCCCTGCCGTACGAGGGGCTGGTTCGCAGCTCGGTCGACGGGCGCTGGCTGTTCGTGCAGAACGTGACGCCGGCGACCTCGGTCACGGTGGTCGACCTGAAGGCGCGCAAGTTCGCCGCCGAGATCCCCAACCCCGGTTGCTGGGCGATCATCCCGTCGGAGACGGCGGCCGACCGCTTCTCGACGATCTGCGGCGACGGCACGCTGCAGACGATGGTCCTGGCCGCCGACGGGTCGCTCGCGTCGAGCACGCGCAGCGAGCCCTTCTTCGATGCCGACGTCGACCCGATCTTCGTTCAGTCGCAGTTTCTCGGCGCGACTGGCGCTGCGGGAGACCGGCATGCGCTGGTGAGCTTCCGCGGCAAGGTCCACGTCGTCGACCTGTCGCAGGAGACTGCGCGCATCGAGCCGGCCTGGAGCCTGGTCGGCGCCGCCGACGCCAGGCGCGGCTGGCGCCCGGGCGGCTACCAGCTGTTCGCCGTCCACCGCGGGCAGCACCGGATGTACATCGGCATGCACAAGGGCGGTGCGGAAGGCTCGCACAAGAATCCGGCCGAGGAGATCTGGGTCGTCGACCTGCGCAAGCGCGAGCGCGTCGCCCGGCTGCCGGGCCATATGGCGGTGGCGCTGGTGGTCTCGCAGACGCCGAAGCCGACGCTGTACGGGCTCGATGCGGTGGCGATGGCGATCGCACGCTTCGATGCCGGCGCCAAGCCTCGCTTCGTCGGCCGCATCGAGGGCGTGGCCGAGTCGGCGACGATGCTGGAACTGCACTGATGGCCGCGCTGCCGCCGCTGGACCCGATCCTCGCGCATATCGCCGCGGCGACGCTGGCCGTCGTGCTGCTGGTCGGCGCGGGGCACAAGCTCGCCGACCGCGACGGTTTCGCCGGCGCGCTGGCGCAGTACCGGCTGCTGCCGGAGCCGCTGGTGGCGCCGATGGCGTGGCTGCTGCCGCTCGCCGAGTTGGTGGCCGGCTTGCTGCTGCTGCCGGTGGCGTCGCGGCCGTGGGGCGCAGCGGCGGCGATCGCGCTGCTCGCGGTCGTGACCGGCGCGGTCGTCGTCAACCTGTTGCGCGGGCGTACCCACATCGACTGCGGTTGCGGCGGCCCGGAGGGGCGGCAGCACTTGTCATGGCTGCTGGTCGCGCACAATGCTCTGCTGGCCGGGCTCGCGCTGGGTGCGGGCACGCTGGCGCCGGCGCGCGAGCTGGTCTGGCTCGACGCGCTGACGGTGGCCACCGGCACGGTCGGCCTGTACCTGCTCTACGCGGCGGGCAACCAGCTGCTGGCGAATGCGCCGCGGCTGTCCGGGCTCAGGAGGTGAGACGATGAACGAGGCGCTGCTGGTATCGACGATCGTGCTGTGGGGGGTCGTGATCGCATTGCTGGTCGTCGTGGCCGCGCTGGCGCGCCAGGTCGGCATCCTGTACGAACGCATCGCGCCGATGGGGGCGCTGATCCTCGACACCGGCCCCAAGCCGGGCGAGGCGGCGCCGGCGATGTCGCTGGCGTCGCTCGATGGCGCCGGGGTCGCCGTCGGCGCGCCGGCCGAGCACAGCCAGCTGCTGTTCTTCCTGTCGCCGACCTGCCCGGTGTGCAAGAAGCTGCTGCCGATCCTGAAGTCGATCGCGCGCGACGAGGACCGTTGGCTGAGGCTGGTCTTCGCCAGCGACGGCGAGCCCGACGAGCACCGTGCCTTCCGCGAGCGCGCCGGGCTGCAGGGCTTCCCCTACGTGCTGTCGGCCGAGCTCGGGATGGCGTTTCGCGTCGGCAAGCTGCCGTATGCGGTGCTGATCGACGAGCGTGGCCTCGTCCGCGCGAAGGGGCTGGTCAACTCGCGCGAGCAACTCGAGAGCCTGTTCACCGCCAAGGAGCTCGAGGTCGCCTCCGTCCAGGGTTTCATCGAAACGCGCGCGGCGCGTCAATGAGGGCTAGGCCATGAAGTGGTTCGACGACTGGATCGAGCGCTCGGCGCGCCGCGTGGCGTGCTCGACCTCGCGCCGCAGCGCGCTGGCGCGCGTCGGCAAGGCGCTGCTCGCGGGCTCGGTGGTGGCGCTGCCGGTGCTGCCGTTCGACCGCAGCGGCGGCAAGGCGCACGCCGCGGCGGGGGGCGGCGGCTCCGCCAAGGGCAAGGCGCCCGACGACACGCAGTGCGACTACTGGCGCTACTGCGCGATCGACGGCTTCCTGTGCAGCTGCTGCGGCGGCAGCGCGTCGACCTGCCCGCCCGGCACCGAGCCGTCCAAGGTCGGCTGGATCGGCACCTGCCGCAACCCGGCCGACGGGCGCGACTACCTGATCAGCTACAACGACTGCTGCGGCAAGATCTCGTGCGGCCGCTGCCTGTGCAACATGAACCTCGGCGAGCGTCCGGGCTACCGCATCAGCCTGCACAACGACGTCAACTGGTGCATGGCGAACGACAACAACATGTTCCACTGCACGACCTCGCTGATCGTCGGCATCGCCCAGCCGGGCAAGTGAGATGACGGCGGGGTGCGCCCGTCGCGGCATGCAGGGTCCGCGCGGTCGTGATCGGCGCGCGCCGGCGGCGGGCAATGCTCTCGGGCCGTGGCGAGCGCTGCTGCTTCCAGCCATATGGCTGGCGATCGCAGCGCCACCTCATGCGCTGGCGGCCCAGTCGGCCGCCACCTTCTGGGCGCTCAACTGCCGCGGCTGCCATTCGGCGCCGCCGGGGCATCGCCCCTCGCAGCCGCCCGGCGTCGGGCAGTTCGCGCAGACCGAAGGCGGCAGGATCTTCTTCATCGACCTTCCGGCGGATGGCACACCGATGCCGGCGGACCAGGATGCGCGGCTGTGGCGCGAGATCCTCACCTGGAAGGCGAGCTGCCACGTCATCCTGCAGGCCGCGCCGAGCGTGCGCTACACCGGCCAGGCCTACGTCCGATGAGACGCGCGGCGCGTGCGCGGGCCGCCATCGCGGCCGTCGTGCTGCTGGCGGCGGCGCCGGCACGCGCCGAGCTGCCGCCGGCGCTGCAGGCGTTGCCGGCGGCAACGCGCGTCGACGCCGCGCTGGCCGAACTCGGCCGCCAGCTCTTCTTCGAGCCGCGGCTGTCGGGCGACGGCAGCCGCAGCTGCGCGAGCTGCCACGAACCGGTGCGCGGATTCGCCGACGGGCAGCCACTGTCCCGCGGCTACAACGGGACCGAGTATTTCCGCAACGCGCCGGGTCTGCTGTCGGTGCGGCTGAAGACGCGGCTGACCTGGGACGGCCGGCTCGACGGCGCCGACCTCGCGACCGCGGTGCGCGACATGGTCACCGAGGCGCACTTCATGAATGCCGATGCGCGCCTCGTGCAGGAGCGCGTGCGCCAGATCCCGGCGCTGATGCAGGCCTGGCGGCGCGCGTTCGGCGATGCCAGCGAGCCCTACGGGCCGCGCCTGTTCGCGGCCATCGCCGAGTATCTGCGCACGCTCGACGCACCCGACACGCCGGTCGACCGCCACCTGCGCGGCGAGCGCGTCGCGCTGCCGCCGGCGCTGCGCGAAGGGCTCGCGCTGTTCCACGGCAAGGCCGGTTGCGCGCGCTGCCACCACGGGCCGCTGGGCAGCGACGGTCGCGCGCACCGGCTCGGCGTGCCCGCGTCGCCGGCGGTGTCCCGCGATGCGCTGCGCATGATCACGCTGCTGCGTCATCACGCGACGATGGGCGTGCCGGGCTACATGGACGAGCGCGAGGACCTGGGCGGCTACGTGGTGAGCAAGGTCGAAGCCGACCGCGGGCGTTTCGTCACGCCGTCGTTGCGCATGCTGACGCACACGGCCCCCTACCTGCACGACGGGTCGCTGGCGACGCTGGAGGAGGTGCTCGACTTCCACCTGCGCGGAGGCGGTGCCGGCAGCGAGCTGGCGCCGGTCGCGCTCGAAGCCCGCGAGCGCGCGGCGCTGCTGGCGCTGCTGCGTGCGCTGTCGCCGCCGCTGCCGGCCTACCCGCAGGCCTTGCCGCAGGACTATGCGGCGCTGCCCAGGGGGCGCCGGTGAGGGCGTGCGTCGCGCTTGCGGTCGGCGCGGTGCTGTTCGGTCTGGGCGCCGCGCGGGCCCAGGCGCCGGCGGCACCGCCCGGCCCGCTGCCGCCGGTCGTCGCCCCGGCCGACAACCCGGGCAGCGCGGCCAAGGTCGAACTCGGCCGGCTGCTGTTCTGGGACCCGCGGCTGTCGGGCAACGGGTCCACCTCGTGTGCCTCGTGCCACCTGCCGGCGCTCGGCATGGGCGAGCGCAGCCCTGTCTCGCGCGGCTACCCCGGCACGATCCACTGGCGCAACTCGCAGACGGTCTGGAACGCCGCGCACTACGAGCGGCTGTTCTGGGACGGCGCCGTCGGCAGCCTGGAGGCGCAGGCGGAGTCGGCGGCCACCGGCGCGGTGGCCGGCAACGGCAACCCGGCGATGATGGAGATGCGGCTGCGCTTCGTCCCCGAGTACGTGCGGCGCTTCCGCGCGGTCTTCGGCACCGAGTGGCCGCGCCTGACGCACGCGTGGCAGGCGATCGCGGCCTTCGAGCGCACACTGGTGTCGGACCCGGCGCGGGTGCCGTTCGACCGCTGGGTGGCCGGCGACCGCGATGCGCTGAGCCCGGCGGCGCAGCGCGGCTGGGCGCTCTTCAGCGGCAAGGCCGGCTGCATCCGCTGCCACGAAGGGCCGCTGTTTTCCGACCAGCGCTTCCACGCGCTCGGCGTGCCGCGGCTGCCGCAGGCCGACGCGCATGTGCTGCTGCAGGTGACCGCGCGCTGGCAGAACCTGCAGCGCGGCGTGTCGCGCGAGCAGTACGCGTCGGGCGACGATGACCTCGGGCTGGAATACCTGACACGCGACCCGCGCGACCGCGGCAAGTTCCGCACGCCGTCGCTGCGCGAGCTGCGCCACACCGCGCCCTACATGCACAACGGCGCCTTCGCGACGCTGCGCGAGGTGATCGACTTCTTCGACCGCGGCGGCGGCGACGCGGCCGCCAGGCCGGCGTGGCTGCAGCCGCTGGGGCTGAGCGACGACGACAAGCGCGACCTCGTCGCCTTCCTGGAGAGCCTGAGCATGGACGAACTGCCTGCCATGCCCGCCCCCGAGCTGCCGCCGACGCGGCCGCTGCCTGCGGCAGGAGCGCACGATGGACGCTGAGCGCGCGTGCCTGAGCCGGCGCGACGCGCTGCTGGCCGGCGCGCGGCTGGTCGTGCTGGCGCCGCTGGCGGGCTTGCCGATGCCGCTGCGCGCCGAGCGTGCGGCGCACGCGCCCCGCAGCGTCGCGCGACTGGGCGCGCTGCGCGTCGGCACGCCGGTCTGGTTCGACTACCCGCGCCCGGGGCTGCCGGCGATGCTGGTGCGGCTGGGCGTGCCGGCCGGCGGCGGCGTCGGGCCGCAGCGCGACATCGTCGCCTTCAGCACCCGCTGCACGCACCTCGGCGGGCCGCTGGAGGGCGTGTTCGACGCCGCCAACCAGCTGCTCGGCCCCTGCCCGCGCCACCTGACGCGGTTCGACCTGACGCGCCACGGCGTCGTGCTCGCCGGGCACGCGACGCAGGCGCTACCGCAGATCGTGCTGGAGCTCGACGGCGACGCGATCCTTGCGGTCGGCGTCCAGGGGCTGGTCTTCGGCGACGAGGCCGCGCATGGCTGATCGCCCGCCCGTGGCGCCGCCGCACGCGGAGCAGATCGGCACCGCGTGCGACTACTGCGTCGTCGGCTGCGCCTACCGCGTCTGGCGCTGGCCGGCCGACGGTGCGCCGTCGCGCGCCGAGTCGGCGAGCGCGGGCCTCCCGCGCGCCGACGAGCAACCCTGGGCCAACCCGGCGCAGCACAATATCGTCGCCTGGCAGGGCCGGCCGCATCACGTGCTGGTGCTGCCAGACCCGCTGGCGCGCGCCGTCAACCCCGGCGGCGGGCACTCGATGCGCGGCGGCACGCTGGCACAGAAATGCCACCACCCGGGCAACCGCACGCGCGAGCGGCTGACGACACCGCTGCTGCGCGTCGGGGGGACGCTGCGCGAGGTCTCCTGGGACGACGCGATCGAGGTCATGGCGCGCGTCTCGCAGCATGTGCTGCGCCGCCACGGCGAGCACGCCTGGGGCATCAAGGCCTACTCGTACCAGTATTTCGAGAATACCTACGCGATCGCGCGGCTGGCGTTCGACGCCGTCGGCACGCCGGCGTTCGCACCGCACGACAAGTGCGCGGCGACGAACGATGCCGCCGGGCTCGACGATGCCGGGATCGAGGCCTTCGCGCCGAGCTACGACGACTGGGGTGCGTGCGAGGTCCTGTTCTGCTCCGGCACCGACCCCTTCGAGACCAAGGCCACGCTGTTCACGACCCAGATCATGCGCGGCGCCGAGCCGGGCAAGACGCTGATCTTCGCCACCCCGCACCGCAGCGGCGGCGTCGCCTGGGGGCTGAAGCAGGGCGGGCTGTGGCTGCCGGTGATCCCCGGCACCGACAGCGTGCTGAACCAGGCGATCGCGCGCGTGATCGTCGAGCGCGGTTGGCAGGACCAGGGCTTCATCGACCGCTGGGTCGCGCGGCGCTGGGAGGTCGACCAGGGGCTGGGGCGGGGCACACGCGATACACCTTGGCAGTGGCGAACGACCTGGGGCCTGTTCCAGAGCGACTGGGCCGACTACCGCGCCTTCCTGCTCGCGCGCGAGGAACTGGCGCTGGCGCAGGCGGCGCGCATCACCGGCGTCGATGCGGCGCTGATCGAGCGCGCGGCCGAGCTGCTCGCGCGGCCGCGCGCCGACGGCTCGCGGCCCAAGGCGTCCTTCATGCTGGAGAAGGGCAACTACTGGTCCAACAACTACATGAACAGCGCGTCGCTGGCGGCGCTGGGCCTGGTCTGCGGCGCCGGCAACCGGCCCGGGCGCGTCATCGGCCGCGGTGGCGGCCACCAGCGCGGCTGGGCCGGCGCGCCCGGCATGCCGGGCTGGCTGTCGCCGGAGAAGTACCCGGGCCGGCGGCGCAAGCCGCTCAACCTCGACCGCTGGCTGATCGACGGCCGGCTGCGATTCGCCTGGGTCTTCGGGACGACCTGGATCGGCGCCATGGCGGCTTCCGCCGAGCTGGAGCGCGCGATCGCCGCGCTGACCATCGAGCGGCCCGAGCAGCCCAGGCGTGCCGACGCGGCGCATGCCGCCGAGGCGCTGATCGCGCGCGCCGATGCCGGCGGCATGGTGCTGGTCGACTCCGACATCTACCCGGTCGAGCCGCTGGGCACGCGCTACGCCGACATCGTGCTGCCGGCGGCGACCTGGGGCGAGGCCGACTTCACGCGCTGCAACGGCGAGCGCCGGCTGCGCCTGTACGCGCGCTTTTGCGACCCGCCCGGGCAGGCGCGGCCGGACTGGCAGGCGGTGCAGGCCTTCGCGTGCCGCATGGGCTGGGGCGACCGCTTCGCCTGGCGCGACGCCAGCGAGGTGTTCGAGGAGGCGGCGCGCCACGGCCGCGGCGGCGTCTACGACTACGACGAGCTGGTGCGGCAGGCCAGGCGCGACGGCCTGCCCGGCCACGAGGCCTTGAGGCGGCTCGGCCCGGACGGCATCCAGACCCCGGTGCGGCGCGCCGCCGATCGGCTGATCGGCACCGTGCGGCTGCACGACCCGGACCAGGCGCTGCCCGACGCGGACCGCTGGCGCACGCGGCTGCTGCAGGGCTTCGCGACCCACAGCGGCAAGGCCGTGCTGCTGAAGGCTCCGTGGGACTTCCCGGGCTGGAGCGAGTTCTACGCCGCCGCGCGTCCGCGCGCGGACAAGGGCGAGCTGTGGATCACCAACGGCCGCATCGACGAGGTCTGGCAGAGCGGTTTCGACGACCGGCGCAAGCCCTATACCGCGGCGCGCGGGGTGGTGCAGATGCTGTTCATCCACCCGCGCGACGCCGCCGCGCGCGGCATCGGCAATGGCGACCTCGTTCGCGTCAGCAACGATGCGGTCTACGTGCAGACCGGGATGCCGCTCGGCGTGCAGGCCCACGAGCAGCACTTCGACGCGCTGCTCGCGGCCGGGCATATCCGCGTCACGCGCGGGTCGTTCGAGGCGGTGGCGGTGCTCGACGACGGCATGCGCGAAGGGGTCGCCAAGGCCGGCTTCAACCACCCGGGGCAGCACGCCAATGCGGTATGCCACGCGGTGCCGGACCCGCTGACCAATAACTACCGCTACAAGCTCGGCCGCGGGCGGGTCGAGTCGCTGGGGCCGTCGGCGCATGCAGCGGGGTTCGACGGGCCGAGTTTGAAGGCGCGCGGAAGCGTCTGATACGGGATCGCGGTCTAGGCTTCATCGGGCGGCGCCCGCGGGCGAACGGCGGCGGTCGACCCGGAAGAGACATTGGCTGTCCCGCTCTCGCCGCCTGAAGCAACCGGTCGGACACCTCCAACAGTTACCCGTAGGACGTCCCGCCGCGGGGGGCAGATGTCCTCGGGCAGCATTCCAGGCGATTGAGGCAAGGAGCACGGCTCGAGACCGTGCGGGCTCACCCCACCGGGAGCCCATCGTGCAAGCCAAGGCGCAGCGGCCCCAGCGTGCGCCAGATGGCCCTTCGCCCCACCACGAACGCCACCGCCCCGAGCAATCCACGCTGTACCACCTGGTGCAGCAGCGTGCGGCCAGCTTCATCGCCCACACCGAGGCCAGCACTGGCGCCGAGCTGCCGCGGTTCATCGAGGCTGAGCCCGGACACAAACAGTCCAGTGGACTGTTTGTGCCTGGCGAAGGGCCTGGCCACTGGCCAGGCGCGGCCTGCAAGGCTGAGCCCGGCTACAAACAGTCCAGTGGACTGTCTGTGTCCGGGCTCGCTCCCCCACGTGCCGGTGCGGCAGTGGGTGCTGTCGCTGCCCATCCCGCTGCGCGTGCTGCTGGGCGCGCAGCCCGAGCTGGTCACGCCGGTGCTGCAGGTGGTGCAGCGCGCGATCACGCGGCATCTGCTGGACGCCGCCGAGCTCCCCGCCGATGAAGGCCACGGCGGCGCTGTCACGCTGATCCAGCTCGTCTTCGCGGCAAACCTCGACATTCACCTGCACTGCCCGGTGCTGGACGGTGTGTACCGCTGCGGCGCCGATGGCGTGCCTGACTTCATCGAGGTTGGCGCGACCAGTGACGAGGAACTGACGCTAGCTTGACGGGTGCAAACGCACTAGAATATGCGTGCGTTTGCAAAGACTCTGGAGTTGAATCATGACGGCACATGCAGCTGCTGAGGTCCAGCATCTGCCTCCACGGCCAGCCGAGTCGCTTGGCGAGTGGGCCAGCACGATCAACAGGCTGGCGGCGAGGGCAGGGGGCGCGCGCAAGGGTTCCGACTCGGCACGGCGTGGGGGTGCCGGGCAAAACGGAATGAAAGGCGGCGGCGGCGGGCTGCTGCTGACGGGCGGCGACTTCTTTCCCGGCGCCGGCCAACCCCAGGCCCTCAGCGGTGAGGCCTACGGATGCCGCATGGCGCCCGAAGTTGCGGAAACCCTGGTCGCCGACGGACTGGACCCCGACTTCCTGGGCGACATCGCGGCCTTCAGCGGGCTCGAATCGCGCGACGTGCTCGACTTCGTGGGTATCGATCGAACGACGGTCAGCCGCCGCAAGGCCAGTGGTTCGGCGTTGCCCCGGGATGCCGCCGTCAAGGCCCTGCAGATCACGGACCTCTTGACCCAGGCCACCGAAGTCTTCGGCTCGCCGACGCAGGCGTCGACCTGGCTGACTCGGCCGCATCCCTCTCTGGATGGCGAGACCCCGCTCAGACGAGCGCGCACGCCCTGGGGCATGAGCAAGGTGCAGTCGATGCTCGTCGCGCTGAGATACGGCGCCGCCGCTTGAGCATCGCCGTCTTCCGCATCGGTCTGGCCGCCGCGAAGACCGTTGCCGACCAGGCCTACGGCTCAGCCTTGGCGCCAGGACGCTGGCACAGTCTGCGATCCGGTGCTGCATCGCGGCGGGTGATCTACTGCGCAGGGTCGCGTGCGCTGGCGCAACTCGAGAAGCGTGTCAACGCGAACGGCATCACGCCAGCCGGACAGGCCCTTTTCAGACTGGAGTTGCCCGACGGCCTGGTGGTTCGGACCGCGCAGGCGGCCGGACTTCCGGATCACTGGCGCGACAGCGAAGCCGTGACCCAGGCGTTCGGCGACCGGTGGCTCGATGCGTGCGCCGAACTTGCGCTCTGGGTTCCTTCCTACGTCGAGCCGGCCGAGCACAACATGCTCCTCAATGCCCTACATCCAAGGCTCCCGGAGGTCGCGCTGGTGAAGGAGCGCGACCCGTTCGAGTTCGACCCTCGGCTGTCGTGACCGGCGATGCGATTCTGGCCGCATGCTGGTCAAGGTCGAGGACCTCCGCGCCCGCCTGTCGGCCGACGGTGGGGTCCAGGTGCGTCAGAAGAGGGAAGCCGCCGCCCGTTTCATCACCCGACGAAGCCCGGTACGGTCACCGTCGCCGGCAAGCCCGGCGAGGAGGTGCCGCCCGGGACGCCGATCCCCGAGCCCAGTTCCACGAGTCGGTTGGTGCGCGTCGACGCCTGACGGGCCCCGCCCTGCCGCAGGACACGGCGCTACGGTTCCTGCCCGCTTCGCACCATCAGCTTGTCGAGGATGAGGTCGAGCTGGCGGTGCTCGTCGTCGGTCAGCGCGGCCAGGTACCAGGCCTCGCGCGCGGCGGCCTCGGGCAGGATCTGCGCGCACAGCCGCGCGCCGGTGTCGGTGATCGACATCAGCAGCCGGCGGCCGTCGTCGGGGTCGGGGGCGGTGTCGATCATCCCAAGGTCGACCAGCCGGCGCTGCGCACGCGACACGCGCGCCTTGTCCATGCTGGTGCGGTCGACGACCTCGTGGAAGGCCTGGCGACCGTAGGCGTACAGCGCCATCAGGATGCGCCACTCGGGGATCTGCAGCCCGTAGCGGGTCTCGAACAGGTGCCCGATCGACTGCGAGACGCGGTTGGCGACGACCGCGAGCTTGAACGGGATGAAATCCTCGAGCCGGCCGATCGGGCCGAGCGTCGGGCGGCGCACGGTGACGCGGCGCGGCGCGGACTTGGCTGGCGTCGCCGCCGCGGCCGCGGTCTTGGCGCGCGCCGTGCTGCGCGCGGCGCCGCCGGTCGGGGTGCGGGGACGGGGCTTGGAGGGCATCGACGACGGCCGGAGCAGGGTTGATTCTATCGTTGACGATAAAACGATCTGCCGGGCTTCGCCCATCAGGGTCCACCCTGTACGCACCGCAGCCGCGCCGCACCATAATCGTTGTCAATGAAACGATCTCCCGCCTCCGACCCGCGGGCCACGACGGTCGATCCCGCCCCGGCGCTGCGCATCGGCGCACGCTGGATCGACGCGACCTCCGCCGGCACGCGCCCGCTCGTCGACCCGGCCAGCGGCGAGACGGTCGGTGCGCTGCCGGCCGCCGGCCCGGCCGAGATCGACGCCGCGGCGGCGGCCGCAGCCGAGGGTTTCGAGGCCTGGCGCCGGCGGCTGCCGGTCGAGCGTCACGCGCTGATCACGCGCGCCACCGCCTTGCTGCGCGATCGCGCCGGCGCGATCGCCGCGCGGCTGACGCGCGAGCAGGGCAAGCCGCTGGCGGAGGCCGAGCGCGAGGTGCGGCTGTCGGCCGAGATCATCGACTTCCTCGCAGAGGAGGCCAAGCGGCTCGCCGCCCGCGGCGTCCCGCCGCGCACGCCGGGCGTGGCGAGCCAGACCGTGATGCGGGTGCCGGTCGGGCCGGTGGCGGCGTTCACGCCGTGGAACTTCCCGTGCAACCTGCCGGCGCGCAAGCTCGGTGGCGCGCTGGCCGCGGGCTGCAGCGTCGTCCTCAAGCCCGACGAGCGCACGCCGTCGGCGGCGGTCGAGCTGGTGCGCTGCTTCGTCGACGCCGGCCTGCCCGACGGCGTGCTGAATCTCATCGCTGGCGACCCGGCGGCGATCTCGTCGGCGCTGGTTCCCGACGCGCGTATCGCCAAGGTCTCGTTCACCGGGTCGGTCGCGGTCGGGCGCCAGCTCGGCGAGCTGGCGGCGCGGCACGGCAAGCGTTACACGGCCGAGCTCGGCGGCCATGCGCCGGTGATCGTCTGCGCCGACGCCGACGCCGAGGCGATCGCGGCGATGTCGGTGGTGGCCAAGTACCGCAACGCGGGGCAGGTCTGCGCGTCGCCGATCCGCTTCCTCGTCCATCGCTCGCGCTACGCGGCCTTCCGCGACGCCTTCGTCGCCGGCGCCGAGGCGCTTCGCGTCGGTCCCGGGATGGACCCGGCGACGCAGATGGGGCCGCTGGTCGCCGCACACCGCGTGCACGAGATGCAGGACTTCGTCGACGACGCGATCGCGCACGGCGGGCGCGTGGCCTGCGGCGGGCGGCGGCTGGGCCGCCCGGGCTTCTTCTACCCGCCGACGGTGCTGGAGGGCGTGCCGCCGGCGGCGCGCGTGCAGCGCGAGGAGCCGTTCGGCCCGATCGCGGTCCTCGACCTCTTCGACGAGCTGGACGATGCGATCGCACGCGCCAATGCACTGCCCTACGGCCTCGCGGCGTACGGCTTCACGAACGACCTTCGGGCGGCGCACAGGCTGGCCGAGGGCCTGGAGGCAGGGATGGTCGGGATCAACCACTTCGGCGTGTCGCAGCCGGAGACGCCGTTCGGCGGCGTCAAGGCCAGCGGCATCGGCCACGAGAGCGGGCTCGAGGGCCTGCTCGGCTGCACCGAGCTCAAGCTCGTGAGCGTGGCGGCATGAGGTTCGAGGACGTGCAGGCCCGCCGTGCCGCCGCCGCGGGCGCGGAGGCGGCGCCGTCGCTGCGCACCCCCGTGCGCGGCCTGCTGCTCGACTTCGGCGCCGTGATCAGCGTCTCGCTGTTCGAGTGCCACCGCCAGACCGAGCAGCTCCTGCGCCTGCCGCGCGGCACGCTGACCTGGCTCGGCCCGCTGGACCCGTCGAACGACCCGCTGTGGCAGTCGATGCTGCGCCAGGAGATCAGCGAGCGCGACTACTGGGCGATCCGGGCGCGCGAGGTCGGCGAGGCGGTCGGCGAGCGTGGCTGGGATACGCGGGCGATGCTGGCGCGGGTTCGCCACACCGACCCCGTGCACACCGTGCGGCCGCTGGTGGCGCGGCTGATCGGCGCGGCACGCGCCGCCGGGCTGCGCGTCGGGATCCTGTCCAACGAGCTCGAGCTGTTCTACGGCACCGCCTTCCTCGAACGCATGGACGTGCTGCGCGGGCTGGACGCGGTCGTCGACGCGACGCACACCGGAATCCTCAAGCCGGATCCGCGCGCCTATGCGCTGGCGGCCGAGCGGCTGGCGCTGCCGGCGGCGCAGATCCTGTTCGTCGACGACCAGTTCCGCAATATCGCCGGCGCGGTCGACGCCGGCATGCAGGTGCAGTTCTTCGACCTGCGCGACGTGCCCGGCAACGTGGCGGCGGTCGCGGCGCGGCTCGCTCTGCCGTGCGAGGAGTGGCGATGACGCACCGCAAGTTCGATCCGCAGGCGCTGAAGGCGGCCAACGCGCGCCACCTGTGGCACCCGATGGCGCACCCGCAGGCGATGCTCGATCAGCCGCCCGACATCATCGTGCGCGGCGAGGGCAGCTGGATCTGGGACGTCGACGGCCACCGGCTGGTCGACGGCGTCGGCGGGCTGTGGAGCGCCAACCTCGGCTTCGGCCGGCGCGAGATCCGCGACGCCATCGTCGAGCAGCTCGACGAGCTGGCCTTCTACAACATCTTCCGCGGCACCACGCACCCGCGCGCGATCGAGCTCGCCGAGCGGCTGGTGACGCTGATGGCCGGCGACGGCGTCGCGGCGGTCGTGTTCAGCAACGGCGGATCGGATGCGGTCGAGGGCGCGCTGAAGATCGCGCGCCAGTACTGGAAGTGCCGCGGCCAGCGCGACCGCACGAAGTTCATCGCGCTGCGCCAGGGTTACCACGGCGTGCACTTCGGCGGCATGAGCGTCAACGGCAACACCAGCTTCCGCCGCGCCTACGAGCCGCTGCTGCCGGGCTGCTTCCACGTCGACACGCCCTGGCTGTACCGCAACCCCTACAGCGACGACCCGGAGGAGCTGGCGCGTATCTGCGCCGAGCTGCTCGAGCGCGAGATCGTCTTCCAGGGCCCCGACACGGTCGCGGCCTTCATCGCCGAGCCGGTGCAGGGCGCCGGCGGCGTCATCGTGCCGCCGGCGAGCTACTGGCCGCGCGTGCGCGCGGTGTGCGACAAGTACGAGGTGCTGCTGATCGCCGACGAGGTCGTGACCGGATTCGGCCGCACCGGCGAGATGTTCGGCACCCGGATGTGGGGCGTGCAGGCCGACATGTGGTGCCTGGCCAAGGGCATCTCGTCGGGCTACGTGCCGCTCGGCGCGACCGCGGTCTCGACCCGTGTGGCCGACGCGGTCGCGGCCGGCGACGCCACCTTCGGCTCGGTCTCGCACGGCTACACCTACAGCGCGCACCCGGTCGCGGCGGCGGCGGCGCTGGCCACGCTGGACATCCTGCAGCGCGAGGACATCGTCGGCGCCGCGGCGCGCGAGGGCGCGTACCTGAACGGGCGGCTGCGCGAGATCGGCGCGCGCCACCGCCTCGTCGGCGACGTGCGCGGCATCGGGCTGATGGCCTGCCTGGAGCTGGTCGCCGACCGCGCGACCAAGGCGCCGCTGCCGCGCGGCGCCAAGGAGGTGACGCAGGTCGCGCGCGAGGCCTACCGGCGCGGCGCGATGCTGCGCACCTCGGGTGCCAACATCATCCTGTCGCCGGCGCTGACGATCGAGCGCGCGCAGACCGACCTGCTGTGCGATGCGATCGACGCCGCGCTGACGGCGGTCGAGGGCGGCTGAGCGCGACGCGGGCGCGCGACCCGCGCCCGGGGACAAGCGCGCAGTGCGACGACACCACGAGGAGACGACCATGAACGAGGCCATCGCCAGACCCGCTGCCGCATCGGCGGCCGCGCCCGCGGGCACGCTGGGCTTTCGTGCGCTGTTCGCGGCCGCGATCGGCGTCATCGTCGCCCAGATCGGCATGGTCTCGGTGATGCAGGGCCTGGGCATCGCCGGCTGGGGTTTTGTCGCCGCGCTGGCGATCGCCTACGCGCTCGCGCTGGCCAACGTGCTGGCCTATGCCGAGCTGTCGCTGATGCTGCCCAGCGCCGGGTCGCTGTCGAGCTTCGCGCAGGCGGCACTCGGGCACTTCCCGGCGATCCTGCTCGTCTTCGCCGGCTACATCACGCCGGCGATGTTCGGGCTGCCGGCCGAGCTGATCCTGGTCGACCAGATCGTCACCCAGGCGCTGCCGCTGCCGCTGCCGCCGTTCGCCTGGGCGGTCGCGCTGGTCGCGCTGTTCGCGTGGCTCAACGTGCTCGGCACCGACATCTTCGCGCGCGTGCAGACGGCGCTCGGCTTCATCGTGCTCGTCTTCCTGCTCGTGACCGGCGCGGCCGCGCTGCTCGGGGCCGGCACGCCGGCGGTCGAGGTCGGGCAGGACGTGGCGCTGGCGTCGCTGGCCGAGGACACGATGGTGCTGGGCATCGTCGCGCTCGCGTTCTGGATCTTCATGGGGGTGGAGTTCGTCACCCCGCTGGTCAACGAGGCGCGCGACGCGCGGCGCGACATGCCGCGCGCGATGGTGACGGGGCTGACGGCGATCTTCGTCGCCCAGCTGCTGTTCGCGCTCGGCGGCGCCGCGGTGCTGCCGCGCGCGCAGCTCGCCGGCAGCGCCACACCGCACCTGGATGCGGTGGTCGCGATCTTCGGCCCGCATGCCAAGGTCTGGTTTGCGGCGCTGGCGCTGGTTGCGTCGGCGAGCCTGTTCAACACCGTGCTGGCGGCGGTACCGCGCATGCTGTGGGGCATGGCGATGAACGGGCAGGTGTTCCCGATCTTCCGCTCTACGCATCCTCGCCATGGCACGCCGGTGGCGGCGATCGCCTTCGTCGCCGCGCTGCCGCTGGTCGGGCTGCTGTGGTCGGGCGGCAGCGTCGAGGCGATCCTGCCGCTGATGATCGCGGCGTCGGTGGCCTGGCTGCTGGCCTACACGATGGCGCAGGTCTCGCTGCTGGTGCTGCGCTGGCGCCACCCCGACTGGCCGCGGCCGTTTCGCATGCCGCTGTTCCCGCTGCTGCCGCTGGCGGCGATCGCCGGCATGGCGGTGGTCGTCCTGAACGCGTCGCCGGCGCCCGAGATGACGGGCCAGATCGCGAGCTACACCGGCATCGTGCTGGCGATCTTCGCCGTCGTCGGCGCGCTGTGGGTCAAGCTGGCGATGAAGCGCGGGCTGTTCGAACCCGAGCGGCCCGAGCTGGCGGCGCTGCCGGGTGCGACGAAGGAGTGAGGCCATGCGCGACGCCCCTGCGCTGCTGCTGGTCGGCACCGCCGACACCAAGGCCGAGGAGCTCGCGTACTTGCGCCGCACGGCCGAGGCGCAGGGCGCGCGCGTCGCGCTGATGGATGTCGGCGTGCTCGGCACGCCACCCTATGCGCCCGAGATCGGCAATGCCGAGGTCGCCGCCGCGGCCGGCACGACGCTGGCGGCGCTGGCGGCCCTCGGCGACGAGAACGCCGCGATGGCGGCGATGGCGCGCGGCGCGGCGGCGATCGCGCGCCAGCGCCATGCATGCGGCGAGCTCGACGGCCTGATCGCGCTCGGCGGCACGATGGGCACCGACCTCGCGCTGGACGTCGCCGCCGCGCTGCCGCTGGGCGTGCCGAAGGTGATCGTGACGACGGTCGCCAGCTCGCACCTGATCCCGCCCGAGCGCCTCGCGCCCGACCTGATGATGGTGCTGTGGGCCGGCGGGCTGTACGGCCTCAACGATGTCTGCCGCGCGACGCTGAGCCAGGCCGCAGGCGCCGTGGTCGGCGCCTGCCGCGCCGTGCAGCCGCCGCGCGCCGGGCGGCCGCGGGTGGCGATCACGTCGCTCGGCAAGTCCTGCCTCGCGTACATGGTGCGGCTGGCGCCGGCGCTCGCTTCGCGCGGCTACGAGCCGGTCGTCTTCCACTCGACCGGTATGGGCGGGCGCGCGCTGGAGGCGCTGCTGGAGCAGGGGCAGTTCGCCGCCGTCTTCGACTTCTGCCAGGCCGAGCTCGCCAACTGGATGCAGGGCTCGGTCGTGCACGCGGGGCCCGACCGGCTGCGCGCCGCTGGGCGGCTCGGCGTGCCGCAGATCGTCGCCCCAGGGGCGAGCGACATGATCGACGTCCAGACCTGGGCCGCGCTGCCGCCGCGCTTCCAGGGCCGCGCCTACCACGCGCACAACCGGCTGATCGCGTCGGTGGCGGCGACCGACGACGAGAAGCGCGCACTGGCAGCCGAGATCGGCGCGAGGCTCGCGCAGGCCCGCGGCCCGGTGGCGCTGCTGCTGCCGCAGCGTGGCATCCACGCCTGGGACCGCGAGGGCGAGCCGATGCACGACCCGGCCGGCCACGCTACGTTCATGCAGGCCTTGCGCGAGCACGCGCGAGCACCGATCGAGCTGCACGAGCCCGATCTGCACATCAACGACGAGGGCTTCGTCGACCTGGCGCTGGCGATTTTCGACCGCTGGGCGGCGGAGGGAAGGGTGGCGCGAGTTTCACCTGGCGGATAGGCCTGCGTGTCCGGTCTCCTGCAAGCCTGATCGACTGCGGCTGCCTTCGGCACGTTGCCGAGGCTCGTCGAAGTCAGTCCTTCGCTTGTTCTGGCGTTCGACGTGCCAACGTGCCAAGGCCGGCGGGCACCCTCCCGCTCCATGCCCGGGGACAGTGCCCCGGGCGCTTGCCAGGCACAAACAGTCCGCAGGACTGTTTGTGTCCGGGCTCGCTCCCCCGCCGTCGGCTTGCGCCGCCGGCTCCTCCTTTACTTACGTGGGAGGGCACCCGCCGACCTTGGCCTGTCACCGCCCGGGTATTCGACCGTCGAATACCCCAGCCGTTGCCCGCCGAGGGCAGCGGGTGCCCTTCCGCGCAAGTAAAGGAGGAGCCAGCGGCCGAAGGCCGGTGGCGGGGGACATGGAGCGGAAGGGCACCCGCTGGCCTCGGCTCGCACGTGTCGTCGCACGCCGCATGCGCGCAGGCCGTCAAAGACCGCAAGACGTAGGCAGCGGCACCGGGCGGCAGGTCGGCTGCGCTCGACTGCGACACAACCCGAGACCACGAGGCGCAGGTTCGCAGTCGCGGTTCAGCGAAGTGACGATGGTTGCTCGCTGAGCAGATGCACCAGGCGCGAGGTCGAGCGCACGCCGAGCTTGGTGCGGATGCTGCGCAACTGGTGGTCGACGGTCGACAGCGAGCGGTCGAGCCGGCGCGCGATCTCCTTGTAGCTCAGGCCCTGCGCGACCAGCAGTGCCACGCGGCGTTCGGCGGGCGTCAGGGCTGCGGCCAGCGGGCTCGTCAGGCTCGGCGCATCGTCGGGCTTCGACTCCGCAGGCACCCAGTCCGGCAGCCCGGCGTCGCCAGCCCGTGCTGCGGTCAGGACCGGGCCGGGCGGCGGCGACGCACCATCCATCTCGATCGTCTCGACCGCCAGCCGCTGGCTCGCCGCCAGCACCGGGCCGAGCAGCTGTGCCGCGACCGACGGCAGCGCGTTGCACGGCCGCGGTCGCCAGCGCGGGGCCTGGCGGTGCCAGTCGGCGCAGATCAGCCCGACCGGGCGCGTGCCGTCGCGCACCGGCAGCGCGAGCTTGGCCGCGGTGCCCAGCGCCTGCAGCGCACCGCGCATGCTGGCGCTGAAGTGTCGCTCCTGCGCGACCTCGGCGATCGCCGCCACGCCGTCGCCGGCCCACACGGCACGGATCGACGGGTCGGCCGCGTCGAAGCTGACCCCGCGCACCGACGGCAGTGCCAGCGTCGGCCGGCGCGCCTCGGCCAGCACGACGTAGCGGCTGGACCGTCCGTCGACGCCGACCCAGCCGCCCCAGCCGCCGTCGACGCGGTCGGCATCCAGCGTCTCGCGCAGCCACTCGGCGGCGATCTGCCAGCAGCGCGCCGGCTCGTCCAGGTACAGCAGCAGCTGCGCCGCGAGCTCGCGCGCCGGGCGCCAGGCGATCGCGTCCGGGCCTTCGAACAGGCGGCGGCGCAGGCGGCGCTGGGTGTCGAGCAGGAGCTGGTCGTGCATGGCGAGGCGATGCTGCACCCCGAATGTGCCGCAAGACCGTGCACGCCGCATCGGGATGTTCGCGCATCGCGCCTGGCGCGTGTCCCGCCATCGGCGCGCGGTCCGGCCGCGGGAGCGGTCGAAGAGGCGGTCGCGGTCGGGCCGCGCACGCGAGCGCGGGTTTGCCCGGTGCGAATGTTCGCGATGGAACGCCGGCGCCGCCGCCGCCAGACTCGCGCCGCTGTGTGCGTACCGCGACGACATGGCGCGCGCGCATCGACCCGACCACCGCCCAGGAGACCCCGATGAAGACCTACGCCAATACCGTCGACGGCCGCGCCGTCGTGTCCGACCGCACGTTCGAGTCGCGCAACCCCGCCACCGGCGAGGTGCTCGGGCTGGTCCCGCACTCGACCCCCGAGCAGGTCGCGCAGGCGGTCGCGACGGCGAAGGCGGCGCAGCCGGCCTGGGCCGCGCGCCCCGACGCCGAGCGCAAGGCGCTGATGATGAAGGTCGCCGAGGCGATCAAGGCCAACGCCGAGACGCTGGCGACCTGGGTCACGCGCGAGCAGGGCAAGCCGCTCGGCGGCGTCGGGCCGGACCAGGTGCCGGGCGCGCGCTTCGAGGCCTGGGGCTGCGAGGTCTGGACCCAGGTGCCGGCGAGCCTGGACCTGCCGGTCGACCTCGCGTTCGAGGACGAGACGCGGCGCGACGAGGTGCACCGCAAGCCCTACGGCGTGATCGCGGCGATCGCGCCGTGGAACTGGCCGCTGCTGATCGCGATCTGGCAGATCGTGCCGTCGCTGCGCGCCGGCAACACGGTCGTCATCAAGCCGTCGGAGTACACCAGCATCGGCACGCTCGAGATGGTGCGGCTGATCGCCGAGGTGCTGCCGCCGGGCGTGCTCAACACCGTCAGCGGGCCGGGCGAGGTCGGCGCGCGGCTGGTCGAGGACCCGCGCGTCGACAAGATCATGTTCACCGGATCCGGGGCCACCGGCGCGAAGATCGCCGCCGCGGCGGCCAAGAACCTGACACCGACGACGATGGAGCTGGGCGGCAACGATGCCGCGATCGTGCTGCCCGACGCCGACCCGAAGGCGATCGCGATGGGCCTGTTCTGGGGCGCCTTCCTCAACATGGGGCAGACCTGCGCCTGCGCCAAGCGGCTGTATGTGCCCGACAGCCTGCACGACGCCGTCGTCGCCGAGCTGAAGGGGCTGGCCGAGGCGATGCCGATGGGTGACGGCATGCAGGACGGCACCGTGATGGGCCCGATCCAGAACCGCATGCAGTTCGACAAGGTCTCGCGCCTGGTCGAGCGCGCGCGTGCCGACGGCGCCACCATCGTCTGCGGCGGCCGGCCGGCCGACGGCCCCGGCAACTTCTACCCGCTGACGATCGTCACCGGGATCGACGACGGCGCGCCGCTGGTCGACGAGGAGCAGTTCGGCCCGGTGCTGCCGGTGATCCGCTACCGCGATGTCGACGACGCCGTGGCGCGCGCGAACCGGCTCGACGTCGGTCTCGGGGCGTCGGTCTGGTCGACCGACCTGCAGCGCGCGCGCGAGGTGGCGTCGCGCATCCAGGCCGGCACGGTCTGGATCAACCAGCACGGGATGATCCACCCGATGGTGCCGTTCGGCGGCACCAAGGGATCGGGCTGGGGGGTCGAGTTCGGCGTCGACGGGCTCAAGGCGGTGACGCAGCCGCAGGTGATCAGCATCAAGAAATGAGCCTGTGGCGTCGCCGTTCCTCAGGGTGATTGCGGATTCGGCGATCTCGTTGTCAATGAAACAATCAGCCGGACGGCGCGGCGCCCACCGCGTCGACCGGCCCGGCTCCTGGCCCGCCCCAGGGCCGGCCCGATGGCCCGACCGATGGCACGTTCACCGGCCCCGTGCACGCGGGGCCGCCCACGACTGAGGAGACCGCATGCACCGCCTCGCCCCCACGATCGTCGCACTGGCCGTCGCCGCGCTGGCCAGCTCCGCCTTCGCCGCCGACGCCGCGCGCCTGGGCGCCGACCTGACGCCCTCGGGCGCCGAGAAGGCCGGCAACGCCGACGGCAGCATCCCGGCCTGGGGCGGCAACGAGCCGCAGCAAAGCGGCTGGAGCTTCGGCAAGTTCCGCGGCGCGCACTGGAAGCACCAGGGCGACAAGCCGCTGTTCAGCATCGACGCCGGCAACCTCGCGCAGCACGCGGCCAGGCTGGCGCCGGGGCAGCGCGCGATCGTCGAGCAGGTCAAGGGCTACCGGATGGATGTGTATCCGTCGCGGCGCAGCTGCGGCGTGCCGGACTTCGTCGCCGACAACACGAAGAAAAACGTCGGATTGGCCAAGATCGGCGCCGACGGCTGGAGCCTCGCCGAGGCCTGGGTGCCGGGTTACCCGTTCCCGATGCCGGCGAGCGGCACCGAGGCGATGTGGAACGCCAAGATGCGCTATCGCGGCGTCGGCATCGACTACAAGAATACCGTCACCTCGGTGGCGCCGCGCAAGGGCGGCAGCACCTGGATCCGCGCCGGGCAGGAGTTCACCGCCTTCATGCCCTGGGGCGCCAAGGGCTCGACCAAGCTGTCGACGCTGCCGCAGGTCGAGTACTACGCCTATTTCGCCTACAACTCGCCGACTGCGCTCGCGGGGCAGGCGCTGGCGATCGCCTTCTACCTGAACCAGCCGGGCAGCGAGACCTTCTACTACTTCCCGGGCCAGCGCCGGGTGCGGCGCATGCCGTCGTATTCGTACGACTCGCCGCAGATCGGGATGGAGAACCAGTACACGCTGGACGAGCCTTTCGTCTTCAACGGCACGATCGACCGCTTCGACTGGAAGCTGGTCGGCAAGAAGGAGCTGATCGTGCCGTACAACGCCTTCGGCGCCTATGCCTTCGACCGCAAGTGGGAGGACATCGCCAAGGCCGACTTCATCGACCCGAGCGCACGCCGCTACGAGCTGCACCGGGTCTGGGTCGTCGAGGCCACCGTCAAGGCGGGCATGCGCCACACCGCGCCGAAGCGCACCTTCTACCTCGACGAGGACAGCTGGGGGCTGCTGCTGGCCGAGGACTACGACGCCCAGGGCAAGCTCGCCAAGGTGCGCGAGGGCTTCCTGATCCCGGTCTTCGAGACCGGCAGCTGCGACGTCTCGGCCTTCGTGCAGCACAACCTGACCGAAGGGCGCTACCTGTTCGACATGCACGCCGCCGGCACCGGCGCCGACGTGCGCTGGATGACGCAGCCCGAGGGCGCGCGCTTCAGCCCCGAGTACTACACCGCCGACAACCTGCGCTCGGTCAGCGAGCGCTGAAGCACGGACTGGCACGTCCGCGGCGCGCGCCGCGGGCGCCGACGAACGACGAACGAACGACAGGAGACGAGCCATGACCCCGAGGACGACCCGGGCGCTTCGGCGCACCGCGCTGGCCGCGCTGGCCGCCTGCGGCACCGCCGCGCAGGCCTTCACCTTCGATGCCGGCGGCGGCGTGCGCGGCAACTTCGACTCGACCATCACCGCCGGCCTGGGCGTGCGCGCGGGCGACCCGTCGTGCTCGCTCGTGGGCGACCTGTCGTACTGCGATGCGGCCGACATCTTCCGCTGGGGCAGCGGCGACGACGGCAACCTCAACTACCGCAGCGGCGACCTCTTCACCGGCTACATCAAGGGCAACCACGAGCTGCTGCTGAACATGCCCGACGGCTGGAAGTTCCTCGGCCGCATCAACTGGCTGCACGACGCCAAGGCCGACGACACCGCACGCACGCCGCTTTCGTCGGCGGCCAAGGGCGAGATCGTGAACGATGTGCGCGTGCTCGACCTGTGGCTCGGCAAGACGACGGACTTCGGCGGCGGCCGGCGCTTCAGCGCGCGCGTCGGCAACCAGTTCCTCAACTGGGGCGAAAGCCTGTTCCTGCCCGGCGGCATCAACTCGACCAACGCGATCGACATCCAGCGCCTGTCACAGCCCGGGCTGCAGATCAAGGAGGCCTTCCTGGCCGAGCCGATGATCAACGTCTCGGGGTCCTTCGGCAACGGTGTCAGCGCCGAGGCCTACTACCAGCTGCGCTGGAACCGCACCAAGTTCCCGCCGGTGGGCGGCTACTGGTCGCCCGTGGACCTCTACGACAAGGGCAAGCAGCCGATCTACCTCGGCCCCGATCCGGCCTCGGCGGCGGCGCTGGGCGAGCCCGAGTTCCCGTCGATCCCGTTCGCCGCCGACGACGAGCCGCGCGACAGCGGCCAGTGGGGTGTGGCGCTGCGCTGGCAGCCTCGCGGCAGCTCGGCCAACTGGGGCTTCTACGCGCTGAACTACCACGACAAGCTGCCCAACCTGCGATTCATCAACGGCCAGTCCGAGGCGCAGTGGACCTTCCTCGAGGACCGCAAGCTCTACGGCGCGTCGGTCAGCTTCCCGCTCGGCAACTGGGCGATCGGCACCGAGCTGTCGTACCGGCCGAAGGATGCGATGACGCTGTCGAGCTGCTTCGACCCCGCGATGGTCGGCGACAACGTCGCCGGCTTCGCGCCGGCCGGCGAGTGCCACAACTACATCGACGGCAAGCGCTGGCAGATGCACGTCACGGGTCTGCTGAGCCTGACCCCGGGCGACCACGGCGGCTTCCTCGACCTGCTCGGCGCCGACACCGCGACCCTGCTGGCCGAGGCGGTCTTCATCCACTACCCGGACATGAAGAAGGTCTTCCTGCGCAACGCGCCGGACGGCACGCCGGTGGCGCAACTGCCGGCCGCGGGGCTTTGGAACTGGTCCGACGATGGCGGCGTCACGGTCTACGGTGCCGGCACCAAGACTTCGTGGGGATTCAACTTCGACTTCAGCTGGGTCTACGACGGCTCGATCATCCCGGGCTTTCAGGTCACCCCCGGCATCTACCACTTCCAGGCCATGTCGGGGCGGACGCCGAACCTGGCGGCCAACTTCATGAAGGGTGCGCGCGTCACGAACTTCTACCTGCTCGTGACGCAGAACCCGGCGAACTGGCAGATCGGCATGAACTACGCCGTCTACGGCGGCGGCAAGAACCCGTTCGACCAGCCTCTGGGCGACCGGGACTTCTTCGGCATGTTCCTGTCGCGCAACTTCTGAGGCCGCCCGACCCGCGGCGCGCATGATCGACGTGACGACCCCCGGCGCGCCGCCCGCCGACCCGCAGCACGCCCCGGCCGCACCGGGGCGGCTCGCGCGTGCGATCCAGCGCATCGAGGACACACTGTTCGCGCGCCGCGCGGCGGTCCTCGTCGCACTCGTGCTGCTCACGCTCGTGATGGGCGTGTTCGCGCTGCAGCTGCGCATGGACGCCGGCTTCGACAAGCAGCTGCCGGTCGGCCACGAATACGTCCAGACCTTCGACACCTACCGCGGAGACCTGATCGGCGCCAACCGGCTGACGGTCGTCGTGCGCGCGCGCGACGGCACGATCTGGACCCGCGCCGGCCTCACCCGGCTGTACGAGGTGACGCAGGCGGTGATGTTCCTGCCGCATGTCTCGCGTGGCAGCGTGACCTCGCTGTGGACGCCGAATGCCTTCGTCAACGAGATCACCGAGGAGGGCTTCCGCGCCGACCCGCTGATCCCCGGCACCGTCACGCCCGAGGGCCTGGACGACGCGACGATCGCGTCGATCGCGCGCACCGCAAGCCAGGGCGGCTTCGTCGGCCTGCTGGTCTCGCACGACCAGGACGGCGCGATGATCACCGCCGAGCTCAACGAGTTCGACGCCGAGGGCCGGCGGATCGACTACGTGGACTACAACGCCGTGCTCGAGGCGCTGCGCGCGCGCCACGAGGACGACGCGTTCGAGGTCCAGATGATCGGCTTCGCCAAGCAGGTCGGCGACATCGCCGACGGTGCGTCGGCGGTGCTCGAGTTCTGCCTCGTCGCGCTGGTGCTGACAGCGCTGGCCGTCTACGGCTACTGCCGCTCGTGGCGCTACACGCTGCTGCCGGTGGCCTGCTCGCTGGCGTCGCTGGTGTGGCAGTTCGGCAGCCTGCGGCTGCTCGGCTACGGGCTGGACCCGCTCGCGGTGCTGGTGCCCTTCCTGGTGTTCGCGATCGGCGTGTCGCACGGCGTGCAGCAGGTCAACACCATCGTGCGCGAGATCGCGCACGGCAAGAGCGGGCACGACGCCGCGCGCGCCAGCTTCTCGGCGCTGCTGGTGCCCGGCACGCTGGCGCTGGTGACGGCCTTCGTCACCTTCGTGACGCTGCTGCTGATCCCGATCCCGATGGTGCGCGAGCTCGCGGTCGCGGCGGCACTCGGCGTCGCGTACAAGATCGTCACCAACCTCGTCATGCTGCCGCTGGCGGCCTCCTACGTCGAGCCGGGCCAGGCCTACGCGGCGCGCCAGATGGCGCTGCGCGAGCGCCGCGCGCGCTGGATCGCGGCGCTGGCACGGCTGGCGCAGCCGCGCCCGGCGGCCGCGGTGCTGGTGGCGGCCGCGGTGGTGTTCGTGCTCGCCTTCCTCTACAGCCAGGACCGCGTCGTCGGCACGCTCGAGCCCGGCGCGCCCGAGCTGCGCCCGGAGGCGCGATTCAACCGCGACGCGGTCTCGATCGCGTCGAGCTTCGACATGGGGCTGGACTGGCTGACGGTGGTCTTCGAGGCGCCGCCGGACTCGTGCGAGGCGGTCGCGATCGGCCAGCAGCACGACCGCTTCGTGCTGGCGATGCGCGGCGTGCCGGGGGTGCAGTCGATCGATTCGTACGCGACCCAGCTGCGCCAGTACAACGAGGGCTACAACGAGGGCAACCCGAAGATGTCGGCGGTGCCGATCGACCCGGCGAACTACTCGGCGCTGTCGTTCGAGGTCGGCCGCGCGCCGGGCACGATGCGCAAGGACTGCAGCATGACCGCGGCGCACCTGTACCTGGCCGACCACCGCACCGAGACGATCGAGCGCGTGCTCGACGCCGCCAAGGCCTTCCGCGACGCGCACCCGTTGCCGGGGCTGGCGCTGCGGCTGGCGGCCGGCAACGCCGGCGTGCTGGCGGCGGTCAACGACGCCGTCGCCACCAGCGAGCTGCCGATGATGCTGTACGTGTATGCCGTCATCGTGCTGCTGGTCTTCGCGGTCTACCGCGACTGGCGTGCGGTGCTCGCATGCTGCCTGCCGCTGACGGTCGGCACCTTCGTCGGCTACGCCTTCATGAAGGCGCTCGATATCGGGCTGACGGTGGCGACGCTGCCGGTGATGGTGCTGGCGGTCGGCATCGGCGTCGACTATGCCTTCTACATCTACAACCGGCTGCAGCTGCACCTGGCGGCCGGGCGCGCGATCGGCGAGGCGGTAGGGCGCGCGCTGCAGGAGGTCGGCGTGGCGACGATCTTCACCGCGATCACGCTGGCGATCGGCGTGGCGACCTGGTCGTTCTCGGCGCTGAAGTTCCAGGCCGACATGGGCAAGCTGCTGGCCTTCATGTTCATGATCAACATGGTGATGGCGATGACGGTGCTGCCGGCGTTCGCGGTCTGGATCGACCGCCTGATCCCGCGGCGGCGGCCGGCGCGCGCGCCGGGGATGCTGGGGCACTGATGCGCGGGCCGGCCGACTTGCGGATGCAGCGCTGGCGCGCGCGGGCGGCGGCCGTGGCGACGCTGCTGCTGGCGGCGATCGTCGGTGCCGATGCGGTGGCTGCCGCCGGCGAAGCGGCCGAGGCGCTGGTCCGCATCGAGCCGCGGCCGGCGCGGCTGGACGCCAGCGCGACCCAGGCTTTGCTGCTCGGCGCGGCCTGGGCCGGCGAGCGCGCGGTCGCGGTCGGCGAGCGCGGCACCGTGCTGCTGACCGATGCGCGCGCGGCCGAGGTCGCCCCGGCGCGCTCGGTGCCGGCCGACGCGACGCTGACCGCGGTGCACTTCGTCGATGCCCAGCGCGGCTGGGCGGTCGGCCACTGGGGCGCGATCCTGGCGACGACCGACGGCGGCCAGACCTGGGCCGTGCAGCGCATGGACCTGGAGCAGGACCGGCCGCTGTTCGCCGTCCACTTCAGCGATCCGATGCGCGGCGTCGCGGTCGGGCTGTGGTCGCTGGTGCTCCTGACCGACGACGGCGGGCGCAACTGGCGCGAGGTGGCGATCGAGGCGGCACCCGGCGCCAAGCGCGCCGACCTGAACCTGCTGGCGCTGTTCGCCGACCGCGACGGCCGGGTGTACGCGACCGCCGAGCAGGGCCGCTTGCTGCGCACCGACGACCGCGGCCAGACCTGGAGCTACCTCGACACCGGCTACCGCGGCTCGCTGTGGAGCGGCGCGGTGATGCGCGACGGCAGCCTGCTCGTCGGCGGCCAGCGCGGGTCGCTGTGGCGCAGCGCCGATGGCGGTGCGAGCTGGCAGGCGGTCGACAGCGGCGGCAAGGGGTCGATCACCGCGATCGCGGTGCAGGGCGACGAGGTCGCCGCCGTCGGCCTGGACGGCCATGTCGCCTACAGCCGCGACGGCGGGCGCAGCTTCAGCGCCGCGCCGCGCGACGACCGGCTGACGCTGACCGCGGCGCTGCCGGCGGGCGCCGGGCGCTGGCTGTTCGGGTCGCGCGCGGGGTGGGTGGCGGCGACGCGCTGAGCGGCGGGTCGCCCGTGCCGGCCGAGGCCGGCGGAACCGGGCCGGGGGCAGGGGAGCGTGGCCCTTCTCGATGTTCTGCCGGCTCTGTCGGTTCGTCTCGGCCTTGCGCCGTGGGGCTTTTCGCTATCGCTGCGGCGTCCATGGATTCTTCCACCGGCGTCAGGACGTCCCGTTCTACTTCACCAACTCCATCAGCTTGTCGAAGCTGTTGACGACGTCGTACTTCACGTTCTCCGGCGCGTACTTCAGGTTCAACTGGTCGAAGAACTTCCGGGCGCAGGCGATCTTGGTCTCTTCGATCTTGCGCAGCTCCATCGACGACATCGAGCCATTGGTCTCGGCGACGAAGTACACATGCTTGACCACGCCTTCCTTGAAGGCGATGGCCCAGTCGGGGTTGTAGTCGCCCACGGGCGTCGGGATCAGAAAACCGCGCGGCAGCTTGGCATAGACCACGACCTCGGATGCCGTATCGAGTTGCTTGACGAACTTGCGCTCGGTGTCCGAATCGGTCAGCACGTAGTCGTAGATGTGC
Organism: Burkholderiales bacterium; assembly: GCA_016191995.1. GTDB lineage: Bacteria > Pseudomonadota > Gammaproteobacteria > Burkholderiales > Burkholderiaceae_C > Rubrivivax. Next base: position 2,139 of record JACPVA010000008.1, on the reverse strand, counting down.
CGGCCCAGCTTGGCGCCTGACTTGCTGAAGTCCTGCTTGGTCTGGCCCGCGGTGAAGATGTCCAGCTCGTAGCGTTCTTCCACCGGGTCGTAGGCCAGGTGCTCGACCACCATCGTGGCCATCTGCTCGTTGATCAGTCGCCGGGCTTCCGCGATGAAGTGCTCGGGATTGGTCTTGAACTGGGCGAAGACGGCGACGTTCAGCCCTTTGAGGATGTCCACCACCGTGCGCCGGGTGAGTTGCGTGCCTTCGGCCAGTTTGCCAACCAGGTCGTACTTGACCGCGGAGTGCACCGAGTGCTGACGGTTCGATTCGGTCTCGGTGGCCTTGAGCACGAAGCCCTGGCCGGACTTCAGGTCGTCATGCGTCGTGATGTCAGCCTGCTCGCCCCGCTGGATGGTGTACTGCAGCGGCGTCACACGCAGGTGCTGGTTCATCTCCGTGACCGCCTTGCCGACCAGCTCGGCGGAGTCGAAGCGCACGCTGTAGGCCGCCTTGCGGTTGATGCGGCTCCACAGCGCCTTGAACTCCTGCTTGTCGAAGTTGTCGTTGAGCGGGTTCTTCTTCGGCCGGCGGTCGTCGTCGAACTGCGGCAGCTGCTTGTCGCTGAAGACGCTGTCGATCAGCTGGAATACCTGCTCCGCGTAGGGCTGCAGCTCTGTCGGCAGCGCGGCCAGCGTGCCGGTGGTCTTCGCCTCGTGATAGGCCGCCGCGACGCGGTCGTCGTCATCGGTGTAGTCGTTCTTCAGCAGGTACTTGTAGATCTGCTTGGCCACTTGCGGGGTGACCTGCACTTCGCCGGCGGCGGTTTGAAGCACCTTGCCGGTGAAGAACTCCTCGTTTGCGAACCGTGGCCGGGCCGACAGCGATTCACTGATGTCCTTCTGCAGCGCCGAGACGAAGTCCTTGTAGCTCTCGCTGGCCACCACGGTCAGCACGTTCACGTCGTGCACCGTGGCCGGGTGGTCCATGCGGTCGCCGTGCTGGTTCACCGACAGCCGCAGACCGCGCCCGACCTCCTGCCGCCTGGAGATCGTGTTGTCGCTGTGTTTCAGCGCGCAGATCACGAACACGTTGGGGTTGTCCCAACCTTCACGCAGGGCCGAGTGCGAAAAGATGAAGCGCACCGACTTCTTCGCATGCGCCTCGGGGCCGTCGTTGGGTCCGGGCAGCGACAGCAGCGTCTCCTTGTCCTTCAGGATCAGGTCATACGCGTCCACGTCGTCCGATTGGCCCGCGTTCTCGCCGCGCGCAGCCATGTCGGGGTCGACCAGGCGCTTGCTCTTCTTGTCGATGGAGAAGTAGCCGCTGTGCGTCTTGCCGACCGGGATGCCTTTCAGGTAATGCACGTAGGGCGTCTCGTCCAGGTCCAGCACCTCGTTCAGGTGTGCCTGGTACTCCTCCTCGAACACCCGGGCGTAGTCGCCCTTCTCGTCGGCCGCCGCGTAGTCGCGGTACTTGGCCACCTCGTCGATGAAGAAGAGTGTCAGCACCTTCACGCCCTGCGGGAACAGCACCTGCTCCTTGTCGAAGTGGGCTTTGATGGCCTCGCGGATCTGGATGCGGCGCAGGGTCGCCTCGTTCACGTCACCCGCCGCTTCGCCCACGAACAGCTCCACCCCATTGGTGAAGCTCAGCGTGTCGGTCGTGGCGTCGATCTCCGACACCACATAGCCGCGGTACTGGTCGAGCCCGTTGGACAGGTCGAAGAGGTTGTCGCCCTTGCCCAGCTTGCGCAGCACGGGCTTGATCTGCCCGCTGGCGAGCTTCTGCTCCAGCTCCACCCGCGCCTCGGGCGGCTTCTTCGTCGAGATCTCGATAGCCTGCAGGTACAGGTAGGCGTTGGTGCCGGCCAGCCCCTTGACGGCAATGCCGCGCACCGCGATCTTCTTCACCAGCTTCTGGTTGTAGGCGTCCAGCGCGTCCAGCCGGTGCACCTTGTTGTGCGCGGTCTTGTGGGTGGCCGAGTAGCGCAGCACCATCTGCGGCTTGAAGTTCAGGATCTTCGCGACTTTCAGTGGGATCCGACACTGACCGGCCGGAGATCAAGCTTGCCGCAGAAGAACAGGATGCGCGTGCGGAAGTTCTCGAAGCTGCGGAATCCGCGGGCGTTGGCCTTGATCGTCTGAATGATGGAGT
>JACPVA010000011.1 GCA_016191995.1 Burkholderiales bacterium | reverse complement strand
CTCGCGGTCGAACAGCTGGCCGGCGCGCGCGAACAGCAGCTTGAGGTGGTCGTTCAGCTCGGTCATCGTGCCGACCGTGCTGCGGCTGGTGCGAACCGGGTTGGTCTGGTCGATCGCGATCGCCGGCGGGACGCCGTCGACGCGGTCGACCGCCGGCCGGTCCATGCGGTCGAGAAACTGCCGCGCGTAGGCGCTGAAGGTCTCGACGTAGCGCCGCTGACCCTCGGCGTACAAGGTATCGAAGACCAGGCTGGACTTGCCCGACCCGCTCGGGCCGGTGACAACCGTCATCTCGCCGGTGCGGATGTCCAGGTCCAGCCCCTTCAGGTTGTGCTGGCGGGCGCCGCGGATGACGATCGAGCCGGACATGGAAGGGCTGCGGGCGGAGGGCAACAGAGCATTCTAGGAGGCCGTCGGGCTCCGGGAGGGCCCGAGGGGATCGGCCGGGACGAGCCGTGCCGAGGCGTCGCCCCCTCCCCCTTGCTCGCTGAATAGGCGGGCCGGGGTCGCGCCAGGCGCCTCGAGTCCTACGAGCTCGCGCTCGATCATCGAGCGCCTGGATCCGTGCGGCTGTCCGCGCCCGGCCCGTTGCGGTCTCTCGGCCTCTTTCCCTGAAGCAGCCGACCGAGCTTGCCACTCAGTGCCTGACCGTCCCGCATGGTTAAACTGCAACGTATGCATCCCTTGATCGAAACCCACCGCGCCGAACTGCTGGCTCTGGCACGCAGGCGCGAAGTCACGGGTGTTCGCGTCTTTGGCTCGATGAGCCGTGGCGATGGCAGCGACGGCAGCGACGTTGATCTGCTGGTGACCTTGGCTCCAGGGATCAGTGCTCTCGCCTTGGGTGGCCTGTTGCTGGATGCGCAGGAATTGCTGGGCCGCCGCGTTGATGTCGTTACCGAAGCGAGCTTGCACCCTGCTTTGCGCGAGCGCGTGACGGCAAGCGCTGTGCCGCTGTGAATCCGGGCCCCGAGGCGGACCGGGTGCTGTTGGCGCATATGCGCGACTGCCTGGACCGGATCCTCGAATACACGAACGCCGAACGCTTCCGCTTCGACGCTTCGCGTCTGGTGCAAGACGCTGTGATCCGCAATCTTCAGACCTTGACCGAGTCCAGCCAACGCTTGTCGAGCGAGATCAGGGGCACCGAGCCGCAGATCCCATGGCGCGAACTCGCTGGGTTTCGCAGCGTGATCGTGCGTGGCTACCTGGGCGTTGATCTCAGGGCGATCTGGCTGGTCGTCGAGCAAGACTTGCCAGCGCTAGCCGAGGCTGTGAACCGCATGGCAAAGCGCCTCGGCCCTCGCGGCTGATCCGAATGACTGCTTGGCCACTGGCCGACCGGCCGCTCCTTGCCGGGAAGGCCAGTTCGCGGTCGAACCAGAAAGCTGACCGACGACGTCGCTGCTGTGTCCTACCCCCTAGCTTGACGGGCAGCGGCCAGACAGCGCGACGTACTCACCCACCCGGCCACAAAGAGTCGTTGGCTGCAGGCCGCTCCGTGGAAGTCTGAACGCCCCAGATGCGCGGCGCAAGCTGCGCGCTGCCGGCGAGCTGCCCATCGGCGAGCACTGACGACCGACCAGCTACTTCCAGGACGCCTCGCGGTCCAGATGGCGCGCCAGTTCCATGGCGTCGTGCAGCACCCGACCAACCACGACCAGGGCCGGCTCGACCCGGTAAACGAGAAAGTGACGTGGTCTGCGGACAACCTCCGCACCGAGCTCGACGTGGGCACGACTCAGTCGCAGGTGCCACGATCTGACACCTGCGCCGAGTTCGGGCCGCGCGATGCTGCCCGGCCGGTCGGGTTGGCTTGCCACGTCGCGTAGCGCGACCACGATCAGGCGCTCGTAGCGCAGTCGAGCCGCCTCGCCAAACTGTTCATGCGTCCACGCAAGGATGCCAAGGACATCACCCTGCGCGGCTTGCGACAGCCGATAGCGGAACATCAACCCGCGGTCTTGGCCCGCTGCGCAGCTTGACGCCCAAGCTGCCCGATGAAATCTTCGAGCTGATCATCAGCCACATCCACGTACCGACCGGCGGACACGTCAGCCCAACCCTGACGCGCCGCCTGCCGCAGCGCCCGGAGCTTGGCGCCTTCGAGGCGCTCCCGCTCTTCGATGAGTCTCAGCCCTTCGCGAAGAACCTCGCTGGCGTTCTGGTAGCGACCAGACTGGACCAGGGCTTCCACCATCTGCTGCTGGCGATCGCTCAGCACGACGTTTCGGGTTGGCATGGCGTGAACTCCCAACAATGCGAGCGACGAGCTCGCCGATCAATATTGGCAGATTATGCCAGCAGTGGCCAGCCGACGCCCTTCCGAATCCCACCGCCAGCTCATGGACGGTTGAATCGAGCGTCCGTGGGACCGCAACGGGTCGCGAAGAGCCTACCGTGCCAAGCAGGACCGGCCGTTCGCGACCGGAGTCGGGGCAGCATCGATCGGATGACTGCTGACCGCACTACTGCGTTCTCCCTGACCCGGGACAGGCCGTCCGCATCGCGCGCGGCGGGGCGCTTCAAACCCAGCCCTGCCGCCACACCCGGGGGTCGGTCAGGTCGCGCCAGTGCAGTTGCAGCACGCGCCCGGAGTGCACGGCTTCAAGCTCGACCTGCTCGATGCGCACAGCGGGCGGCTCGGGTTCGATCACCCGCACCACGACGAAGTGCTTCTCGCGGTTCAGGGGCCGCACCGCCGTCCATTTGCTCAGCAGCAGCTTCTTCGGGCTGAGGGGGTTGCGGCGTTCAGGCACGACCGCTGGCGTCGCTTCATCCGGCGTCGCGGCCGGGGTCGGCCTGGTCTTCAAGGCGCTGCACCCCTGCGCAGGTCGCGCTCGGCGGCTTCCAGCCGGGCGGCTTCGATCTCGCGCAACACAGCGCTCAGGTCCACGGTGCCCGGCCTGGGTTCGTACTGCCCCGTCAGCGGGGTCTCCGGGCCGAGGAGGCCCGCGGCGTACAAGTCCCAGATCTCCGGGCCATGGCGCGTGCCGCACAGCTCAGTCGCGTACTGGCCGAAGAAGCTGCGCAGGTTGTCAACGTCGCGCATCAGCATGCGCGGGGCATGGTTGTTGCCGGCGGCGTCCACCGCCTGCGGCAGGTCGATGATGACGGGGCCGTCCTGGGCCAGCAGGATGTTGAACTCCGACAGGTCGCCGTGCACGACGCCGGCACACAGCATGCGCACCACCTCGCGCAGCAGCAGCGCGTGATGCTCGCGCGCGGCCTCGGGCGAGTACGGCACATCGTTCAGCCTCGGGGCAGCGTGGCCGTCGGCGTCTGCCACCAACTCCATCAGCAACACACCTTCGAAGAAGTGGAAGGGCTTGGGCACGCGCACGCCAGCCGCAGCCAGGCGGAACAGTGCGTCCACCTCGGCAGTCTGCCAGGCGGCTTCCTGCTGCTCGCGCCCGTATCGGGTGCCCTTGGCCATGGCACGCGCCTGGCGGCTGTTCTTCACCTTGCGGTTTTCGGTGTAGTCCACCGCCTGGCGAAAGCTGCGGTGGGTGGCGGCCTTGTAGACCTTGGCGGCACGGGTTTCATCGCCGCAGCGCACCACGAACACCTCGGCTTCCTTGCCGCTCTTGAGTTGCCGCAACACGCTGTCGATCAGGCCTTCGTCGATCAGCACTTGCAGGCGGGCCGGTGTCTTCATCGGTGCATTGTCGGCGGTACCTGAGCCGCCCTGCAGGGCCACCCAGGGTCGCGCAAGCGCATGACCGGGGGCAGCTCTTGGCATGGCCCCTCTGCTCTCTCCCGGGGGAGGATCGAATTCCCCGCGCGCTGCGCCCGCATCAGTTCTTGAACTCGAGCCGGCGCTCGCCCATGTTGGCCATCATCGCTTCCTGGATGTCGTGGCCCAGCAGCATGGCGCGTTCCAAGCGGCCGCGTAGTTCAGGCCGTCGGCCACGGAGGGGCCGCGCGCGTAGGTGATCATGTCGGCGACTGCGAATGACCAGTCGCTGAGCTCACAACCGGCAGCTTGGGGTCGCGAAGAGCCTGCCGTGCCACTTGGGGCTGGCCGTTCGCGGCCAGCCCCGGGGCGGCGTCGATCGGATGACTGCTGACCGACATACAGCCGCCGGACGGCGCTGCGAGCTCCGAAGGAGCGGTGTCGGTCGTCGCCGTCACCCAGTCTGAGTGCTGCGGCTGACCGGAATCAGTCTGGAACGGCCACTTGGCCTGCGCCGTCGAAGGACTGTTGGGGCCGAGAGCAGACCGCCGCAACGAGGTCCGCAATCCTGCGTCTCAGCCGTCCGCGCATGCGCGCAGGTGCTCGGCCAGCAGCCTGGCGCTGGACGGGCACAGCGGATCGGGGCGCGAGACGACGACGAAGCGGCGTGTCGCCCAGGCCTCGTCCAGCGGCACCAGCCGCAGCCGGCCGGCGCCGGCGTGCGGTGCCGCGGCCTCGCGCGGCAGGATCGCCAGCCCCAGCCCGGCGGCGACGATGCGGCACGCCGTGTCGACCCCGGAGACCTGGATGCGCTGCGCCGGCAGCCGGCCGCGCAGCGCCGCCTGGCGCCGGATCAGCGTATCGACCAGCCCGCCGGGGACGACGCCGACCGAATCGTGCTCCAGCGTCTCGTCGAAGCGCAGCTCGGGCCGGCGCGCCAGCGGATGGGCGGGCGCCAGCGCCACGCAAAGCCGGTCGCTGCCGCAGGGAAGCGCCTGCAGCCCTTGCAGGTCGGCCTGGTCCCAGATCACACCCAGATCGGCGGCCCCCTCGCGCACCAGGCGAACCGCCTCGTTGCTCGCGCGCTCGGCCAGCGTGACGCGGATCGCCGGCTGCGCGGCGAGAAACCCGGCGACATCGTCGGGCAGCCGCTCGGCCAGCACCGAGGGACTGGCCAGCAGGTGGACGCTGCCCTGCACGCCACGCCCGAAGCTGCCCATCTCGGCGCGCATGCGGTCCAGCGCCGCCAGCACCTCGCGCGCCTGGCGCAGCAGCGCCGCGCCGGCCGGCGTCGGCAGCACGCCGCGCCGCTGCCGGCGCAACAGCGTCACGCCGGCGTCCGCCTCCAGCGCCGCGATGCGCTTGCCGAGCGCCGACGGCACCAGCGCCTCGTCGGCAGCGGCGCGCGCGATGCTGCCGTGCTCCCAGACGGCGACAAAGAGGCGCAGCGACGTGGAATCAAGCGGTTTCGGCATCTGACGGGGCGCTCGCCGTCGGTGCAGCTGCGCATCAACCCGCTCGGCGAGGTCGAGCTGATCTCCAGCCACGAGCAGTTGCTCGGCGGGCGCAGCGGCCAGGTGTTCCCGGGCAGCCGCTTCCCGGCCGATCCCGCCTATGCGGGCACGCTGCATGCGATGGCGCTGCGCGTGGGCGCTGTGCTGCGCGAGCAGGGGGTGCTCGGGCGCTTCTCGATCGACTTCGTCAGCGTGCCGCAGGGCAAGGGCTGGCAGCACGCGGCGATCGAGATCAACCTGCGCAAGGGCGGCACGACCCTGCCCTACCAGATGCTGCAGTTCCTCACCGACGGCCGCTATCAGGCCGACGACGTGAGCTTTCGCACCCCGCTCGGCCAGCCGCGCAGCTACTACGCCACCGACAACCTCGTGAACCCCGCCTACCGCCGCCTGGTGCCGCAGGACCTGATCGACCTGCTGGTGGAGCACCGGTTGCACTTCGACCAGACGCGCCAGCAGGGGCTGGTTTTCAACCTGATCGGCGCGCTGTCGGAGCACGGCAAGCTCGGCGTGGTCTGCATCGCCGACACGCCCCAGGCGGCCGAGGCCCAGTTCGTCGCCGCGCGCGAGCTTCTCGACCGCGAGACGCGGGGGTGACGGGTGGCGTCGGGCAGAGCCGTCGGGAACTGTGAAGGGTTGTCGGCCGCCTGCAGTCGGTGCCGGCCGGCCGCTGACAGGCAGCCCATCGCATTGCTGCGATCCTGCTCGCATCGACAATGTGCTTCGCACCAACACCGCGTGACATCGGACAGGGCCGACCCATGAGTTTTACTCCCGCCAATTTCGATCCGTCCATCGACCCCACCGCCGATCAGGTGCGTGCACTGCGCGATGCCGGACCCGACGGCCCGGTGGTGATGCTCAATCTTCTGAAGTTCCGCGCGCGGGCGAACTACCCCGCAGGGTCGCCCCACGCGCCCTGCTCGGGTGCGGAGGCCTACCGCAGGTACCAGACGGCATTCGTGAAAACGGTGGGTGACGTGAGCCGCGCCGAGGTGGTATGGGAGGGGCAGGTCGACAGGACCTTCATCGGCGATGCCACCCAGGACTGGGACAAGTGCCTGCTGGTCCGCTACCCGAGCCGCCAGCACTTCCTCGCAATGATGGCCAACGCAGCGTATCGCGAGGCGCTCGTCCATCGCTACGCGGGCCTCGAGCGCACCCTCCTCTTGCAGATGCAGGGCTGACGACTCGTAGGGAGCTCGGCAGACCGACGCGTCAAGGTCAACGAGAAGGCAGGTGTTCGATTTGCCGCCAATCTGATCTGTGCGCATGCGTGCCGAGCGGGGGGCCGTCACGATCGACCCGGGCGCACAGAGCCTCAGCAGCCTCGCCCTCCGGCGTCGCCCGCCCGGTGCGCATGGCATACACCCGGCAGAAGCGGATCTCAGTGCATGTAAGCCAGCGCCTCTTCCCCTGGATTGGGAAGCCCGGCGATTCGCCACAGGCTAGCGCAGCCACGGAAGAGTGTCTGTGCCGACCCTGGTTCAATCCCTGCGGCGCGACACACCAGACGCATGACGGGCAGCGATCCCAATGCGTGGTACTTGCCGCGCACATGCTCGATCGCGCGCCAATGTTCCGGGCCGAGTTGCTCGATGCCGGCTTCACACGCCAGGGCCTCGGCCAATGCCGGGTCCCATCGGCCCGTGTCGACCAGGTTGCTGCGCTCGTCGAACGAAGGCCGGGTTGGCCGGGAGGCAACACGATGATCGGCAACGACTGTAGCTTCCATGACACCAAGTCCGCTGATGCCGCGGGGAGCACTGTAGTAGCCGCCGCGCGCCGGAGCAAAGACACCTCGCAATATCGATTCAACTGCCGGTTCTAACGGCCCCGGCGGCGACGGTTGGCGATGTCCCGAAGCCTGTTGAACGCGGCCGGATGACGGTTCCTCATTCGTAATGCTACGCGGCCTTGCGTTCGGCTTCGGCGACGCTGGCGGACTTGGCTTTCAATGCAGCCAACAGAGTCTTCATGTCGCGGTGCCCG
>JACPVA010000010.1 GCA_016191995.1 Burkholderiales bacterium | reverse complement strand
TGTTGTGAGTTTTTGATCTGTCCGGTTTTGTAGCACGCAATCTGTCCGGTCGTCATAGTTGCCTCAGGGAGGTGACGAATGAGACGGACAGAGCTGCTACAGGAGATCCGGCAGATGAGGTTCGAGGAAGTGTATGGCGGGTGGAACGAAGGTCGGCTGACGCAGGCGGAGGCGGCGCGGCTCTTGGGGGTGGGCGAGCGCAGTTTCCGGCGCTATCTGGTGCGCTATGAAGCCGAAGGGCTGGACGGGCTGATCGACCGTCGGCTGGAGCAGGCGTCGAACCGACGGGCGCCGGTCGATGAGGTGATGGGGCTCGTCGAGCACTACCGCAGCCGGCATCTGGGCTGGAACGTGCGGCACTTCCACAGCTGGTACCGGCGCGAAGGCGGCGGGCGCAGCTACAGCTGGGTCAAGAAGCGTCTGCAGGAGGCGGGGCTGGTCGAGCAGGGCAAGAAGAAGGGCGCGCACCGCAAGAAGCGCGAACGCATGGCCCTGCCCGGGATGATGATCCATCAGGACGGCAGCCGGCACGAATGGATTGCCGGCCAGTGGGCGGACCTGATCGTGACGATGGACGATGCCACCAACCGGCACTACTCGATGTTCCTGGTCGAAGAGGAAGGCACGGCCTCAAGCTTGCGGGGTGTGGGTGAGCTGATTCGCGCCCACGGCCTGTTCTGCTCGTTCTACAGCGACCGGGGCAGCCACTACTGGGTCACGCCCCAGGCCGATGGCAAGGTCGACCGCGAGCACCTCACGCAGTTCGGCCGGGCCATGAAGCAGTTGGGCATCGAAATGATCCCCGCCTACTCGCCCGAGGCACGGGGCCGCTCCGAGCGGGCCTTTGCCACCCATCAGGATCGCCTGCCCAAGGAGCTGGCCGCCGCCGGCATCACCGATATGGGGGCGGCCAACCGCTACATTGCCGAGGTCTATCTGCCCGCCTTCAACGCCGAATTTGCCGTGCCGGCGCGTGAGGCGGGCTCGGCCTTCGTGCCCTGGATCGGCGGTGCGCTGGACGACATCCTGTGCGAGCAATTCGAGCGCACGGTCGGTGCCGACAACTGTGTGCGCTTCGAGAATCTGTCCTTGCAGATACCCGCCGACCGGCACCGTTGCAACTACGTGAGGGCCAGGGTGCGCGTCCATCGTTATGCTGATGGCAACATGGCGGTATTCCACGGGCCGCGCAAACTGGCCCTCTACGATCCGCGGGGAAAGCTCATCGCAAACGGCTTGAAGCAGGCCGCCTGAACCGTCCGCCAGGCGCGCCGCCGCGGGCGGAAATCGGCTCCGGGCTACGCCCTGCGCCGCTTCCCGCCCGCGGCAGAAAAAGCGGACAATTCATGTGCTACAGAACCGGACAGTTCTAAAAACCCGCGACATGAAACAATAGCATGCGTTGCCCGGCTTGCCCTACCGGATACGTTGGAGCCGGCGCAGCTTGGCGTACTTCTCGTAACTGTTGCGGCAGCCGATGAGAATATGCGCCAGCCCCGGCCAGCCGTCGAGGAAGCCCAGCCGGAAAAAGTAGAACTTGATAAAGCGCACGACGGGGGACAGCAGCATGCGGGCCACGCCGCCCCGCTTGCCGGCGGCCAAGGCCTCTTCGGCGGCCAGGGTGGTGTAGCGTGCCTGCTTGGCGAGATAGCTTTCCAGGGTCTCGGCGGTGTCGTGGAGCAGATCGCCCCTCAGCCGCCCCACCGGGCCGGGGGCGATCACCTTCTCGTGCACCGCATCCTCCGACCAGCGCGCCTGGCGCCGGTCGAACAGGCGCAGGCTCCAGTCCGGGTAGCCCTCACCGTGGCGCAGATACCGCCCCATGAAGCGGTTGCGGCGCGGAAATTCGTAGGCGTCGAAGGCCGGCGCCGCCAGGGCAGCCTCGATGCCGACGCGCAGCTCGGGCGTGACGCGCTCGTCGGAGTCGACGCACAGCACCCAGTCGTGGCGCGCCTGCGCGACGGCGAACTGCTTCTGGGCGCCAAAGCCGAGCCAGTCCTGGTGGATCACCCGGGCACCGCGGGTGTGCGCCAGCGCGACCGTGCCGTCGCTGCTGCCCGAATCGACGACGATGATCTCGTCGCAGAAGGCGAGGCTCTCCAGGCAGGGTTCCAGTTGGCGGGCGCAGTTCAGGGTAATCAGCACCGCGGAGAGCGGCGGACGGGCGCCAGACATGCGTAGGCTATAATCGCGGCAAAGGCGCCATTCTAAGCGCAAACCGGGCGGACCGCCGCTGGGCCCGCCGCGCCGCCGACATGCATTCCATCCTCCTCGTCAAGACCTCCTCGCTGGGCGACGTCGTGCACAACCTGCCGGTGGCGAGTGATCTCCGCACGCGCTTTCCGGAAGCGGCCATCGACTGGGTGGTGGAGGAGGGCTTCGCGGCGATTCCCCGCCTGCATCCGGCCGTGCGCCGCGTCATCCCCGTGGCGGTGCGGCGCTGGCGGCGCGCCCTGCTGTGCGCCGCAACCTGGCGCGAGATGGCAGCCTTCCGCGACGAACTGCGGCGCGAGGCCTATGACGTCGTCCTGGACACCCAGGGCCTCGCCAAGAGCGCGCTGATTGCGCGGCTGGCCCGCGGCCGGCGCGCCGGCTATGCGGCGGAGGTGGCCCGCGAGCCGCTGGCGGCGCGCTTCTATGACGCCCACTTCGTCATTCCCGGCAACCTGCACGCGGTGGAGCGCAACCGCTGGCTCGCCGCCGCCGCCCTCGAATACGAACCCGACCTGCCGCTGGACTACGGCATTGCCGCCACGCCGCTGGCGGCCCCCTGGCTGCCGCCCGCGCCCTACGCCGTGCTGCTCACGGCCACCAGTCGCGCCGACAAGCTCTGGCCCGAGGCACACTGGCTGCAGCTCGCCCAGGCGCTGAATGCCCGGGGCCTGGCCTGCGCGCTGCCCGCGGGCAGCGCGCAAGGGCGGGATCGCGCGCTGCGGCTCGCCGGACAGATGGCCGCCGCCGTGGCCGCCCCGCCCCTGGAGCTCGCGGCCAGGGCGCAACTGCTTGCCGGCGCGCAACTCGTCGTCGGCGTGGACACGGGCCTCGCCCACCTCGCCGCGGCCCTGGGCCGGCCGACCCTGGC
>JACPVA010000017.1 GCA_016191995.1 Burkholderiales bacterium | reverse complement strand
GGTCCCCTGCGCTGCTCGCTCCGCGGCGCGGCTGCGGTGGCTTCGCACTGGCGCTCCCGCGCCAGTGCATAAATCCTCCTCGCCGGTCCGGCGCCTGCGGCGCCGGACTCCCGCCGCTGCGCTGCGCTGCTCGGCGGCGCCCATTCGCCCCGCCGCAGGCCCCCCCGTCCTTGCGGACACCACGGTGGTATTCGACGGTCGGATACCACTGCGATTGCCCGCTGGCCTCGGCTCGCGCCGGTCGTCGCACGCTGCCGCCGAGTGAACCGCCAAAGACTGCGACGGGCCGCACGCCGACGTCCGCAACGGTGCGGCATCGCCCGCAGGCGATGTCGCACTTCCGGCTCAACCCCTCGGATGGTGCTGCGCGTGCAGCTGGCGCAGCCGCTCGCGCGCGACGTGGGTGTAGATCGTCGTCGTCGAGATGTCGGCGTGGCCGAGCAGCATCTGGACCGCGCGCAGGTCGGCGCCGTGGTTGAGCAGATGGGTCGCGAACGCGTGGCGCAACGTGTGCGGCGACAGCGGAGCGACGATGCCGGCGGCGCGCGCGTGGCGCTTGATCAGGGTCCAGAACATCTGCCGCGTCATCGCCCCGCCGCGCGCGGTGACGAACAGCGCGTCGCTCGCCTGCCCGCGCAGGATCGCGCCGCGCGCGTCGCGCAGGTAGCGCTCGATCCACGCCGCGGCCTCGGCGCCGAAGGGCACCAGGCGTTCCTTCGAGCCCTTGCCGGTGACGCGCAGCACGCCCTCGGCGAGCCCGACCTGCACCGTGCGCAGGCCCACGAGTTCGCTGACCCGCAGGCCGCTCGCATACATCAGCTCGAGCATCGCGCGGTCGCGCAGGCCCAGCGGTGTGGCCACGTCGGGCGCCGTCAGCAGCGACTCGACCTGCGCCTCCGACAGCGTCTTGGGCACGCGCAGCGGCTGGCGCGCCGGCAGCAGCTTCAGCGTCGGATCGTCGGCGCGCAGCCGCTCGCGCAGCGCCCAGCGGTAGAAGCGGCGGAACACCGTCAGCCGGCGGTTCGCCGTCGTGCTTCGGGTGCCGGCGTGGCGCGCAGCGATGTAGCCGCGCAGGTCGGACTCGGCGGCGTCGGCGAGCGCGCGCGCGCCGCCGGCGCGCAGCCACGCCGCGAGCAGCACGAGGTCGCGCCGGTACGCCTGCAGGCTCAGCGAAGCCAGCCCGTCCTCCAGCCACAGCGCATCGACGAAGCGGTCGATCAGCGTCGCGTCGTCGGGGTGCGGGTCGCCGGCCGGCGCGCGGGCGGCCGCGCCGCCGGCCGAGGCGGCGTGCGGGTTGTCGTGCGCGGCATCGGACGCGGCATCGGGCGCGTCAGCGCCCGCAACGTCGGGCGCCTCGTCTTGCGCGGCATCGGGCGCGGCGTCGCCTGCGGTGTCGGGCGCGGTGGCGGACATGCGGGCGATGCTACGCTGGCACACTCGCGCGATGGCCGACGCGCTGCTGATCCTGCCGGACTTCGCCCTCATCGCGATCGGCTTCCTGGTCTGCCGCTACACCGCGCTGGACCGGCCGGTCTGGGACGGCGCCGAGCGGCTGGTCTACTACCTGCTGTTCCCGGCGCTGCTGTTCGGCTCGATCGTGCGCAACCCGCTGCGGCCGATGGATGCGCTGGCGCTCGCTGGCGGCACGCTGGCGGTGACCGCGGTCGGCATCGGGCTGGCCTATGCGCTGCGGCGCGTGCCCGGCGTGTCGCCGGCGCTGCACGCCTCCGGGGCGCAGGTCGCGTTCCGCTTCAACAGCTACATCGCGCTGGCGGTGGCCGAGCGGCTGGCCGGCGCCCCGGGCGTGGCGGCGATCGCGCTCGTCGTGTCGATGGCGGTGCCGCTGTGCAACCTGGGCGCGGTCTGGCCGCTGGCGCGTCATGGCGGGCACGGCTACCTGCGCGAGCTGGCGCGCAACCCGCTGATCATCGCCACCGTCTCGGGGCTGGCGTTCAACGCGCTCGGGCTGCGGCTGCCCGAGCTGGCCGCGACGACGCTGTCGCGAATCGGTGCGGCGGCGCTGCCGCTGGGGCTGATGGCGGTCGGCGCCGGGCTGAGGCTGGGCGCGCTGCGCGAGGCGCCGGCGCTGGCCGCGGCGCTGCTGGCGATCCGGCACGCGGCGCTGCCGCTGGCGGCCGTCGCCTGGGTCGCGCTGACCGACCTGCCGCCGGATCAGCAGATCGTGCTGGTCGCGTTCGCCGCGCTGCCGACCGCGTCCAGCGCCTATGTGCTGGCGGTGCGCATGGGCGGCCACGGGCCCTTCGTCGCCGGGCTGGTGACGGTGTCGACGCTGCTGGGGATGCTGAGCCTGCCGCTGGCGCTGGCGCTTTGGGGCCAAGTCACGCGACTCACTTCGTGAAGCGCGCGACACCGACTGGGCCAAACGTCAGGCGTCGACGCGGGCCGACCCGTCAACCCGCTTACGGTGCTGATGGGCAGCTGCATAGGCCTGCATGCCGGCTCGCTCGTCGGGTTCGTCGACGCCCGTGCACGGAAATCGGGCCTGCCGTAGAGGGTCCGGTTGAGCGACCTGTTGGCAGCACTGCCGCCCCGAGGCTATGCTGCCAGTTCGATGTACTCGACCTTGCTGCTGGGCGTGGGAATCGGTAGCCCATCTTCGCGCATGCCATCGATATGAATCGCGATGGCGTCTCGAATCTCGCGCTCGACCTCCTCGACGGTTGCTGGTCAACGCCCGGCATGTCAAGAACGTCAGCGGCCGCAAGTCCGACGTGCTCGACTGCCAGTGGCTTCAGCAGCTCATGACCTATGGCCTGCTCAGCGGCGCGTTCCGCCCGGCCGAGCAGGTGTGCGTGCTGCACTCGCTGTGGCGCCAGCGCGGCATGCTGCTCAGGAGCCAGGGCCGGCACGTGCAGCACATGCAGAAGGCACTCACCCAGATGAACGTGCAACTGGCCAACGCGATCGCCGACGTGGTGGGCGAGACGGGGCAGAAGATCCTGCGCGCCATCGTCGCCGGCGAGCGCGACGGCCAGGTGCTGGCTGCGATGAAGAACGTGCGCGTGAAGGCCAGCATCGACGAGATCGCCAAGAGCCTGCAGGGCACCTGGCGGGCCGAGCACCTGTTCGCGCTGAAGCAGGCGCTGGATGCCTTCGACTTCGTCGGCACGCAAGTGGCCGAATGCGACACGCAGATCGAGCAGCAACTTCAGACTCTGCAGGTGCACGACGGTGAGCCTGCCAAGGGCAAGAGGCGTGGCCGGGCGCGCAATGCGCCGACGTTCGATCTGCGCACGCAGCTGTTCAAGATGTGCAGCGTGGACCTCACGCGCATCGACGGCATCGACGTGACGACGGCGCTGGCCGTCATCAGCGAGACCGGCGCGGACATGTCGCGGTTCCCCAGCGACAAGCACTTCGCGAGCTGGTTGGGCCTGTGTCCGGGCACCAAGATCACCGGTGGCAAGGTGATGAGCGGCAAGACCAAACGCTGCGCCAACCGCGCCGCGCAGGCCCTGCGACTCGCGGCGGCCGCCCTGCGGACCAGCCAGTCGGCGCTGGGGGCGTACTTCCGGCGCATGTGTTCGCGCATGGACAAGCCCAAGGCCGTCGCGGCCGCCGCCCACAAGCTCGCGCGGCTCATCTACACGATGCTGACCAAGGGCGAGGAGTACACCGACCAAGGCCAGGCCTACTACGAGGAGCGGTACCGGCAGCGGGTGCTGCGCCAGCTCTCGCTGCGCGCCAACAAGCTGGGCATGCAACTCGTCGCTGCGCCGCAGGCCACCTGAAAAGCCCTTTGCGGATCAAACACTTGGAGGGTGTTTCTTAAGAGGCCTCACTGTCCGCGCGTGGTTCGAATAGCTCGATAGGGTTTCCCGATGGATCCTCCACGAGCACCTGTTTCCCACCTGGCCCGGAGATGGGCTTGCTTCTGAAGGTCGCTCCCAGGATGGAGAGCGCCGAAACGGTGGCCTCAATGTCTTTGACCTCAAGCACGAAGCGGTTCCAACCGCCTGGTTCTGGCACGGAGCCACTCTTGAGCTTCTTGCGAGCCGATGTCCCAGGGCCGCTGAGCCAGATGGAGAGCGACTTGCGCTTGACGATGGCGAACGACGGGCCCCACCGATCCTCAAGCTTGAAGCCCAGTGCCTTGTAGAACGGCAGCGACTTATCTACGTCATTGACCAAGTAGCGGACAACTGGCATTGCTCACTCCTCGCTGAAAGTTCCGTGGCAGGGCTGCAAAAAGGGCGAACCGCGGGCTTGAAGTGTGAGGCCTAACGAATAGCGTTTATCTGACGCGCCGCGATGCTGCGCCGCAGCCACCGAGGTCGCCCGCGTCAGATAAACCCCGTTGGACTGAACCGCCGCGCCGGCGCCGGCATGGGCAGTGTAAGTTTCAGCGCTGGCCTCGGG
>JACPVA010000004.1 GCA_016191995.1 Burkholderiales bacterium | reverse complement strand
GCTGGGCGTCTAGGAGCGCGGCCGCGCCGCCGACGGAGCCGCCGCGCGTGGACTTCGACCTGCAGTGGCTCCTGATCGGCCTGCCGCTGGCCTTCGCGCTCGGCTGGGCGGCGTCGCGGCTGGACCTGCGGCAGTGGCGGCGCGACCGCCGCGACGCGCCGCGCGCCTATTTCGAGGGCCTGAACCTGCTGCTCAACGAGCAGCAGGACAAGGCGATCGACGCCTTCATCGAGGCGGTGCAGCTCGACCCGGACACGACCGAGCTGCACTTCGCGCTCGGCAACCTCTTCCGCCGCCGCGGCGAGTTCGAGCGCGCGGTGCGCGTGCACCAGCATCTGCTGTCGCGCGCCGACCTCGCGCCGGCGGACCGCGACCGCGCCCAGCGCGCGCTGGCGCTGGACTTCGACAAGGCCGGGCTGCTCGACCGTGCCGAGGCGGCCTGGCGCGCGCTGCAGGACACGCGCTTCGAGACCGAGGCGCGGCTGGCGCTGCTCGCGCTGCACGAGCGCGCGCACGACTGGCCGGCGGCGATCGCCGATGCGCAGGCGCTGCAGGCCGCTGGCAGCGGGTCGTTCGCGACCCGCATCGCGCACTACCACTGCGAGCGCGCGATCGAGGCCGACGCCGCGGGACGCGATGGCGAGGCGGCGCAGGCCCTCGCCGCGGCGATGCGCGCCGCCCCCGAGGCACCGCGGCCGCTCGTGCTCGCCGGCGAGCGCGCGGCGCGCGCCGCCGACGCCGCCGGCGCGCTCGCGCACTGGGACCGGCTGCGCGCGGTCGCGCCGGCGATCTTCCCGCTCGTCGCCGAGGCCTATGCCCAGCAGGCGCTGCGCGCCGCTGCTGCGGCAGCCGCCGCGCGCACGCTGCGCCAGGCCTGGGACGCCGACCCGCAGCCCGAGATGCTGCCCGCGCTGGAGCAGCTCGCCGAAGGCGGCGCGGCGGACGATGCCGATGCGCTGGACCGGTTGCGGCTGGACCACCTGGAACGCCAGCCCAGCCTGGCTGCCGCCAGCGCGGTGCTCGCGCTGCCGGGCGAGCGCTGGCGCGCCGACACGCGCCAGCGGCTGCTGCAGGCGGTGCAGCGCGGCGCGCGGCCGCTGCAGCGCTACCGCTGCGCCGCCTGCGGCTTCGAGGCGCAGCATTACTTCTGGCAGTGCCCCGGCTGCCAGGGCTGGGACACCTACCCGCCGCGCCGGCTCGAAGCCGGCTGATCCCGCCGGGCGGCGCAGGCCGTGCACGGCCGCCGCGCGGGCGCACGGCCGCGTCGCGGGTGCGCTGCGCCGCCGCCGGCCCGTGCGCGTTTTTGTCCCCCTGCCCCCCTCGCGCGGGCGGGTCCGATGCCCCCGGGCGGGGGGCCCTGCCGGCGGCCCTCCACGAGGCGATGGCGGCAGCCGGCATGGCGCCGAAAAATGCATCCCAGCCCGATGCAGGAAGTCCCCGAGGACCGACGGCAAGGGCCCTTCCCGAAACCCCTTCATCGATCCCCGAGGAGCACGTCATGAACCTTCTTCGCACCTTCGTCGCCGGCCTGCTGGCCACCCTGTCGATCGCTGCGGCCGCCGCCGTCGATGTCAACAAGGCGAGCCAGGCCGAGCTGCAGGCCATGCCCGGCATCGGCGAGGCGCTGTCCACGCGCATCGTCCAGGAGCGCAACAAGGCCCCGTTCAAGCATTGGGGCGACATGATCGAGCGCGTGCGCGGCGTCGGCCCGGCGAGCGCGGTCAAGCTGTCCAGCGCCGGCCTGACGGTCGGCCAGGCCAGCTATACGCCGGTCGCGGCCAAGGCCGAGCCGGCCCAGCCGGCCAAGCCGGCACGCAGCGCCGCCCCCGCGGCCAAGTGACGCGCCGGCGCGGGCGGCCTGGCGCCGCCCGCGCGTCAGCGGTATCTGCCGGCAGCGCCGGCACCGCCGCAGCCGTCACCCGCTGCCGCGCGAACTGGCCGGCAGCGCCCGCGCGCTTCAGCCGCCGCCGGGCCCCTTGCCGTTGCCGGGCCCCTTGCCGTGATCCGGCCCCTTGCCATGTCCCGCCCCCTTCTCCGGGCCGGGCCGGCTGCCCGTCACCGCCGGCGGGCCGCGGTCCGGGAGGGCGCCGCCCGCGGTGCCCGGGCCTTGGCGATCGGATCGCAGCTGCGCCCGCCGCTCGGGCGTGGCGTAGGGCATGATCTGCCCGTCGTACCAGTCGTCGCGCACGAACAGGACCGGCACGCCGCAGGCGCCGTAGCTCGCGCAATGCTTGTCCCAATGCTTGCGGTGCCCCGGCGGCACCCACAGGTAGACCGGCGCCGGCGGGCGCGGCGGGCGCAGCCGCGGCGGCGCGACGATCACCGGCGTGGCGACGACGAGCCGCGGTTGCGGGAAGCGGCCGATGTCGATGCGGCCGTAGATGCCCGGCTCGCTGATCGTGATCGACACACCGACGTCCACCTCCGCGCCCGCGGCCCCCGGCCAGGCTGCCATTGCCGCGAGTGCCGCCAGCGCGGCGACCTGCCTGGCGACGCCCGTGCGCGCACCAGCCTGGATCGATTTCATCGTCATGCTCCCGCGAAGAACCTGGTTCGGAGCCGGCCCGCTCGGGCGCATTCAGCTGCCGGATCCAGGTTCAACGCGGCCGCCAGCACCGCGGTGGACCCGGCCACGAAGACTTGCACGCAGGCGCGCCCATCGCAGCCAGGCGCCGCAGCCAGGCGTCGCAGCCGGCGCCGACGACGCGCGCGAATGCGCACGCGCAGCCTACCCGGCCAGCTCGTACACCACCTCGACGCGCCCGCCGTCGGCCAGCGCACGCCAGCGCTGCAACGCCTCGTCGCTGGGCCAGAAGCGGCCGAGCGTGCCGAGATCGATCTCGGCGCGCGCGCCCGGCCGCGTCACGGCCAGACGCACCGGCAGCCCGCGCTGCAGCTCGCCTTCGTCGCTGGCGATGCGCCGCGCCGGCCACTGCCGGACGAGCTCGGCCACGGCTTGCGGTCGGCCGCTCAGCGTCAGGCTCAGGTGGCGGCCGAAGGTCGCGCGCGCGCCGGCCAGGTCCCAGGCCTGCTGCAGCGACAGCCGCAGCCCGCCGTTGAAGCGGTCGGGCTGGATACGCACCTGCGCCACGAGCAGCTCGTCGTCGCGCAGCAGCTCGCGGTAGCGCTCCAGCAGCGGCTCGCTGACGCCGACCTCGATCGACGCGCTGCCGTCGTCGAGCCGGAAGAAGCCGCTGCGGCCGCGCACGCCGCTGACCATGCGCAGCCCGTCGACGACGCCGGCGACGAGCTGCGGCTCGCGCGAGTCGACGAGATCCGCGATCGCGCGCGGGCATAGGCGACGCAGCTCGGCCGCCGCGGCGTCGAACAGGTGGCCCGAGAGGAACAGGCCGAGCGCCGCCTTTTCCTGCAGCAGCCGCTCGCGCACGGTCCAGGGCTCCGCCGCCGCCAGCGGCGGCTCCTGCTGGCTCGATCCGTGGCCGATGCCGCCGCCGTCGTCGAAGTCGAACAGCCCGCCCTGCAGCGCGTTCGCCTCCTGCGCCTCGGCCCACTCGAAGGCCAGCGGCACGCTGGCCAGCGCCTGCGCGCGCTCGGCGTGCAGCGCGTCGAACGCGCCGGCCTTGACCAGCGCCTCGGCGACGCGCTTGCCGACCAGCTTGCGGTCGACGCGGGCGCAGAAGTCGAACAGGCTGCGGAAGGCGCCGCCGGCCTCGCGCGCGCGAACGATGGCCTCGATCGCGCCGGCGCCGGTGCCCTTGACCGCCCCCAGCCCGTAGCGGATGCGGCGGTCGCCCTCGGGGCCCGGCAGCGGCTCGAAGCGCAGCACGCCGCGGTTGACGTCGGGCGGCTCGACGGTCACGCCGAACAGCTTCGCATCGTCGATCAGCAGCTGCAGCTTGTCGGTATCGTCGGCCTCGATCGTCAGGTTGGCGGCGAAGAACTCGGCCGTGCAGTGGACCTTGACCCAGGCCGTGTGGTAGGCCAGCAGCGAGTACGCGGCGGCGTGGCTCTTGTTGAAGCCGTAGCCGGCGAACTTCTCCATCAGGTCGAAGACCTCGTCGGCCTTGGCCTGCGGGATGCCCTTGGCGAGCGCGCCAGCGCGGAACTTGTCGCGCTCCTTGGCCATCTCCTCGGCCTTCTTCTTGCCCATCGCGCGGCGCAGCACGTCGGCGCCGCCGAGCGAGTAGCCGGCCATCAGCTGCGCGGCCTGCATCACCTGCTCCTGGTAGACGAAGATGCCGTAGGTCTCGGCCAGCACCGGCTCGAGCAGCGGGTGCGGGTAGGTGACCGGCTCGCGGCCGTGCTTGCGCGCGCAGAAGCTCGGGATGTTGTCCATCGGCCCGGGCCGGAACATCGCGTTCAGCGCGATCAGGTCCTCCAGCCGCGTCGGCCGCGCATCGCGCAGCATGCCCTGCATGCCGCGCGACTCGAACTGGAACACCGCCTCGGTCAGCGCGTCGCCGAACAGCTTGTAGACCGCCGGGTCGTCCAGCGGCAGCGTCTCGTAGGCGAAGTCGGCCATGCCCGCGCGGCGCGCGCGGATGAAGGTCCGCGCCAGCTCGAGGATCGTCAGCGTCGCCAGCCCGAGGAAGTCGAACTTGACCAGGCCGATCGCCTCGACATCGTCCTTGTCGAACTGGCTCACCGCGCTGTCGCTGCCGGGCTGCTGGTACAGCGGGCAGAAGTCGGTGATCCGCCCGGGGGCGATCAGCACGCCGCCGGCGTGCATGCCGACGTTGCGCACGATGCCCTCGACGCGGGTGGCGAGCACCAGCAGCTCGGCCACCTCCTCGTCCTCGGCCTCGCGCTGCTCGAGCTCGGGCGCCTCCTTGCGCGCGTAGATCAGCCCCGGGTCGGGCGCGTCGGGCAGCCTCGCCAGCGTCACCGTCTTGCCCGGCGGCGCCGGGATCAGCTTGGCGATCGAATCGACATGGCCGTAGGCCATCCCCAGCACACGCCCGACGTCGCGCAGCGCGGCCTTGGCTGCCATGGTGCCGAAGGTCGCGATCTGGCTCACCGCGTCGCGCCCGTAACGGTCCTTGACATACTCGATCACGCGGTCGCGCCCGGCCTGGCAGAAGTCGATGTCGAAGTCCGGCATCGACACCCGCTCGGGGTTGAGGAAGCGCTCGAACAGCAGCTCGTAGCGCAGCGGGTCGAGGTCGGTGATCGCCAGCGCGTAGGCGACGAGCGACCCCGCGCCCGACCCGCGCCCCGGCCCGACCGGGCAGCCGTTCGCCTTTGCCCAGCCGATGAAGTCGGCGACGATCAGGAAGTAGCCCGGAAAACCCATCTCCACGATCGTCGCGATCTCGAACTCGAGCCGCTCGACATAGCGCGGCCGCTCGTTCTCGCGCGCGGCCGGGTCGGGATGGAGCTGCTGCAGCCGCCGCGCCAGCCCCTCGTGCGCGAGGCGGGCGAAGTACTCGGCGATCGGTGATCCGTCGGGGGTCGGGAAGTCGGGCAGCTGCGCCTTGCCGAGCGTCAGCACCAGGTTGCAGCGGCGCGCGATCTCGACCGAGTTCGCCAGCGCGCTCGGCAGGTCGGCGAACAGCGCGGCCATCTGGGCCGCCGGGCGCAGCCATTGCTCGCGCGTGAAGCGGCGCACGCGCTTCGGGTTCGCGAGCAACTCGCCCTCGGCGATGCACACGCGCGCCTCGTGGGCGTCGAAATCCTCGGGCAGCAGGAACTGCACCGGGTGCGTGGCGACGACCGGCAGCCCGAGCTCGGCGGCCAGCGGCACCGCGGCGCGGAGATGCGCCTCGTTCGTCGGCAGCCCGGCGCGCTGCAGCTCGAGGAAGAAGCGCCCGGGGAAGATCGCCGCCAGCCGCATCGCCAGCGCGCGTGCGCGCGCGCCGTCGCCCGCCAGCAGCGCCTGCCCGACCGCGCCGCCGTCGGCGCCCGACAGCGCGATCAGGCCCTCGCCGAGCTCTTGCAGCCAGTCCCAGCGCACCCAGGCCTGCGTGCGCTGGACGTTCGTCGTCCACGCGCGCGCGAGCAGCTCGCTCAGGTGGTGGTAGCCGCGCGCATCCTGCACCAGCACCAGCAGCCGGCTCGCATGGCGCTCGCCCGCGGCCGCGGCCGGGGCGTCGTCCGGCGGGGCGAGCCACAGGTCGGCGCCGACGATCGGCTTGACGCCCTGCGCGCGGCAGGCCTTGTAGAACTTGATCGCGCCGAACAGGTTGGCCAGGTCGGTGATCGCCAGCGCGCCCTGGCGGTCGGCGCGCGTCGCCGCCGCCGCGTCGTCGATGCGCAGCGTGCCGTCGACGACCGAATATTCGGTGTGGGTGCGCAGGTGGACGAATTCCATCCCGGGCATTGTAGGAAGCCCCCACTCGCCCGGCCCGCGCTTGCAGCGTGCGCCGGGGCGGCTAGGATCGGTTCCGGGCCCGCGCCGCGGGCCGGCCGATCCACCCCGTGAACGACCCGCAAGGACCCCTTCGATGGACCTCAAGCTCCGACTCCTCGAGACCTTCCACGCCAAGGGCGACGACGGCAAGGACTACAAGGTCTGCGCCTACGAGCGCCAGCGCCGCGACGAGACCTTGCACGACGGCCAGGACCGCTGGCTGTCCACCGGCGTGACCGAGTACCGGCTCGACAGCGGCGAGCCGATCGAGCCACATGCCGACGGCACGATGAAGGCGCTGCACAGCGGCGTGCGGCTGACGCGCAGCGCCTGAGTGCGCCGCGCCGCCGCGCCGGCGCGCCGGCCGCCGCGCGAGCCGCCGGGCGCG
>JACPVA010000032.1 GCA_016191995.1 Burkholderiales bacterium | reverse complement strand
TCGCCGGCGTAGATCTTGGCCGGCAGCGGTGTCGTATTGCTGAATTCCAGCGTGACGTAGCCCTCCCACTCGGGCTCGAACGGCGTCACGTTGACGATGATGCCGCAGCGCGCGTAAGTGCTCTTGCCCAGGCAGATCGTCAGCACGTCGCGCGGGATGCGGAAGTACTCGACCGTGCGCGCCAGCGCGAAGCTGTTCGGCGGCACGATGCAGACGTCGGCCTCGATGTCGACGAAGCTCTTCTCGTCGAAGGCCTTGGGGTCCACCACCGTGCTGTAGACGTTGGTGAAGACCTTGAACTCGCGCGCGCAGCGGATGTCGTAACCGTAGCTGCTGGTGCCGTAGCTGACGATGCGGTGGCCGTCGGCCGCGTGCCGCACCTGGCCGGGCTCGAACGGCTCGATCATGCCGTGCTGCTCGGCCATGCGCCGGATCCACCTGTCGCTCTTGATCGTCATCGTCGGCCCCGCTTCGGTCGTTCGATTCTAGGAGGCCGGCGGGGACGGCCCGCGACGACGGCCCCGCGCGCGCCCGGACCGCGCTACGATGGACTCTGCAGGAGCCGCGCCCATGACCCGTCCCGCCCGCACCGCCACCGCCTTGCTGCAGCGCTACGCCGAATCGCACCGCGACCGGCGCAATATCGCGACCCACCTGGTCGGCGTGCCGCTGATGGTATTCGGCACCGGCGTGCTGCTGGCGCGTCCGGCGCTGCAGGTCGGTGGCGCGTCGCTGACGCCGGCCTGGCTCGCCTTCCCGCTCGCGGCGGTGTGGTATCTCACGCGCGGGCAGTTCGGCCTCGGCCTGGCGGCAAGCGTGGCGGTCGCGCTGCTGCTGGCGCTGGGCCAGCCGCTGGGCGGCGGCGGCACCGCGGCCTGGCTCGCCTGGGGGGCAGGCGCGGTCGCGGCCGGCTGGCTCGTCAAGCTGCTGGGCCATTACTACGAGGGCCGGCAGGCGCCGCGCGAGGGCGGCGCCGCCGGACTGCTCGTCGGCCCGATGTTCGTCGTGCTGGAGCTGCTGGCGGGACTGGGCCTGTTCAGGCGCCTGATGGCCGAGATCGAGCGCCACGCCGGGCCGACCCGCGTGCGCGACCTGGCGCACCCGCTGCCGCACTGAAGCGGCCGGCCGGCGCGGGCCGCGCTCGCCGCGCTCGCCGCGTTCGTCGCGTTCGCCGCGTTCGTCGCGTTCGCCGCATCTCCGCGCTCGCTGCAATCTCCGCGCTCGCCGATCGGCAGCACGGGTGGCGGCGTCTGCAGGGCCTGCACGCGCCGCGCTCGTCGCCCGGAGGCATGCCCGGGTCGCCGATGCAGCGGCGTGGCGGCGCTATCATCGAAGCTCGCTAGGGGTGCTGGGCGGCACGGGCCGCCCGGCTGAGAAAGTCCCTTTGAACCTGTCGGGGCGTGGCCGCAAGGCGCGCCCCGGGGCCCTGGACGGGCCCGAGGTAATCCTCGCGCAGGGAAGCAGCGTCCCGATCCCCGCACCCGGCCCAGGGTGCCCCCATCGTGACCCGCCGACCTGCCATCCGCCGCAGGAGACGCGCACGATGGCAAACCGACCCACCCGACTCATCCGCCGCGGCCGGCGCGCCGCGCCGCCCGCACTCGTCCCCGTCGCTGCGCGTTGCGGCGTCCCGGCGCGCGGTCCGCACAGGGCTGCCTGCGCCCCGGCCGCGCTGGCCGTGGCCGCCGCCACGCTGGCCGCGGCGGCGGTGCAGGCACAAGCGCAAGCGCCTGAGCGCATCACGATCACCGGCCGCGCCGCCGCCGCCGTCGCCGGCTTCGGGTCGCAGCCGCTGGCCGAAACCCCGTTGCAGGCGAATGTCTTCGGCGCCGACCTGCTCGCCGACGCCGGGGTCGCGTCGATCGCAGGGCTGGCGCGGCTCGACGCCGCCGTCTCCGACGCCTACAACACCGACGGCTACTGGAGCTTTCTCGCGGTGCGCGGTTTCGTGCTGGACAACCGCGCCAACTACCGGCGCGACGGCCTGCCGATCAACGCCGAGACCGCGATCGGCCTGGCCAACAAGGAGCGCGTCGAGCTGCTCCAGGGCGCCAGCGGCATCCAGGCCGGCGTCAGTGCCCCGGGCGGGCTGGCCAACCTCGTCGTCAAGCGGCCGAACCTGCGCCTGCGCGAGGCACGGCTGGAATGGCAGTCGCGCGGCGGGCTCGTTGCGCAGCTGGACCTCTCCGATCGCTTCGGCGAGGCCGCGCGCTACGGCTTGCGCGTCAATGCCGAGGCGGCCGAGCTGCGCCCGGCGGCGCGCGACGCCGACGGCACACGCCGGATGCTCGCGCTGGCCGGCGACGCCCAGCTGACCGCCGACAGCCGGCTGGAGGCCGAGTTCGAGTGGAGCCGGCAGCGCCAGCCGAGCGTGCCCGGATTCAGCCTGCGCGGCGATGCGCTGCCCAAGGCCTCGACGATCGACCCGCGCATCAACCTGAACAACCAGCCCTGGTCGCTGCCGTCGGACTTCGAGGGCACGACGGCGTCGCTGCGCTGGCGCCAGCGGCTGTCGGACGCATGGCAGTTCAGCGCCCACGGCGCGACGCAGCGGCTCGAGAGCGACGACCGCATCGCCTTCCCCTACGGCTGCTACGACGCCGCCGCCGACCTCTACTGGGCCGACCGCTACTGCCCGGACGGCGGCTTCGACCTGTACGACTTCCGCAGCGAAGGCGAGCGCCGGCGCGTCGACGCGCTGGACCTGCAGGCCGCCGGCCGTGCGCGCACCGGCAGCCTGACGCACGATCTGGCCGCCGGCGTGCTGATCGTGCGCGGACGGGACCGTTTCGGCCGCCAGGCGTTCAACTATGCCGGCAGCGGGCGCGACGACGGCAGCCTCGTCACCGGGGCCGCGCCCGAACTGACCGACGAGGGCACGAACCGCGACGAGCGCAGCACCGAGTGGTATCTGCGCGATGTCGTCGAGATCGCCCCCGCATGGTCGCTGTGGGCCGGGCTGCGCCATACGCGCCTGCAGCGCGAGAGCGTGCGCACCGACGGCTCGCGCCCGATCGACTACCGCCAGTCGTTCACGACGCCGTGGCTGGCGCTGGCGTACAAGCTCGACGCGGGCACGATGGTCTACGCGAGCTGGGGCCGCGGCGTCGAGACCGACGTGGCGCCGAATCTCGGCCTCTACACCAACGCCGGCCAGCCGCTGCCGGCGCTGGAGAGCGAGCAGGTCGAGCTCGGCGTCAAGCGCGAAGCCGCGGGCGATGCGCCGGGCTGGTCGCTGGCGGCGTTCTCGATCGAGCGGCCGCTGGCGGTCGATCTCGGAAGCTGCGGCGAGGATGCGAGCTGCACGCGCGCGATCGACGGCCAGGCGCGGCATCTCGGCGTCGAGGCGCGGATCGGCTGGCGCGCCGGCGCCTGGGCCGTGGACGGCAGCGCGATGGCGCTGGACGCCGAGCGCCGCGGCAGCCGCGACCCCGCGGCCAACGGGCTGACGCCGACCAACGTGCCGGAGCACGCACTGAAGGCGCGCATCGCGCGCGAGCTCGGCGCCTGGCGCGGCGGCCTCGGCGAGCTCGCGCTGGTGCACGAGGGCCCGCGCATGGTGCTGGCCGACAACAGCCTGCGCGCGCCGTCGTGGACGCGGCTGGACGCCGCCATCGCCGGCCGCTGGCAGGCCGCCGGCGTGCGCTGGCGCTGGCGCGTCGGCATCGACAACCTGCTCGACGAGCGGGCCTGGCGCGACACGCCGACGCAGTTCGGCCATGTCTACCTGTTCCCGCTCGCGCCGCGCAGCGTGCGGGTGTCGCTGCAGGCGGCGCTGTGAGCGGCGTGCGTTGCCGATCGGTGAGGCGCGATCGGCAGGCCGGGAGGCGGCCGGGATCGTTTATAGTTGTGGGCTGTTCCCCGATAGCTCAGTCGGTAGAGCGCCGGACTGTTAATCCGTAGGTCCCTGGTTCGAGCCCAGGTCGGGGAGCCAAGATCCGCAAGGCCAGCCGGCGACCGCCTGCTGGCCTTTTTCTTGCGACGGCCGCGATGGAAGACCGGCAATGAAGTGGTTGCGATTCGCCCACGACGGGCGCGAGGCATTCGGGACGCTGGAAGGCGACGAGGTGCACGTCCACGAGGGCGACCTGTTCGACATCCCGCGCCCGACCGGCCGGCGCCTGCCTCTGGACCGCATCGCCTGGCGGCCGCCCTGCGCACCCGGCAAGATCGTGGGCCTGTGGAACAACTTCCGCGCCGCGGCCGCCCGCAACGGCTGGGCCGAGCCCTCCGAGCCGCTGTACTTCCTGAAGTCGCCCGGCAGCATCGCCGCGCACGAGCAGCCGGTGGCGGTACCGGCGTCGTACGACGGGCGCGTGGCGTACGAGGGCGAGCTCGGCATCGTCATCGGTCGGCGCGCGCGCGCGCAGTCGGCGCGGCCGAGGCCGCGGCACACATCCTGGGCTACACCTGCGCCAACGACATCACCGCGATCGAGCTGCTGCAGCGCGATCCGCAATTCATGCAGTGGGCGCGCGCCAAGAGCTTCGACGGCTTCTGCCCCTTCGGCCCGGTCGTCGAGACCGAATTCCGCGCCGCGGGCGCGACGCTGCGAACGGTCGTGGGCGGGCGCGAACGCCAGAACTTCGAGCTCGCCGACATGTTCTTCGGCCCGGCCGAGATCGTCGCGCGGGTATCGCAGGACATGACGCTGGAGCCGGGCGACCTGATCCTGTGCGGTACCTCGCTGGGCGTGCTGCCGATGAAGCCGGGCACGCGCGTCGAGGTGACGATCGACGGCATCGGCACGCTGGCTAACGCCTACGGCTGAGCCGGGCCGGCCACGGGCTTGTTCCAACTTTTCGCACCCAGCCTCGTCGACGGCGCATTTGGCGACCCGGGGCTGCTCGTCGACCTGCAAGGCGAGAGGCGCGCGCTGCTGTTCGACCTCGGCGACCTGTCGCGGCTGCCGCCGCGCGTGCTGATGCGCATCGACGACATCTTCGTCAGCCACACGCACATGGACCACTTCGCCGGCTTCGACAACTGGCTGCGCGTCGTGCTCGGACGCAAGGAACGCGTCGCGCTGACCGGCGGCCCCGGCTTCGTCGACCAGGTCGAGCACAAGCTTCGCGCCTACACCTGGAACGTCGTGCAGCGCTACCCGGTCGCGCTGCAGCTGGACGTGCGCGAGCTGCGGCCCGATGGCATCTGGCGCCGCGCACGCTTCTCGAGCCGCAGCGGTTTCGCACGCGAGGATGCCGAGGCGCCGGCGCTGCCCGCCGGAACGCTGCACGACGATCCGCTGCTGCGCGTGCGCGCCGCCTTCGTCGACCACGGGATGCCGTGCCTGGCCTTTGCGATCGACGGCAAGCCGCGCCCGCGCGTCGCGCCCGACCGGCTCGCGGCGCTGGGCCTGACCAGCGGCGCCTGGCTGCGCGAGCTGAAGGCCGCCGTGCTCGCCGGCGCGCCCGTGGAGACGCCGATCCGCGTGCGCTGGCGCGACCGCGCCGGGGTGCACGAGCAGCTTCGCCGCGTCGGCGAGCTGGCCGCGGCGGTGCTCGACGTCGTTCCCGGCGAGCGAATCGGCTACGTCACCGACCTGCGCTTCAGCGACGACAACCGCGAGCGGCTTCGCGCGCTGCTCGCCGGCATCGACCGGCTCTTCATCGAGAGCGTCTTCCTCGACGCCGACCGCGCGCACGCCGAACGCAAGAGCCACCTGACGGCACGCCAGGCCGGCTGCATCGCGCGCGAGCTCGGCGCCCGCATCGTCGTGCCGATGCATTTCTCGTCGCGCTACCAGGGGCGCGGCGACGAGCTGCTGGCGGAGGTGGAGGCGGCGCGCGCGGCGCCGCCCGACCAGCTCTGCTGAACCTTGGCCGACGCAGCCCTTCGCTCGAGTCAGTCGGCGTCAGCCGGCAACAGGTCGACCCGCGCGCGCGTCCGTGCCGCGCGTCGACATGCAGGCGCCCGTCCTTGAGGTCGGCCCGCGCGCGCGCGCGCGCGCCCGTGCCTGGCGCCAGCGGCGCCCGCAGCGCGGGCGGCGCGGCCTCGCTCAGCTGCGCCGGCGGCGGCGCGCCGACCGCACGATCACGCCCAAGCCCGCGAGCAGCAGCGTCGCCACCGCCGGCTCAGGGACCGGCACCGGCGCCGGCCCGGTGGCATACAGCGCCGCCGACGACAGGCCGGGCAGCTCGAACTCCAGCATCGTCACGCCGGCCTGCCCGGCGTCGATGCGGTAGATCGCCGTGCCAGGCCCGCCGTCGCCGGCGCCACCCTTGTGCAGCCCGACATAGCTGGTGCCGTACAAGGGGGTTGCGAAGCCTATCGTCGACCCCGAGGCGAAGTCCTGCTTCTCGATCCAGCTGCCGTCGCTGGCGGCGAGCCCCAGGTCCGCGAGCGCCGCCGCGGCAGCCGCGACCGCCGCCGGGCTGTTCGACAAAAGGTTGCCTGCCACATACCCGGTGCAGTCGAGCACGACGACCCCCGACAGGTCGCCCACGCCGCAGGCTGCCGGATCGGCCGGCCTGGCGGCCGCCGGCATGGCGAGCGTGGCGGCGAGTGCCGCGATGGCGATCGAGTTTCTGGTGGTCATGGCTGATGCTCCCGTCGCCGTCGAGGCGATGAGCATGACTATGCCGCGAAGCCGATACCGGCGACCGCATGCAGCCGCGCGCGCTGCGGGCGAGTGCGACGAAATCACGCCCCTGCTTCGGGGGGTCGGGCGCCGCCGCGGCAAGGAGCGCCACGACGTCGGCTTCAGCCCGCCCCCAACGCCCGCGCCAGGTGGTAGGTCGCGCCGGCGGCAACATAAGCGAGCACGAACAGATAGGCGGCCACCGCCAGCGGCATCGCCCAGCCCCCGGTCTCGCGCCGGATCGCCGCCAGCGTGCTCAGGCATTGCGGCGCGAAGACGAACCACGCCAGCAGCGCGAGCGCCGTCGCCACGCTCCACTGCGACGCGATCACCGACGCGAGCTGCGTCACGTCCTCGCCACTGCCGCCCAGCGCGTAGACGGTCGCCAGCGCGCTGACGACGACCTCGCGCGCCACCATGCCCGGCACCAGCGCGACGCTGATCTGCCAGTTGAAGCCGATCGGCTCGAGCACGGCCTGCAGCCCGCGCCCGAGCATCCCGGCGATGCTGGTCTCGATCGCCGCCCCCGTGGCGCCCGCCGGCGGCGCCGGGACGCTGGCGAGGAACCACATCACAAGGGTCATGGCGAGGATGATGCCGCCGACGCGTCGCAGGAAGATTGCGAGCCGCTGCCAGAGCCCGAGCAGCACGTTGCGCACATCGGGCCAGTGGTAGCTCGGCAGCTCCATCATCAGCGTGCGCACCTGGCCGCGCGCCGTCGTGTGCTTGAGCACCCAGGCCACCGCCGCCGCGCTGGCGATGCCGGCGACATACAGCCCGAACAGCACCAGCCCCTGCAGCCCGAATCCGATGCCGGGCGCCAGCGTCAGCTCGCGCGCCGGCACGAAGGCGCCGATCAACAGCGTGTAGACCGGCAGCCGCGCCGCGCAGGTCATCAGCGGCGCCAGCGCGATCGTCACCAGCCGGTCGCGCGGGTCGGCGATGGTGCGCGCGGCCATGATGCCGGGGATCGCGCAGGCGAAGCTCGACAGCAGCGGGATGAAGCTGCGCCCCGACAGCCCCAGCCCGCCCATCAGCCGGTCCAGCAGGTAGGCCGCGCGCGGCAGGTAGCCGCTGTCCTCCAGCACCAGGATGAAGCCGAACAGGATCATGATCTGCGGCAGGAAGACGAGCACCCCGCCGACCCCGGCGACGATGCCGTCGACCAGCAGGCTGCGCAGCCAGCCCTCGGGCAGCGAGGCGCCGAGCTGTGCGCCGACCCACGCGGTGCCGGTCTCGATCCAGCCCATCGGCGGCTCGGCCCAGGCATAGACGGCCTGGAACATCAGCAACAGCAGCAGCACCAGCAGCAGCGGGCCGAGCACCGGGTGCAGGACCCAGGCATCGACGCGGTCGCTCGGCTCCTCGGGTATCGCATCGGCCAGCCCGAGGCGCTGCAGGATCGCCTGCACATGCTCGGCGTCGGTCGCCTCGTCGCAGCTCGGCGCCGGCGCCGGCGCCCAGTGGCGGCGGTCGTCGAGCAGCGCGCGCAGCGCGTCGAGGCCCTCGCCCGTCGTCGCCACGGTTCGAACCACCGGCACGCCGAGTTCGGCGGCCAGCGCCCCGGCGTCGACCGCCAGCCCGAGCCGCTCGGCGCGGTCGGCCATGTTGAGCGCGACGACGCAGGGCAGCCCCAGCCGCAGCGCCGCCATCACCAGCTTGAGGTGGCGCCGCAGGTTGGCCGCATCGACCACGCACAGCACGAGGTCGGGCCGCTTCTCGCCTTGCGCGTGCCCCATCAGCACGTCGCGCGTGACGCGCTCGTCGGGGCTGCGCGGGTACAGGCTGTAGGCGCCGGGCAGGTCGAGCAGCCGCAGCACGCGGCCCGCGGCGGTGGCGAGCCGGCCCTCGACGCGCTCGACGGTCACGCCGGCATAGTTGGCGACCTTCTGCCGGCTGCCCGTCAGGCGGTTGAACAGCGCCGTCTTGCCGCAGTTCGGGTTGCCCAGCAGCGCCAGCAGCGGCCCGGCCGGGTGGACGTGGACGACCGCCGTCTGCATCGACCGCTCAGGCAGCGAGCTCGACCTCGACGCAGTCGGCCTCCGCGCGGCGCAGCGCGAAGGTGCTGGCGCCGATGCGCACGACGATCGGGTCGCCGCCGATCGGCGCCCTGCGCAGCACCTGCACCGGCTCGCCGGCGGCGAAGCCGATATCGGCCAGCAGCCGCGCCCATTCGGGGCGCGCCGCAGGCGGCGCGATGCCGGACACGCGCGCACGCCGCCCGGGCTGGAGCTGGCTGAGCCTGGTCGCTCGACGGGCGTCGGGTTTCACGATGCTGGGCGGTGGTTGGAGGCTTGCAGGGTTCGCGCGGTCGCGCCCGGCGCAACTGCGATGAATTCGCATTTGCAATGATAACCGACGTCGATACCGCTGGCGGTAGCTGAGCCGCGTCGGGGCAGGGTCGGATCATGTGGATACCCACAATGGCAATTTCCACCGGGGGTGCAAGGATTCGACCCGCCGGTGCCATCCGCGCCGCCACGCATCCACCTTCACCCCCTTCAGGAGCCCGTCCCGTGAAACTGCGTCACATCCTCGTCGCCCTGGTCAGCGCCGGCTTCGCGATTGCCGCCGCCGCGCAGCAGCCGCTGGTCCTCAAGTTCAGCCATGTCGTCGCCAAGGACACGCCCAAGGGCAAGGCGAGCGACTTCTTCGCCCAGCGCGCCGGCGAGCTCACCGGCGGCAAGGTCAAGGTCGAGGTCTACCCGAACAGCACGCTGTACAAGGACAAGGAGGAGATGGAGGCACTGCAGATCGGCGCGGTGCAGCTGCTCGCACCGTCGCTGGCCAAGTTCGGCCCGCTCGGCGCGCGCGAGTTCGAGGTCTTCGACCTGCCGTTCATCTTCGACAACGCCGACGAGCTGCACAAGGTCACGACCGGCCCGGTCGGCCAGATGCTGCTCGGCAAGCTCGAGGCCAAGGGCATCAAGGGCCTGGCGTTCTGGGACAACGGCTTCAAGTCCTTCTCGGCCAACAAGCCGCTGCGCAAGCCCGAGGATTTCAAGGGCCTGAAGATGCGCATCCAGTCGAGCAAGGTGCTGGAGGCGCAGATGCGCTCGGTCGGCGCGATCCCGCAGGTGATGGCGTTCTCCGAGGTCTACCAGGCGCTGCAGACCGGGGTCGTCGACGGCACCGAGAACCCGCACTCCAACCTCTACACGCAGAAGATGCACGAGGTGCAGAAGCACATGACGCTGACGGATCACGGCTACCTCGGCTACGCCGTGATCACGAACAAGAAGTTCTGGGACGGGCTGCCGGCCGACGTGCGCGGCCAGCTGGAACAGGCGATGAAGGAGGCCACCGAGTACGCCAACAAGATCGCCCGCGAGGAGAACGACTCGGCGCTGGCGAAGGTCAAGGCCGCCGGCAAGACCGAGGTCTACACGCCGACCGCCGCCGAGCGCACGGCGCTGAAGAAGGCGATGGTCAAGACGCATGAGGAGATGACCTCGCGCATCGGCAAGGAGACGATCGACACGGTCTACAAGGCCACCGGCTTCGACCCGGCCAAGCTCTGACGCCCTGATGCGCCGAGGCGCTGTGCGCTGAGGCGACGCGCGATGCCGGCGGCTGCAGGGCCGCCGGCGCCGCCACCCGAGGGCGCGCCCGGCGCGCCCCCGCCACGCAGGAGACCCCGCGATGCTCAAGGCTCTGGACCATCTCGAGGAGTGGCTCGTCACCTTCCTCATCGGCGCGGCGACGCTGATCATCTTCGTCGCCGTCGCGCACCGCTACGCCTCGGGGCTCGCGATCCCCGGCGTGCAGGACTGGCTGCTGGCGCAGAACCTGGGCTGGGCGCAGGAGCTGTGCATCATCATGTTCGTCTGGATGGCCAAGTTCGGCGCCGCCTACGGCGTGCGCACCGGCATCCACGTCGGCGTGGACGTGCTGATCAACCGCATGCAGATGCCGCTGCGGTCCAAGTTCATCGTCTTCGGGCTGCTCGCCGGCGCGCTGTTCACCGGCATCGTCGGCACGCTGGGGGCGGCCTTCGTGTGGGAGAACGGCGCCCATTACGCAGTCTTCAACGCGCTCGGGATCGACACCGGCGAGCTGTACGAGGGCCCGACCACGCCCGACCTCGAGTGGCCGACCTGGATCGTCTACTGCGCGGTGCCGTTCGGCTCCTACCTGATGTGCTTCCGCTTCCTCCAGGTGTGCGTCGCCTTCCTGCGCACCGGCGAGCTGCCGCACCACGACCACGGCCATGTCGAGGGCGTCGACGAGAAGACCCCGCTGGCGCCCGGTGACGAGGACCTCGAATTCCGCCTGGACGACAACCTGCATCCGAGCGACCGCGACGACAACCGGGGAGGCCGGGCATGAACGCCATCATCATCTTCGTGCTGCTGGCCGCGCTGATGCTCACCGGCATGCCGGTGTCGATCTCGCTCGGCCTGACGGTACTGTCGTTCCTGTTCTTCTTCACCGAGGTGCCGGTCGAGTCGGTCGCGCTCAAGCTGTTCACCGGGATCGAGAAGTTCGAGATCATGGCGATCCCGTTCTTCATCCTGGCCGGCAACTTCCTCACCCACGGCGGGGTGGCCAAGCGGATGATCCGCTTCGCGACCTCGCTCGTCGGCCATTGGCCGGGAGGGCTCGGGCTGGGTGCGGTGGTCGCCTGCGCGCTGTTCGCCGCCGTGTCGGGGTCGAGCCCGGCGACGGTGGTCGCGGTCGGGTCGATCCTGCTGCCGGCGATGGTCAAGGCCGGCTACCCGATGCGCTTCGGCGCCGGCGTCGTCGCGTCGGCCGGCGGGCTCGGGATCCTGATCCCGCCGTCGATCGTGATGGTGATGTACGCGGTGTCGACCAACAGCTCGATCGGCGCGCTCTTCATGGCCGGCGTCGTGCCCGGGCTGGTGCTGGCGGCGATGCTGATGTTCACGACCTACTGGCGCGCGCGCCGCGGCGGCTACCCGCGCGAGAAGCGCGCCAACTGGGGCGAGCGGGTGCAGGCGCTGCGGCAGTCGATCTGGGGCCTGCTGCTGATCGTCGTCGTCATGGGCGGGATCTACTCGGGCATCTTCACGCCGACCGAGGCGGCGGCGATGAGCGCGGTCTACGCCTTCTTCATCGCCGTCTTCGTGTACAGGGACCTGCGGCTGCGCGACGTGCCCAGGACGCTGCTGGCGTCGGCCAACATGAGCGCGATGCTGCTGTACATCATCACGAACGCGGTGCTGTTCTCGTTCCTGCTGACGCACGAGAATATCCCGCAGGCGATCTCCGAGTGGCTGCTGGCCAGCGGGCTCGGCGTGATCGGCTTCCTGCTGGCGGTCAACATCCTGCTGCTGGTCATGGGCAACTTCATGGAGCCGTCGTCGATCATCCTGATCACGGCGCCGATCCTGTTCCCGATCGCGATGAAGCTCGGCATCGACCCGGTCCACTTCGGCGTCATGATCACCGTCAACATGGAGATCGGGATGATCACCCCGCCGGTGGGGCTGAACCTCTACGTCGCCAGCGGCATCAGCAAGCTCGGTCTGTCGGAGATGACGGTCGCGGTCTGGCCCTGGCTGCTGACGATGCTGATTTTCCTCGTCATCATCACCTACTGGCCGCCGCTGACGCTCTGGCTGCCGCGCATGCTGGGAATGATGTAGCCCGCCTCGGGGTCAGGTCCCGCGTTCCGCATGGCGGAACGCGGGACCTGACCCCACCACTTGGAGCCAGCGATGGACCATGTACGCGACACGCTGCAGGCCGGCGTGGGAACGATCACGCTCGACCACCCCGAGCGGCGCAATGCGCTCAGCGCCGATCTGGTCGGTGCCGTCATCGCCGCGCTCGAACGCTTCGAGGCCGCCAAGGCGCGCGTGGTGATCCTGCGCGCGCAGCAGGGCGCCCGCGTCTGGTCCGCGGGGCACGATGTCGGCGAGCTGCCCGAGTCGCGCCGCGACCCGCTCGGCTGGGACGACCCGCTGCGCCACCTGGTGCGGCGCATCGAGCTGTTCCCGGCGCCGGTGATCGCGATGATCGAGGGCACGGTCTGGGGCGGCGCGACCGAGACCGTCTTCGCCTGCGACCTCATCGTCGCCACCCCCGACGCCAGCTTCGCCGTCACGCCGGCCAAGCTCGGCGTGCC
Organism: Burkholderiales bacterium; assembly: GCA_016191995.1. GTDB lineage: Bacteria > Pseudomonadota > Gammaproteobacteria > Burkholderiales > Burkholderiaceae_C > Rubrivivax. The sequence goes on along the minus strand of JACPVA010000032.1, from coordinate 40,517 downwards.
GTACAACGTCAGCGGCATGCTGACCTTCCTCAACGCCGGCAGCCTGCGCGCGGTCAAGGAGCTGGCCTTCACCGCGCGGCCGATGGGCGCGGCGCGTGCCGAGCAGCTCGGCATCGTCAACTATGTCGTGCCCGCGGACGAGATCGAGGCCTTCACCGCCGAGCTCGCCGGCGGCATCGCCGCGCTCGCCCCGCTGTCGATCGCGGTCATGAAGGAGCAGCTGCGCATCCTGGCCGGCGCGCACCCGATGTCGCCGCAGGGATTCGAGCGCATCCAGGGGCTGCGCCGCGTCGTCTACGACAGCCACGACTACCGCGAAGGCATCCGCGCCTTCAAGGAAAAGCGCGCGCCGCAGTTCCGCGGCGAGTGAGCCGCGCGGCCGGGCGCCCTCGGTCGCGCTCGGCCGCCGTCAATCGCGCCCAGGCTCGCCTGCCGCGTCGGCGGCCGAACGCGCCGCGGCGTCCTCGGCCTGCTCGTTGGCCCATTGCAGCCAGTCCTCGCCGAACAGCTCGGCCGGATGCGGCGTGCGAACCGAGCCGTTGCCACAACGCATCGAGTCGGCCGGGCAGTACAGGTCGCAGCCCCAGCACAAGCGCTCGGGGTGGGCCGGCGAGGCGGGAAATTTCTTGGCCACGGCGCGAGCATACTCCGCTGCCGCGCGCCGGCCCGGCGCCCCCCTCGTCGGACCTCGCCCGCGGCCGACGCGGCGCCTGCCGGCCGACGCACCCGCGACCCGCCAACGATCCGCCCCGCCCGATGTCGAGCCCGACCCCGCGAGATGCCTGCGGCCGCGCGCCGGCACCCAGCGCCGCCGCGACGCCGGCGCGGTCGGGCTGCGCACCGCACCGCGGCCGCGAGACCACCGCCGCCGCCTGCATCGCCGCCGCGCTCGCGGCCGGCTGCGCGATGCCGTCCGGCCCGCCCGCCGCGCCCGTCGGCATGGCGCCGGCCGAGGCGCGCGCCACCGTCGAGCGGCTGCTGCCCGCCTCGCTGCAGGACCGCGCCGGCTGGGCCGCCGACATCCACATGGCCCTCGTCACCCTCGCGCTTCCGGCTACGCCCGAGCACCTGTGCGCGGTGATGGCGGTGACCGAGCAGGAATCGGGCTACCGCGCCGACCCCGAGGTGCCGAAGCTGGCGCAGATCGCGCGCGACGAGATCGACCGCCGCGCCGATGCGATCGGCATCCCGTCGCTGGCGTTGCGCGCGGCGCTGGCGCTGCTGTCGGGCGACGGCCGCAGCTACGCCGAGCGGCTCGACGCCGTGCGCACCGAGCGCGAGCTCAGCGAGTTGTACGAGGACTTCATCGACATGGTGCCGCTGGGCCGGCGGCTGCTCGCCGGCCACAACCCGGTGCGCACCGGCGGGCCGATGCAGGTCGGCATCGATTTCGCCGAGTCGCACGCCCAGCGCCGCCCCTACCCCTACCCGGTCGCGCAGTCGATCCGGCGCGAGGTCTTCACGCGCCACGGCGGGCTGTACTTCGGCGCCGCGCACCTGCTGGACTACCAGGCGGCCTACGACCGCATGATCTACCGCTTCGCCGACTTCAACGCCGGCCCCTACGCGAGCCGCAACGCCGCGCTGCAGAGCGCGATCGCCGTCCTCAGCGACATCGAGCTGGCGCTGGACGGCGACCTGCTGCCCGGCCCCGGCGCCAGCGGCCCCGGCCAGACCGAGCGCGCCGCCTATGCGCTGGCCGACCGGATCGGGCTCAGCGAGGCCGCGATCCGGCGCGACCTGGCACGCGGCAACGCCGCCGACCTGGCGCGCAGCGCGACCTGGCAGCGCATCTTCGCGCTCGCCGACCGGCTCGCCGGCAAGGCAATGCCGCGCGCCGTCGTGCCGCGCATCGACCTGAAGAGCCCGAAGTTCACGCGCAAGCTCACCACTGCCTGGTTCGCCGACCGCGTCCAGACGCGCCACCAGCGCTGCCTTGGCCGCATCGAGGCGATGCGCGCAGGCTGAAGCGCGATCCGGATCGCCACCGCGCGCATCGTCTCGGCCGGCCGCGCATGGCGCCGCGCCACCGCATCATCGAGCGCGCCGCGCCGGCAGCCCCTCCTCCGCCCGCCAGCGCGCCGGCGTCGTCCCGCGCCAGCGCCTGAAGGCGCGCACGAAGCCGCCCTCGTCGGCGAAGCCGAGCAGCTCGGCGATCTCGGCCACACGGCGTGCGCCGGCGAGCGCCTCGCGCGCCATCTCGTCGAGCACCGACTCGCGCAGCGCCTTGAACGACAAGCCCTCCTCGGCGAGCCGGCGCACCAGGTGCCGGCCGCTGATCCCGAGCGCGGCGGCGACGCGCTCGCGCCCCCAGCCTGGCTCGGCGCGAACCTGGCGCTGCACACTCGCGGCCAGGCTCGATCGGCCCAGCGCCGCCAGCGTGCGTGCGGTCAGCGCGCGCAGGTGCTCGCGCAGCTCGGCATTCGCGCCGACCAGCGGCAGCGCGAGCTGGTCGGGGTCGAAGTCCAGGCTGTCGCACGCGGTGCCGAAGGCGACCGGCAGGTCGAGCAGCGCGGCGTAGGCCTCGCGCGGTGCCAGCGGCGCGTGCGCGAATCCGAGGCCCGTGGCCTGGAAGCGCCCGCCGGTGGCCCAGCGCGCCAGGTTGAGCGCACTGGCTAGCACCGCCTCGACACGCTCGGGCACGCGCACCGCCATGCGCGGCCGGTAGACGAGCCGGGCCTGCGCGCCGTCGCGCCGCAGCTCGAAGCCGCCGCCCTCGCCGATCGCCGGCGCGACCTCGGCCAGCTCCTGCAGCGCCTCGCCCAGCGTCTCGCATGCGACGAGCTGCAGCCCGGCGCTGTCGAGGTGCGCGACCTGCAGCGCCAGGCCCACGCGCAGCCCCGGCAGCGGCGCGCCGCCGGCGCGGCAGAACGCCTCCCACAGCGCATCCTGCATGGCCAGCGGCACGCGCGCCGCGCCGCGTACCGCCGCCAGCAGCGGCGCCGGCAGCACCAGCCCGTCGCGCTCGGCGAGCTGGACGATCGCCTGCGAGAAGACGCGCGCGACGCTTTGCATGTCCCGTATTGTCCGCCGCACGTCCCGTCCGGCCGGTGACGCCGCGCCGTCGCGGCGGCTAAGCTCGCGCGCTCAGCTCCGGCCGGCGTCCACGCCGGCCGCCGATCGAGGAGACGCGCGCGATGGCCAAGATACGAGGCGGCGAATGGCTCGCCCGCATGCTGCACGCCGAGGGTGTCGAGAAGGTCTTCGGCATCATCGACGGCACCTACTTCGGCTTCTACGAGGCGCTGAACCGGCTCGGCATCGACATCGTCACCCCGCGCCACGAGACCTGCGCTGCGCACATGGCCGGCGCCTACGCGCGGCTGACCGGGCGGCTGGGCGTGTGCATGGCGAGCAACGGCCCCGGTGTCGCCAACCTGCTGCCGGGGCTGGTCGTCGAGCAGGCCGAGGGCAACCGGGTGCTCGCGATCACCAGCGCGCGGCGGCCGCAGATCATGTACCCCGACCGCGGCGGCGCCTACCAGTGCTTCGACCAGGCCGGCGTGATCGGCCGCATCGCCAAGTGGAGTGCCGCCGCCTCGTCCTACGACCGCGTTCCCGAGCTGGCGCGCAAGGCGCTGCGCGCGTGCTGGGCGGGCCGCCCCGGCGTCGTCCACCTGGACGTGCCGGAGACGGTCATGAACGGCAGCTTCGACCCGCTGCCGCAATGGGCGCCGCACCAGTACCGGCGGGTCGAGCCGCTGGCGCCGCGGCCGGAGCAGGTCGCGCAGGCGGCCGACCGGCTGCTCGCCGCGGCCGCGCCGATGATCCACGTCGGCAGCGGCGTCGTCCACGCGCTGGCCTTCGACGCCCTTGCGGCGGTCGCCGAGGCGCTGCATGCGCCGGTGACGACGAGCTGGGCCGCGCGCGGCGCGCTGCCCGAGACTTCGCTGCTCGCGATCCCGATGCCGCATGTGGCGCTGAACCACCGCGTTCGCAACGAGGCCGATACGGTGCTCGTCGTCGGATCGCGCCTCGGCGAGACCGACTGGTGGGGCAAGCCGCCGTACTGGCGGCGCGCGAGCGAGCAGTTCACGGTCCAGGTCGATATCGACGAGACCATGATCGGGCTCAACAAGCCGGCGGATCTGGCGATCCAGGCCGACGCGGGCGAATTCCTGCGCGCGCTGGCGCAGGCGCTGGCCGGCCGCGCGCCGGCCAATCTGGACGCGCGCCGCCAGCGCGCTGCCGCTTACCAGAAGGCGCGCGCCGACGAGCGTGCCGGCTGGGACAAGGCGCTGCAGGATATGAACGCCCCGGTGCACCCGGCGCATATCGGCGCCGCCTGCGACGAGCTGTTCCCGCCCGGCACGGTGCTGGTGGCCGACGGCGGCAACGCCGCCGTGTGGGCGATGTTCCACCACCAGGCCAGGGTGCCGAACCGGGTGCTGTCGACCTTCAAGTTCGGCATGCTCGGCGCCGGCATGGCGCAGGCGATCGGCGCCGCGCACGCGCGGCCTGGCGAGCCGGTGTGCTGCATCATCGGCGACGGCGCTTTCGGCTTTCACCCGCAGGAGGTCGAGACCGCGGTGCGCACCAGGGCGCGGGTGGTCTGGATCGTGCTGGCCGACAAACAATGGGGCATGGTCAAGATGAACCAGCAGTTCATGCTGCGGCCGTTCAAGACGATGCTGTTCAAGAAGCTCGACGACGACGAGACGATCAAGGCCGACCTGCACGAGATCGCGTTCGACCAGCTCGCGCGATCGATGGGCGCCCATGGCGAGCGGGTGTCGGACCCGCAGGCGCTGCGCGCCGCGATCGCGCGCGCCCTCGACAGCGGCGGCCCGGCGGTGATCCACGTCGACGTCGACCCCGTCAAGCATATGTGGGCGCCCGGGCTGATGCATTTCAAGAAGATGCACGAGGAGCCCAAGGGCTGAGCAAGGTGGCAGGCGACGCGACCGCCGGGAGCCGACGATGAGCGAGATGGACGCAGTTCGGCTGAACTTCAACCCGCAGTCGCTGTGGGCGCTGAACGCCATCATCGGGCTGGTGATGTTCGGCGTCGCGCTCGAGCTGAAGCCGCGCGACTTCGAGGGTGTGCTCGTCACGCCCAAGCCGGTGCTGATCGGGCTGGCGGCGCAGTTCCTGTTGCTGCCGGCCTGCACCTTCCTGCTCGTGCTGCTGATCCGCCCGGCGCCGAGCATCGCGCTGGGGATGATGCTGGTTGCCGCCTGCCCGGGCGGCAACGTGTCGAACTTCCTGACCCACTACGCACGCGGCAATACCGCGCTGTCGGTGACGATGACGGCGATCTCGACCGCAGTGGCGATCGTGATGACGCCATTGAACCTGGCGCTATGGGCCGGGCTGTACGAACCGACCGCGGCGATCCTGCGTGCGGTATCGCTCGACCCGCTGGACATGCTGCTCGCGGTGGCGCTGCTGCTCGGGCTGCCGATGGCCGCCGGGATGGCGATCGGGCACCGCTTCCCGCGCCTGGTCGCGCGCGTGCACCGGCCGGTGCGCGCGGCCTCGCTTCTCATCTTCGGCCTGTTCGTCGTCGGCGCGCTGGCCGCCAACTGGCGCCACTTTCTCGACTGGGTCGGCTTCGTCGTCTTCGCGGTCTTCCTGCACAACGCGACCGCGCTGGCCAGCGGCTGGGCCGCGGCACGCGTCGCCGGGCTGCCCGAGCGCGACCGGCGTGCGGTCGCGATCGAGGTCGGGATCCAGAACTCGGCGCTCGGGCTGATCCTGGTCTTCAACTTCTTCGGCGGCCTGGGCGGGATGGCGATCGTCACCGCATGGTGGGGCATCTGGCACCTGATCGCCGGGTTGTCGGTGGCGACCTGGTGGTCGCGGCGCGACCCCGGGGGCGTTGCGGCTTGAGCGCACCGGCGGTCCTCGTCACCGGCGCGGCCGGGATGCTCGGCCGCGCGCTGGTCGCCGCACTCGCGGAGCGGCAGATCGAGACCGCCACCGTCGTCGCCACCGACGTCCATCCGGTCGCCGACGCCGAGCGCCGCGCCGGCATCGTCCATGCCGAGCACGACGTGCGCGCGCCGGGGTTGCAGGCACTGCTGCGCGCGCACCGCATCGACACCGTCGTCCACCTGGCGTCGATCGTCAGCCCGGGCCCGCGCGACGACCGCGCGACCAGCTTCGCGGTCGACGTCGACGGCACGCGGCGTGTGCTCGGCGCCTGCGTGGCCGCCGGCGTGAAGCGGCTCGTCGTCAGCTCCAGCGGCGCCGCCTACGGCTACCACGCCGACAACCCGCCGCGCCTGACCGAGGACATGCCGCTGCGCGGCAACGACGAGTTCGCCTACGCGCAGCACAAGCGGCTGGTCGAGGAGATGCTCGCCGGCGCGCGCAGCGCCCACCCGCAGCTCGAGCAGGTCGTCCTGCGCATCGGCACCATCCTCGGCGCCGGGTTGCACAACCAGATCACCGCGCTGTTCGAGCGCGCGCGGCCGCTGGCGATCCGCGGCAGCGCGAGCCCCTTCGTCTTCGTCTGGATCGACGATGTCGTCGGCGCCATCCTGCACGCGATCGCCGGCGGCCCGCCGGGGGTCTACAACCTGGCCGGCGACGGCGCGCTGACGATGCCGGAGATCGCCGCGCTTCTCGGCAAGCGCTGCCGCGTCGTTCCGGCGTGGCTGCTGCGCGCGGCGCTCGCGCTTGGCAGGCCGCTCGGCCTGACGCGCCACGGCCCCGAGCAGGTCGGCTTTCTGCGCTGGCGGCCGGTTCTCGACAACACGCGGCTGAAGAACGATTTCGGCTACGTGCCGCAGCACAGCTCGGCGCAGGCCTTCTCGCGCTGGGCAGCCTCGTGCGGCTACGCAGCGGGCAAGGCATGATGGCTCCCGCCAGCCAGCCGGCGCCGACGACCCGCGGCGCGCTGCGCCAACCTTCATGATGCGGGGCAACGCCCTGGATCACGAAAGCCATTCACATTGACCAGGACGATGCGCGTCACGCTGATCACCGGCGCCGCGTCCGGCCTGGGCTGGGCGATGGCGCGCCACTGGGCGGCGGCGGGCGACGCGCTGCTGCTGGCCGATATCGACGCCGCGGCGCTCACCGCGCGCGCGGCCGAGCTCGCCGCCGCGGGCGTCCCGGCCGATCACCTCGCGACGGTCGCGGGCGACCTGACGCAGCCGGCGGTGATCGACCGCGTCGTCGCGACCGCGCGCGAACGCTTCGGATGGCTGGACCTGCTGGTCAACAACGCCGGCATCACGCACCGCTCACCGGCGCACCGCACCGACCCGGCGGTCTTCCGCCGCGTGATGGCGGTCGACTGGCAGGCGCCTGCCGAACTGACGCTGGCCGCGCTGCCGCTGCTGCGCGCCTCGCGTGGCACCATCGTCGCGATCGGGTCGATGGCGGGCTGGATGCCGGTGCCGGGGCGCGCCGCCTACGGCGCGGCGAAGGCGGCGCTGACGCAGTGGTTCGAGGTCCTGCGGCTGGAGCTGGAGGCCGACGGCGTGCGGCTGCTGATGGTCTACCCGTCGTTCCTCGACACACCGATCGAGCAGCGCGCGCTCGGCGCCGACGGCGCCCCGGCCGCGCACGCGCGCTCGACGGTGGGCCGCGTGCGCAGCGCCGAAGATACGGTGCGCGCGATCGACCGCGCGCTGGCGCGCGGTGCGCGCTGGCTGGCACCCGACCCGCTGGCGCGCTTCGGCGCGCTGCTGTGGCGCGTCGCGCCGGCGTGGTATCTGGCCACCGTGCGGCGGCGCTTCGGCGGCGAGCTGCGGTGAGCGCCGGTGCCGCCTGGGTCGCGCTGGCCGGCGCGATCGCCGTTGCCTACACCGTCGAGGCGGCGCTCGGCTTCGGCAGCATCGTCATCGCGCTGGCGCTCGGCGCCCTGGTGCTGCCGATGTCGGCGCTGCTGCCGGTCCTGGTGCCGCTGTCGACGGTGATGAACCTGCTGATGACGCTGCGGCTGCGCGCGCAGATCGACCGCGCGCTGCTGCTGCGGCGCATCGCGCCGTGGATGCTGGCCGGCATGCTGGCCGGCTACCTGCTTCGGCCCTGGCTGGGGGACGCGGCGCTGGTGCCGCTGTTCGGCGCGCTGGTGCTGGCGTTTGCGCTGCGCGAGGGCTGGCGCATGCGACGCGCCGGCCTTCCCAGGCCGCACCCGCCCTGGCGGGCACGCGCGCTGACGGCGGCCGCGGGGCTGACCCACGGCCTTTACGCCAGCGGCGGGCCGCTGCTGGTCGCGGCGCTGGCCGGCACGACGCTCGACAAGGCGCGTCTGCGGGCGACGCTGATCGCGGTGTGGCTGGTCCTCAACGCCAGCCTGACGCTGCTGTACGCGCTCGATGGCACGCTGGCGCCGGCGCTGCCGCGCGCCGCCGCCTACCTGCCCGTGATGCTCGTGGGCATCGTCGCCGGCGAGGCCTTGCACCGCCGGCTCGACGAGCGGCGCTTTCGTGCGCTGGTGCTCGCGCTGCTCGCCGTCACCGGCGCCGCGCTGGTCGCGCGCGGCGGCTGAGCGCCGCGCCGTAGCACGCCGATACGGCGGCGCGCGACATGGCCGCGTTCATTACATCCATTGACGACATACGTCGATCGATGTAATGTCGCGTCCGCCGTGGCCCCCAACCCCCGCCACCTCATCCTCAACCTGCTGCTGGGTGCGGGCAGCGAGCCGCTGCCGGCGCGCACCGCGGTCGCCGCCTGCGCGCTGTTCGGGCTGCGCGAGAACAGCGTGCGCGTCGCGCTGGTGCGGCTGGCGGCGTCGGGCCTGGTCGAGCCGGCCGGGCGCGGCAGCTACCGGCTGGGGCCGCAGGCTGCCGGGCTGGCGGCCGACGTCGGGCAATGGCGCGGCAGCGCGGCGCGGCTGCGTGCCTGGCAAGGCAGCTGGATCGCGGTACACACGCCGCCTGGCGCGCCGGCCGGGGTGGCAGTCGAAGGCACTGCAGCCGGCGCCCGCAAGGCCAGCCCAGGCAGTACCGGCGCGGCGACGTCAGGCAGCGCGCGCACGATCACCCCAGGCAGCGCCCGCGCGATCACCCCAGACGGCGCCCGTGCAATCACCCCAGGCGGCGCCCGCGCCGCGCGTCGCACGCGCGAGCGCGCGCTCCGGCTGCTCGGCCTGCGCGAGCTCGACCGCGGCCTGCACCTGCGCCCGGACAACCTCGCCGGCAGCGCCGCCGCGGTGCGCGAGCGGCTGGCGCGGCTCGGGCTCGACGGCGACGCCGCCGTCTTCCTCGCCCGTGACCTGGACCCGCTGCGCGACAAGCGTGCGCGCGCGCTGTGGGACGGCGCCGCGCTGAACCGCGGCTACCGCGCGACGCGGCAACGGCTGGAGCGCTGGCTCGAACACGCCGGCCGGCTGCCGCTGGCCGATGCCGCGCGTGACTCGTTCACGCTCGGCCACGACGCGATCCATCAGCTCGTCTTCGACCCCCTGCTTCCCGCCCCGCTGGTCGACGCCGACGCGCGCCAGCGCTTCATCGACGCCGTCGTTCGCTTCGACGCCGCCGGCCAGACCATCTGGAAACGCTTCCGCGAGGAGACCACCGCATGAACGCCCCCGACCGCCTGGGCAAGCCCGCCCTGTTCGACCCCTACACCGCCGAGACGCACGAGGTCGTCAACGTCGGCCATGAGTTGGTCGACTTCAATCCCTACCTGCAGGATGCCGCGCTGCAGGATGCCGTGCAGCGCGAGGGCGCCGGCTGGGCGCACGAGGCGCTGGTCGCCTTCGGCGCGCTGACCGGCAGCGCCGACTACCTCCAGCTCGGCGTGCAGGCGAACCAGAACCCGCCCGAGCTCGACACCCACGACCGCTTCGGCCGCCGCATCGACCTCGTGCGCTACCACCCGGCCTATCACCGGCTGATGGCGACCGCGATCGAGCACGGCCTCCACGCCTCGCCGTGGACCGAGCCCAGGCCCGGCGCGCATGTCGCACGCGCGGCGCACGAATACCTGCACACCCAGGTCGAGGCCGGCCACGGCTGCCCGGTGACGATGACCTTTGCCGCGATCCCGGCGCTGCGCACGACGCCCGAGCTGGCGCGGCACTGGGAGCCGAGGATCACCGCGCGCATCTACGACCCGCGCAACGTCCCCGATGCGCAGAAGGCCGGGCTGACGATCGGCATGGCGATGACCGAGAAGCAAGGCGGATCGGACGTGCGCGCCAACAGCACTTGCGCAGTGCCGATCGGCGCCGAGGGGCCGGCCCAGGCCTGCGAGCTGGTCGGGCACAAATATTTCGTCAGCGCGCCGATGTGCGACGCCTTCCTGGTGCTGGCGCAGGCGCCGGGCGGGCTGTCGTGTTTCCTGCTGCCGCGCTGGCGGCCTGACGGCAGCAAGAATCCGATGCAGGTGCTGCGGCTGAAGCGCAAGATGGGCAACGTCTCCAACGCGTCGAGCGAGACCGAGCTGCGCGGCGCGCTGGCGTGGAGGGTCGGCCCCGAGGGGCGCGGCGTGCGCACCATCATCGAGATGGTGGCGATGACACGCTTCGACTGCATGGTCGGCTCGGCCGCCGGCCAGCGCGCGGCCGCCGCGCAGGCGCTGCACCACTGCGCCATCCGCGCCGCATTCGGCAAGCGGCTCGTCGAGCAGCCGCTGATGCGCAACGTGCTGGCGGACCTGGCGCTGGAGAGCGAGGCATCGCTCGCGCTGGCGATGCGCGTGGCGCGCGCGCTGGACCACCGAGATGACGCGCACGAGGACGCGCTGGTGCGGCTGCTGACCGCGGTCGGCAAGTACTGGATCTGCAAGCGCACGCCGCAGCATGCCTTCGAGGCGATGGAATGCCTGGGCGGCAGCGGCGTGATGGAGGACAGCCCCTTCCCGCGCCTGTTCCGCGAGTCGCCGGTCAACGCGATCTGGGAGGGCAGCGGCAACGTGCAATGCCTGGACGTGCTGCGCGCGATGGCCAGGACGCCCGACGTGGTGCAGGCGTTCTTCGCCGAGGTCGGCCGCGCGCGCGGCGCCAGCGCGCTGCTGGACCGGCATGTCGCGGCGCTGAAGGACGAGTTCGCCGACCTGCAGGACCTCGAATACCGCGCGCGCGACCTCGTCGACCGCATGGCGCTGGCGATGCAGGCGGCGCTGCTGGTGCAGCATGCGCCGGCGGCGGTGGCCGATGCGTTCTGCGCGTCGCGGCTGGCGTCCACCGGCCACCACCAGTACGGCGCGCTGCCGCGCGGGGTGGATTGCGCGGCGATCCTCGGGCGCGCGATGCCGCAGGCCTGATACCGAGGCAGCGATCCCTCAGGGAAGGGACCGTTGCGAGCCCGGCCGTCGGCGCACGCCCGCCGGGGACCGCGCTCGGCGGCTTCGTCGATCAGATTACCACCGGGCACGCGCGGTTCGGCAAGCGCGGGTGCGCCGCGCTGCCGGACACCCTGCCCGCGCCCCGGGCCGATGACAGCGAGCATGCAGACCGGCGCGTGCGCGACGAGTCCGAGTGGCTGCCTGTATCGATGAGCGCCTCGACGGGGACCCCGAGGCGCAAGGAGTCTCGCGGGTCCGCGCCGTATCGCCGAACCCGTTCGACCGCTCGTTCGAAACGTACGCCTCGACGACGGGCACCAACCTGGGCGAACGCCGGCCGCACCCGACACCTGCGAGGTCGGGCGCAGAAGCGTTTCAGGCGGCGCCCCGCCCGAAGCTGGGTCTGGCAGGCGCTGCGTGCTGGTCTGCAGGAAAATTCGACCGATCCGTCGGAACCCTCGGTGCCGGACGACGGGTACTCGATGATCCACGCGCTCGCTCCAAGAACCCCGAACGTACTACCAAGGAAACACGATGATGAAATCAGTGGCAGTCTGTTTGGCGGCGCTGCTTCCCCTCAGCCTGATGGCACAGACCTATCAGGGCATGTCCGAGGCGGACATGAAGAAGATGATGCAGCAGGCGCAGCAGATGCAGGCCTGCATGGCCCAGATCGACCGCGCCAAGGCGGACGCCTTGAAGGAACGGTCCGAACGGATCAGCAAGGAGTTGGAGGCCCTGTGCGCCCAGGGCAAGCGAGACGCCGCCCAGCGCAAGGCGATCGCCTACGGCAAGGAAATGGCCGACGATCCGACAGCCCAGATCATGCGCAGGTGCGGCGAAATGATGAAGGGGGCGATGCCGCAAATGCCGTACATGGGACAGGCGAAGAAGGACGGCAAGGCCCATATCTGCGACTGAACGCAATCGGCATCGCGCTGCATCCGCGCAAGGGGCGGCGCACACCCGCTGGCCCCGAACGGGAGTGCCGGCCACGCCCCTCGCGTGTCACGTCCCCCGCCGCCGGAGATCGCACGCGGTGGCGGAATCGTGACCCTGGGGTGCGAGACCGGCGCGGTCAACGTCAGCCAGCTTGCGGGCTTGGGGGTGTAGTGGAATGGCACTCGGCGCCCGGCGATGCCAGGGAGTGTTTGCTGAAGAGTGGACCTATCGCTGCCTGCCCACCGCTTCTGTCCCAGAATCGTCGCATGGACGACCCCACCGACTACACCCCCCCGCGCATCTGGACCCCGCCCGCCGACCCCGGCGGCCGCTTCGCCGCCATCAACCGCCCGACCGCCGGCGCCACCCACGAGGCCGCGCTGCCGGTCGGCCGCCATCCGCTGCAGCTGTATTCGCTGGCCACGCCGAACGGCGTCAAGGTCACGGTGATGCTCGAGGAGCTGCTGGCGCTGGGCCATGCCGGCGCCGAGTACGACGCGTGGCCGATCCGCATCAGTGACGGCGAGCAGTTCGGCAGCGGCTTCGTCGCCGTCAACCCGAACAGCAAGATCCCGGCGCTGCTGGACCGCAGCGGGCCGCAGCCGGTGCGCGTCTTCGAGTCGGGCGCGATCCTGGTCTACCTGGCCGAGAAGTTCGGCGCCCTGCTGCCCACCGAGCCGGCGCAGCGCGCCGAGTGCCTGTCGTGGCTCTTCTGGCAGATGGGCAGCGCGCCGTATCTGGGCGGCGGCTTCGGCCACTTCTACGCCTACGCGCCGGCGAAGTGGCGCTACCCGATCGATCGCTTCGCGATGGAGGCCAAGCGCCAGCTCGACGTGCTCGACCGCCGGCTTGCCGAGGTTCCATATGTCGCCGGCGCGGCCTACACGATCGCCGACATCGCGATCTGGCCCTGGTATGGCGCGCTCGCCAAGGGGCAACTGTACGAGGCGGGCGAATTCCTGCAGGTGCAGGACTACCGGCATGTCGTCGACTGGGCCGACCGCATCGCCCGGCGCCCGGCCGCGCGCCGCGGGCGCATGGTCAACCGCCTGTGGGGGCCGCCCGAAACGCAACTCCACGAGCGCCACGATGCGGCGGACTTCGACACCCGCACGCAGGACAAGCGCGCCCCGGACGTGGCCTGATGCGAGGCCGCCGCGCTGGGCGGGATCGGCACGCCGCCCCACGCGTCGTGGCAGTCGTCAAGCGCCCCTGCGCCCGCGCCCCACCCGATCGGATGCACGCCGACCCGCGACCCCGAGGAGCCCCGCGATGACGATCACCCTCTACGACTGCGCCACCGCGCCGAGCCCGCGCCGCGCGCGCATCCTGCTGGCCGAGAAGGACATCGCGCACGAGACGGTGCAGGTCGACCTGCGCGCCGGCGAGCAGCTCGGCCAGGCCTTTCGCGCCATCAATCCGCTGTGCACGGTGCCGGCACTGCGCACCGACGAGGGCGCGATGCTGACCGACAACGCCGCCATCATCGCCTGGGCCGAGGCCTTCCGCCCCGACCCGCCGCTTCTCGGCACCACGCCGCTGGACAAGGCCGAGGTCGCGAGCTGGCACTGGCGCGCCGAGTTCGAGGGCCTGCTCGCCGTCGCCGAGGTGTTGCGCAACAGCTCGCCGGCAATGGCCGGCCGCGCGCTGCCCGGGCCGGTCGACTATGCGCAGATCCCGGCGCTGGCCGAACGCGGGATGCAGCGTCTGCAGCAGTTCCTGCAGGCGCTGGACACGCGGCTGGCGGACCGGACCTTCGTCGCCGGCGAGCGGTTCAGCGTCGCCGACATCACCGCCGCGGTCGCGGTGGATTTCGCGCGCATCGTCAAGGTCAAGCCGGACGCCGGGCTGCACCCGAACCTGCTGCGCTGGCGCGAGCTGCTGGCGCAGCGGCCGGCGATGGCGCTGTAGCGCGGGGGCCGTCCGGCAGGATCAGGGCAGCAGCGTTTCGGCCGGCACGCCGAATCGCCTGCACAGCGCGGCGATCTGTCTTGCGTTGAGCTGGCGCCGGCCGGCCAGCACCTCGCTGACCACGCCCTGCGACCCCACCTCGGGCAGATCGCCCTGGCGCAGGCCGTGCTGCTCGATCAGCGTCGCCAGAACCTGCGCCGGCGTGCTCGTGTCAGGCCAGGGGTGAGCGCGATCCTCGTAGGCGCGGATGCGGTCCCCGGCCAGAGCGACCAGGGCCCACAGCGGGTCCTCCTCGTCCGTTCCCGCCGCGTCGACCAGTTCGTCGACGGCGGCCAGGGCTCGTTCGTACTCGGCATCGTCGCCGATCGGGCGGCCGAGGCCCAGCGCCTCGTGAAGTGCCACCCAGTGCGCGGCCACGTCCTTCACGTTCATCGCCAGTCCCCTTTCTTCATCTTGTCGTACTCGGCGTGCGTCAGCACGGCCTTGACCCACACGATGCGCGGCCGGAACGCGATCGCCGCCACCAGCCTGTACTTGTTGCCGCCGATGTTGAACACGAAGCGCTGTTCCACCTTGTCGACGCTGCCGAAGGTGACGCGCAGCGCCGCGAAGCTCTTGTAGTCGCCGCGCTCGATGAGCCGCCTCCATGTCTGCAGCGGCAGCTCGGCGTCCCGATGCATCGCCGCGAACTCGCGCAGCGGCTTGTTCGAGATGAGCTTCATTGGCGCACGAACTATATCTCATATTGAGATAGCATAGGCGCAGCCTTGGCACGTCACGGCGGCTCTGAGCTACTTGGCGCGCGGGCCGCGATCGAGCCAGCCACCCGCCATGACCGCCGTCAGTAGACCTCCTCGGCGGTGTTGTGCACGTTGAACTTGCCCGTCGGGCTGACCAGCCCGCCGATGCGCGCGACCTCCTGCAGCGTGACCGCGTCGAGCACGACGACCGCGCCGTCGCTCGCCCAGTCCGAGACCCAGACCTGCTTGCCGTCGCGGTCGAACTCGAAGTGCACCGCCTTGCCGGCGCGCGCGACGTCGAAGCAGCGGTCGATCTTGCCGCTGGCCTTGGCGTAGGCGCAGACCTGGCGCGCGTGCGTCGTGCTCATCGTCATGTCGAACAGCACCCACGGCGAGTTCGGATGCGTCTTGACGAACAGCGACCCGGCCGCCGGCAGCGTCAGCTCGCGCACGACCTTCCACGCCACGTCGGGTCGCCCGACCGGGTCGGCGCCGTAGATCGAGACCTTGGGCTCGCCCAGGTGCGGCGTGACGTTGACCCAGCCGTACTGCGGATCGAGCCAGTTGGCGCCGCGCCCGGGGTGCGGCGTGTCGCCGGTCTCGAAGCTCGCCGCCAGCTCGCGCCGCTGCATGTCGAAGGCCACCATGCGCCGGCTCGCATTGGCCGCGATCAGCAGGTGGCGCCCGGCCGCGTCCCAGCCGCCGTCGTGCAGGAAGCGCTCGCCGGCGATGCGCTGCACGATCGGGAATCCCGGCTGCGTGTAGTCCACCAGGGCGAGCCAGCCGCTCTCCTTGAGCGCCAGCGCCCACAGCGGCTGGTCGCGCAGGCCGAAGATCGACGCCACGCGGACCTCCGGCAGCGTCGCGCCGTCGATGCTGTCCAGCGGCAGGTCGACGCGCGCCAGCGGCTCGAGCGTCTGGCCGTCGTAGACCACGTACTGCGGCGGCCAGTAGCAGCCCTCGACGAGGAAGCGGTCCTCGTGCCCCGCCATGCGGCTGCCCTCGACGCTGCGCGCATCGTGGCAGCCCTTGACGCTGGCGACGACACCCGGCACCGCGGCCCACAGGTCGATCAGGCTGACCAGCCCGTCGCGGCCGATGGCCTGGAAGTAGCGCCCCGACGCCGACGAGCGCAGGATGTGCACCGCGAAGCCGACGTCCAGCCGCGCGACGAGCTCGCGGCTGGCGCCGTCGAAGATCGACACCTTGCTCGCGTCGCGCTCGACGACGCCGAAGAAGTTGCGCCAGTCGCGCGCGTGCTGCGGCGCGGTCGGCCGCGCGCCGACCGGCACCGTCAGCCGCCAGCTGGCCTGGATCGCGCTCATCGGCAGCGCCGGCGGCTCGGGCGGCGGCTGCTGCAGGTAGGCCGCGAGCTGGGCGATCTGCGACTCGCCGAGCGTGCCGCTGGTGCCGAAGTTCGGCATCCCGCGCGGCGTGCCGTGGCGCATCAGCGCGGCGAGGCCGTCGGTCCCGATCCAGGTCGAGCGCACCTGGCCGATGTCGGGCCCGGTGGCGCCGCTGCGGACCAGGCCGTGGCAGCCCGCACAGCGGTCGAAGTAGGTCTGGCGCGCCTGCTCGAAGGCGCCGGCGTCGAGCGCCACCGGCGCGCTCGGCGCCAGCGGCCCGCGCCCGTCCTGGCGCTCGAAGAAGGCGATCAGGTCGTCGATCTCGGCCGCCGACAGGCCGTAGTCGGGCATCGTGTAGCCCCAGGCGTCGCGCAGCCGCTGGCCGTAGCCGGTCCCGATCCAGCTCGCCGGGTCGGCGATGAAGTTGCGCACCCAGTTCGCGCTCGGGTTGCGCACGCTCAGGTCCGGGCCCAGGTGGTCGCCGTGGCCGAAGGTGTGGCAGCCGCTGCAGTTGCGGCGGAACAGCGCCTCGCCGGCGTCGGCGTCGGCGACCGTCACCGGCGGCGGCCCGACGGCCGGGCCGCCTGAACCGCCGCCGCAGCCGGCAGCAGCCAGCAGCGCGGCCGCAGCCGTGATCCCTGCCCAGGCCAGCGGCCGCCGGCGCGCGTCGACGCCGAGCCTCATCCCGACCCGTCCGGCCGCCGAGATCCCCGACGCGATTCCACGGAATATTTCAAATATGCGCATGCGCGGAAGTTTGCACAGCAGACGCGCTGCTGAATTGACGGTGCGCAAGGCAGCGTTGTCTGCCGGGCATCAGGGACAGGCA
The DNA here is from genome assembly GCA_016191995.1 of Burkholderiales bacterium. Classification (GTDB taxonomy): domain Bacteria; phylum Pseudomonadota; class Gammaproteobacteria; order Burkholderiales; family Burkholderiaceae_C; genus Rubrivivax. Next base: position 23,559 of record JACPVA010000032.1, on the reverse strand, counting down.
AAAGCGAGACTCTTTGTTACGTCGCGCAAGCGTCATGACATCGGCGTCGCGCCCGCTGAGGCTCGACGATCGTGGCCGACCCGGCAAGAGCGATAGGACTGCCGGCCCGGCGCCGCGGTGCTTCGCAACCCCGGCCACGGCGGCGATCGCGCCCCGCCCCGCGCGTCAATCCCGCAGCAGGTCCATCAGCTCGTCGGGCTGCAGCACGGTCGCCCGGTCCTGCCCCTCCAGCAGCCCGTCGGCCAGCTCGCGCTTGTCGCGGTGCAGCGCGACGATGCGCTCCTCGATCGACCCCGCGGTCACGAGCCGGTAGACCGTCACCGGGCGCAGCTGGCCGATGCGGTGCGCGCGCCCCATCGCCTGGTCCTCGGCGGCCGGGTTCCACCAGGGGTCGGCGATGACGACATAGTCGGCCGCCGTCAGGTTCAGCCCGAAGCCACCGGCCTTCAGGCTGATCAGGAACAGTTCGGCCTCGCCGCGCTGGAATGCCGCCACGCGATCGGCGCGCGCCGCCGCCGGCGTGCTGCCGTCGAGCAGCTGGTAGCGCAGCCCGGCGGCGTCCAGCCGCTCGGCGAGCAGCCGCAGGAAGTCGGTGAACTGGCTGAAGACCAGCGCCTGGTGGCCGCCGGCGACCAGCTCCGCGGCCAGCTCCTCGAACGCGCGCACCTTGGCCCCGACCAGCCCCAGCTCGGGGGCCGCCAGCCGCGGGTCGCAGGCCGCGCGGCGCAGCCGCATCAGCTCGGCCAGCACGTTGATCGTATTGCGGCGGTCGGCCACGTCCAGCGCGGCCATGCGCTCCAGCGCCTCGCGGCGCAGCGCCTCGAGCAGGCTGCGCTCCTCGGGCGGCGGCTCGATGCGGTGGACGATCTCGGTGCGCGGCGGCAGGTCGCTCAGCACCTGCGCCTTGGTCCGGCGCAGCAGGAAGGGCGCGACCAGCCGCCGCAGCCGCGCCTGCGCCGCGCCGTCGCGATGGCGCTCGATCGGCCCGGCGAAGCGCTCCTGGAAGCGCGTCGCATTGCCGAGCAGCCCCGGGTTCAGCAGGTTCATCAGCGACCACAGGTCGGCCAGCCGGTTTTCCACCGGCGTGCCCGACAACGCGAGCCGGAACCCGGCGCGCAGCCCGGCGACCACCTGCGCGCGCTGCGTGGCGGCATTCTTCAGCGCCTGCGCCTCGTCGAGCACCAGCGTGGCCCAATCCTGCGCCGCGAAGACCTCGGCGTCGCGCAGCAGCAGCGCGTAGGACACGACGACGACCTGCCCGGGCGCGGCCGCGGCCACGCTGGCGCTGCGCTCGCCGTCGGTCTGGCCGTAGACCGCGAGCTCCAGCGCCGGCGCGAAGCGCGCCGCCTCGGCGGCCCAGTTGGCGCAGACCGAGGTCGGCGCCACGACCAGCGCCGGGCCGATCGTGGCGCGGTCCAGCAGCAGCGCCAGCGTCTGCACCGTCTTGCCCAGCCCCATGTCGTCGGCCAGGCAGCCGCCGAATCCGGCATGCGCGAGCCGCCGCATCCACGCGTGGCCCTCGGCCTGGTACGGGCGCAGCGCCGCCTGCAGCGTGCGCGGCGGCTGCGGGTCCAGCGCCGCCGCCTCGGCCAGGCGCTGCGCGCGCTCGCGCCACTTCGCATCGCCGTGCACGCCGAGCGTGTCGGCGGCGTCCGCCAGCCACGCGGCGGCGCTGGCGCCGACCTTGATCCGCTCGCCGTCGGCCTGGCCGAGCGCGTCGAGCTCGGCCAGGCGCTGGCGCAGCTGCTCGTCCAGCGCCAGGTAGTCGCCCTCGCCGAGCGCGATGAAGCGCTGGCCGCGCGCATCGCGCAACAGCGCCAGCAGTTGCTGCAGCTGGACGACGCGACCGGCGTCGATTTCCAGCGCGCCCTCGAGCGCTAACCAGTCCCTGCCACTGCTCACGCCGACACGCAGCTTGGCCGCCGACGTCACGCGCAGCGGCCGCCCCTTGGGCCATTCGACGCGCCGCACCGGCGCCTCCGCACCGCCCATGCGCGAAAGCGCGTGCACGACGGCAAGCGCGTCCTCCGGGTCGTCGAGCACCCAGCTCGCATCGGGCGGCAGCTCGTCGCCGAGCATCGGCATCGCCGCCAGCGCCGCCGCCAGGTGGTCGAGCTCGGCGCCGGCGTCGCGCAGCGTCGTCAGGCTCGCGCCCGCGTGCACCGTCATCAGCCGCTGGCGGCCGCTGCCGGGAACGAGAAGCGGCCCGAAGTCGCCGAAAGGCTGCACCAGCAGCTGCAACTGCAGCGCGCCACCGCGCGGTTGCAGCTGCGCGATCAGCCGCGCGTCGGACGACACCGGCTCGCCGGCGTCGGCGTCGCTGTGCAGCAGGAAGTGCGCCGCCAGCACGCGCAGCGCGGCGTCGAGCTCGACCTGCGCCTGCACCGGCACGCTCCAGCGCTTGGCCACCAGCTCGGCGACGCGGCGCTGCGCCGGGCTGATCCGCAGCAGCCGCACGCGCCCGGATGCCTCGGAGACGATGCGCAGCGCGTCGCGGCGGTCGGCCTCGGCCTCGCGCTCGCCGCTCGGGCTCACGTGGTGGCGTAGCAGCGGGCGCCGGTCGGCCAGCAGATCGTCCTCGAGCTCGAAGACGAAGTGCTCGGTGCGGCCGGCGTCCGGTCTCGCGTCCGCGTCGTCGCCGCCTGTCGCTGCCGCCTTCGCATCGGCTTGCGCGCCGGACCTCGCGTCGCCGTCGGCGTCGGCGCTGGCGTCGGCCTTCAGATCAGCCTTCACGTCGGCCTTGGCGTTGGCTTTCGCGTCGACGATCACGTCGCCGCGCACACCGCCGGGCGCGCGCTCGCGCCGCACCTGCAGCGCCGGCAGCGCCTCGATCAGCTCGACCGGCGATCCGTTGCGCGCCGCTTCGGCCGCCGCGATGCGTTGCGGGTCCTCAGCGAGCGCCTGCGCGCGCCGGCGCCGAAGGCGCGCCCGCGGGTCCCGGCGCGGCGGCCAGCGCTCGAGGTCGTCGTCGTCGTCATCGTCCAAGGAGCCGAATTCGTCGGCCAGGTCGTCGAGGTCGAGATCGTCGAAGTCGCCGTCGAGGCTTTCGGCGGCGTCTTCCTCGCCACCGCCGCGCGCCTGCGTATCGACGCGCACCAGATACAGTCCCGGATGCCCGACCAGCGCCTGCACCGCCGCGCTCAGGTCCAGGAACGGCTGGCGCGGGTAGAACTCGGGGCTGCGGATGCAGCGCGCGACCGCGGCGTCGCGCGGGTCCATCCGCGTGCGCTTCTTCAGCGCCGCCAGCGTCAGCAGCTTGGGCCGGCCGCGCGCGCTGGCCGCGGGCTCGAAGGCGTGCAGGTCGAACGGGCGGGCGGCCTCGTCGAGCGCGAGCACCCAGCGCAGCGTCGCCGGCGCCGCCGCCTGCACCTTGCCGCGCCCCGCGGGTTCGCCCAGCGCGACGATCGCCGCCAGCGCCTCGCGCCAGGCATCCTGCGCCGACGTGAAGAAGCGCACCGGCCAGGGTGGCGCGGCGGCCTGCGGGCGCGCCGGCAGCGGCAGCCCCAGCCGCTCGCAGGCCTGCGCCAGCAGGTCGGCCTTCCACGGCATGCCCGCCGAGTGCAGCGCGCGCGTCATCGCGTCGAGCTGGTCGCGCGACCAGCCCTTGGGCCGGTGCCCCAGCCAGGCCGCGAGCACCAGCCGGTCGGCATCGCGGTCGGGGTCGGGTTGCAGCATCGCCCCGCCGATCCACCCGCGAAGCCCGCCCGGCTCGAAGGCCTCGGGCTGCAGCCGCGCATCGCCCAGCCGCACCGCGGCCGCATGCGCCCAGCAACCAAATGGGCCCGCCGGGTCGGGGTTGCGGCTGCCCGAATGCGCGGTCGCGGTTTTGACCACAGCCTGCCAGGCCTTGGCGTCGGGCTGCGCCAGCAGCGCCAGCAGCTGCCACTGCAGCAGCGCCAGCGGCAGCACGGGGCGCCGCTTGTGCTGCGCCTGCGCCAGCCCCTTCAGCGCGCCCTCGAAGGCCGGGATCGCCTCGGCAAAGCGGCCGTCGAGCGCGAGCTGCGCGGCGCCGAAGACCGCGACCCAGGGCGCGCAGACCGGCTCCGCCGCCAGCGCACGCCGCCAGCCCTCGGCATCGCCGGCGTGCAGCCGCCGCCCGGCGACCCGCAGCCGCAGCGCAGCCTGCACCGGCACACGCGCGGCGTCGAGCCCGGCATCGGCCCAGGCCAGCAGCGCGCTGCCAGGGCCGAGCAGGCCGGCGGAATGCACGATCCCGACCACCCGCCAGTGCAGGCCGGCATCGACGCGATCGCCCAGCCCCCACGCGTGCAGCTCGGCTAGCGCCTGGTCCATCACGTTGGCCAGGCCCGCCTGCGCCAGCACCGGCAGTGCATGCCGCTCGAACTCGTCGACGCCGATGCCCGACGCCAGCACCAGCCGCATCAGCGCAACCGCCTCGCCCGGGCCGTGCAGCTGGATCCAGGACGGGTCGCGGTCCGGCGGCCCGTAGCCGCCGGACGCGGCCCAGGCCCAGACGCGCCACCAGCGCGGCGCGTCGGGGTCGGCCAGCAGCGCGGGCAGCCGCTCGAACAGTGCGCCGCGCTCGGCCGACCAGCCCTCACCGTCGACGAGCAGCACACGCCCCTGCTCGCGCAGCCGGTGCAACGCCGCGCCGACATCGTCGACGCCGAAGGCGTGCCCGTCGGCGCGCTGCCACGCAAGCCCGCGCAGCAGCGTCGCCAGCGTCGTCTTGCTGCGCTGCCAGCCGGCGAGCGCGAGTGCGTCGAAGACACGCTCCAGATCCGCCGGGTCCACCGGACGCGGCGGCCTCGGCTCGGCCGCCGAGGGCCGACGCCCCGGGCGCAGCGGGTCGATCGGCCGGCCGTGGATGTCGACATAGCCGGTATACGGGGGCTTGCGCGCCATGGCAGGTCGGGTGTCGGTCTCGGCGTGAGGCTGAAGTCGGCGTCGCCGGCGAACTGCGTTCGCCCTCGGTTGTCAGAGAAAGCGCTCGAGCAGCCGGCGCGAGCCGCGGTCCAGGCCGAAGCGATCGCGAACCCGGTAGCCTATGCCGTGGCTGCAGGTCACCAGCAGCGCCGCGTCGCCCAGGCGCCGGATATCCTCCTCGCCCTTCAGCACGAGGCGGGTGCGGCCGCGGTCGGTGTCCACCGTCCAGGTGCTCGGCGTGGCGAAGGTCGAGACGGCGACGATGCGCAGGATCTCGGGCGCGAACTCGCGCGCGGCGAGCTCCTGCTCGAGCAGCGCGCGCAGCGCCGGCGGCAACGCCTGCGGACGCTCGATCCAGGCCAGCTCGCGGCCGTCGGCTCCGACCAGCGACAGGCCGTCTTCGGGCGCGCTGAGCGGGAACGACCGCACCGGCACGACGCCGGCCTGCGGCTGGGCGCCCTCGCGCGTCAGCACGAGCCGCCCATGCGCGTCGCGCTGCAGGTCGAAGTCGGGCTCCATCGCGTGTTCCGGGGCCGGGCGCGGCGTCCGCCGTCAGAATGCGCCGGCCGGGTGCGCAGCCGGCGCCGGTGCGAGCACGATGCGGTCGGCCGGGTCGCCCTCCTCCTGGTCGACCTGGCGCGCCTGCGCCTCGTGCAGCCGCCAGTAGGCGCCGCGGCGGTCGATCAGCGCGTCGTGGCTGCCGACCTCGACGATGCGGCCGCGGTCCATCACGACCAGCCGATCGGCACGCCGCAGCGTCGACAGCCGGTGCGCGATCGCGATCGTCGTGCGGCCGCGCACCAGGTTGTCCAGCGCCTTCTGGATCTCCTTCTCGGTCTCGGCATCGACGCTCGAGGTCGCCTCGTCGAGGATCAGGATGCGCGGGTCGATCAGCAGCGCGCGCGCGATGCTGATGCGCTGGCGTTCGCCGCCGGACAGCCCCTGCCCGCGTTCGCCGACCAGCGAGTCGTAGCCGTGCGGCAGGCGCAGGATGAACTCATGCGCGTGCGCCGCGCGCGCCGCGGCGACGATCTCCGCGCGCGTCGCCTCGGGCCGGCCATAGGCGATATTCTCCGCCACGCTGCCGAAGAACAGGAACGGCTCCTGCAGCACCAGGCCGATGTGGCGCCGGTAGTCGGCCACGCGGTAGCGCCTCAGGTCGACGCCGTCGACCAGCACCGCGCCCTCGCTCACGTCGTAGAAGCGGCAGATCAGGTTGACCAGCGTGCTCTTGCCCGATCCGCTGTGGCCGACCAGGCCGATCATCTCGCCCGGCTCGATCGCCAGGTCCAGGCTGCGGATCACGCTGCGGCTGCCGTAGCGGAAGGCGACCCCCTGCAGCGCGATGCGCCCTTCCAGGCGCGGCAGCGGTACCGGCTGCGCCGGGTCGGGCACGTTGCTGACATGGTCCAGGATGTCGAAGATGCGCTTGGCGCCGGCGGCGGCCTTCTGCGTCACCGAGACGATGCGGCTCATCGAATCCAGCCGGCCGTAGAAGCGGCCGATGTAGGCGATGAACGCGGTCAGCACGCCGACCGTGATGTCGGCGCGCGCGACGAGCCAGATGCCGAAGGCCCACACCACCAGCAGCCCGACCTCGGTCAGCAGCGACACCGTCGGCGAGAACAGGCTCCAGGTCTTGTTCAGGCGGTCGTTGACCTCCAGGTTGCGCCGGTTGGCGTCGCGGAAGCGCTCGCCCTCGCGCCGCTCCTGGGCGAAGGCCTTGACGACGCGGATGCCCGGAATCGTGTCGGCGAGCACGCTGGTGACCTCGCCCCAGACGCGGTCGATCTTCTCGAACCCGGTGCGCAGGCGGTCGCGCACGCGGTGGATCATCCACGCGATGAAGGGCAGCGGCAGCAGCGTCGCGAGCGCCAGCGCGGGGTGGATCGAGAACAGGATCGCCGCCGTCATGCCGATCATCAGCACGTCGGTGGCGAAGTCCAGCGCGTGCAGCGACAGGAAGACGCAGATGCGGTCGCTCTCGCTGCCGATGCGCGACATCAGGTCGCCGGTGCGCTTGGCGCCGAAATAGTCCAGGCTGAGCTGCAACAGGTGCTCGAAGGTCGCGGTGCGCAGGTCGGCGCCGATGCGCTCGCTGACCAGCGCCAGCAGGTAGGTGCGCGCCCAGCCCAGGCCCCAGGCCGCCAGCGCCGCCGCCAGCAGCCCGCCCAGCAGCGCCAGCACCAGCGCCGGGTCGATCCGCTCGCCGCGCTGGAACGGGATCAGGACCTCGTCCATCAGCGGGATCGTCAGGTAAGGCGGCACGAGCGAGGCCGCGGTCGACGCCAGCGTCAACGCAAAGCCTGCGAGCAACTGCCCGCGGTAGGGCCGTGCGAAGCGCCCGAGCCGCAGCAGCACCCAGGTCGACGGCGGCGCCGACGGCTCGGCGGCGAAGCCGGCACCGTCGTCCTCGCCCTCCTCGGCATCCTCGGCCGTCGCGCGGCCGTCCAGGCGCCGTTGCTGGCGCTCGAACTGCGCCAGCAGCCGCAGCGCCTGCGCATCGCTGCCCATCGTGAAACGCCAGCGCTCCAGGCAGCGCCGCGCGTCGTGCAGCGACAGCGTGCCGACCCCGGCATGGTCGGCGTGCTGCAGCGTCAGCCCCGGCGCGAGCGCCCAGTCCTGCCAGCGCCCTTGCGCATCCTGCGCCAGCAGGCGCTGCGTGCTCAGCACGAGCCGCCCGGGCGCAAAGCGCAGCCCGGCGTCGAGGTCAACCTCCAGCACCGCGAGCACGTTCTCGGTCGCTTGCAGCGGCGCCTGGGCCGCGGCGACCTTCTCGGCTCGGGGGCTATCGGATGCGTGCATGCATGCTTGGCGCCGGGGGACTGCCGGCATTCTCCCCGATCGGCAGCGCGCGCCATCGCGTGGACAATGCCGCATCGACGCCGCGCCGCCCGGGCCGGCCGACCAAGACCAGCGACATGGCTTGCTTCGACGATATCCGCCTGCTTCGCATCACCTACCTGCGCGGCCCCAACCTCTGGACCTACCGCCCGGCGCTGGAAACCTGGCTCGACCTCGGCGCGCTGGAGGACCGGCCCTCGAGCGAGCTGCCAGGCTTCGTCGAGCGCCTGGCCGCCTGGCTGCCGGCGCTGGGCGAGCACCACTGCGGCGTCGGCGAGCAGGGCGGCTTCATGCAGCGGCTGCAGGAGGGCACCTGGCTCGGCCACGTGCTCGAACATGTCGTCATCGAGCTGCTCAACCTGGCCGGCATGCCGACCGGCTTCGGCCAGACGAGGTCGACTTCGCAGCGCGGGGTCTACCGGATGGTCTTTCGCGCCCGCGACGAGGCGGTGGCGCGCTGCGCGCTGGCCGAGGGCCATGCGCTGCTGATGGCCGCCGTCAACGACCGGGCGTTCGAGGTCGCGGCCGCGGTCGCGCGCGTCCGCGGGACGATCGACCGCAGCTACCTCGGGCCGAGCACGGCGCATATCGTCGCCGCCGCCACCGAGCGCCGCATCCCGCACCTGCGCCTGAACGACGGCAACCTGGTGCAGCTCGGCCACGGTGCGCGCCAGCACCGGATCTGGACCGCCGAGACCGACCGCACCGGCGCGATCGCCGAGGGCATCGCCGGCGACAAGGCGCTGACCAAGCGGCTGCTGGCCGCCGTCGGCGTGCCGGTGCCCGAGGGGCAGGCCGCCGCCGACGCCGAGGCAGCGTGGGAGATCGCGCAGCAGATCGGGCTGCCGGTGGCGGTCAAGCCGGTCGACGGCAACCACGGCCGCGGCGTCACGCTCGATCTGCGCACGCGCGAGGACGTGGCGGTGGCCTGGGCGGCGGCGCGCCGGCATGGCAGCGAGGTGATCGTCGAGCGCTTCGTCGCCGGCCAGGAGCACCGGCTGCTCGTCGTCGCCGGCGAGGTGGTCGCCGCCGCGCGCGGCGAGGCGGCCTGGGTCATCGGCGACGGCAGGAGCACGGTGCGCGAGCTCGTCGACCGCCAGCTCAACAGCGACCCGCGGCGCGGCACGACCGAGGACCATCCGCTGGCGCTGCTGCGGCCGGCCGAGGACGCCGGCATCCGCTCCGACCTGGCGCGCCAGGGGCTCGGCGCCGACGACGTCCCCGCGGCCGGGCGGCGCGTGCTGATCCAGCGCAACGGCAACGTGGCGATCGACTGCACCGACGAGCTGCACCCGGAGTTCGCGCGCCTGGCGGCGCTCGCCGCGCGCACCGTCGGCCTGGACATCGCGGGCGTCGACCTGGTGGCCGAGGACATCGCACGGCCGCCGGCGCAGCAGGCCGCCGCCGTGGTCGAGGTCAACGCCGGGCCCGGGCTGCTGTCGCACCTGCGGCCGGCGACGGGCAAGCCGCGCCCGGTCGGGCAGGCCATCGTCGCGCACCTGTTCCCGGACGACGGCGATGGCCGGATCCCGATCGTCGGCCTGGCGGGCCGCGACGCGAGCGCGAGCGCGCGCCTCGTCGCCTGGCTGCTGCTGCTCGGCGGCCATCGGGTCGGGCTGGCCTGCCGCGACGGCCTGTTCCTGGGACCGCGGCAGGTCGATGCCGGCGACGCCACGGACTGGCGCCTCGGGCACCGCTTGCTGGTCAGCCGCGATATCGACGCCGCGGTGTTCGAGAACCCGGCGGCCGGGATCCTGGACCACGGCCTGGTCTACGACCGCTGCCTGGTCGGCGTCGTCACCGACCTCGGCGGCATCGATACCGTCGAGCGGCACGATATCCGCGACGACGACGACATGCTGCGCGTCCTGCGCACGCAGGTCGATGTCGTGCTGGAGCGCGGCGCCGGCGTGCTCAACGCCGACGACCCGCGCATCGCCGCTCTCGCGGGCCTGTGCGACGGTGCGGTCGTGCTGTACGCGACGCAGGCCGACGCGCTGGCCGCGCACCGCGCCGCCGGCGGCCGGGCCGTGCTGTGGCGCGACGGCCGGCCGTGGCTGTGTGACGGCGAGTCCGAGACCGCCCTGCCCGGGCAGGCCGGCCGCGGCCTGCTCGCGCCGGCCATGCTGCTGCCCGCCGTCGCCGCCGGTTGGGCCTTGGGCCTGGCGCCGGCGCTGATCGGCGCCGGTGTCGATGCCTTCGAACCCCCGGCCGCCGGCGGGAGGGACTGATGGAGCTGTCACGCATCCGCGCGCTGCGCGGCCCCAACCTGTGGAGCCGGCACACGGCGATCGAGGCCGTGGTGCGCTGCGCCGGGGCCGACTGCGGCGTGGCCGCCGGCTCGCCCATCGAAGTTCGCCTGCGCGAGCTGTTCCCGGAGGTCGGGCTGCTGCGCGGTGTCGGCGACGCCGACGTCGTCCCGCTGGCGCGGCTGCTGGAACGCAGCGCGCTGGCGCTGCAGGCGCAGGCCGGATGCCCGGTCAGCTTCAGCCGCACGACGGCCACGCCCGAGCCCGGCGTCTACCAGGTCGTCGTCGAGTACAGCGAGGAGAAGGTCGGGCGCCGCGCGCTCGAGCATGCGCTCGCGCTCGTGCTCGCCGCGGTCGCCGGGCACGGCTTCGACACCGCCGCCGCGATCGCCGAGCTGCGCGCGCTCGACGAGGACCTGCGGCTGGGCCCGAGCACGGGCGCCATCGTCGCCGCCGCGATCGCGCGCGGCATACCCTGGCGCCGCCTGACCGAGGGTAGCCTGGTGCAGTTCGGCTGGGGCTCGCGCCAGCGCCGCATCTGGGCCGCCGAGCTGGACTCGACGAGCGCGGTGTCGGAGTCGATCGCGCAGGACAAGGAGCTGACCAAGCAGCTGCTGGCGGCCGCCGGCGTGCCAGTGCCGCAGGGTCGGCCGGTGAGCGACCTCGACGATGGCTGGGCGGCGGCGACCGAGATCGGCCTGCCGGTGGTCGTCAAGCCGCGCGACGGCAACCAGGGCAAGGGGGTGACGGTCAACGTCCTCGGGCGCGAGCACTTCGAGCTCGCCTACCGCGCCGCGGCCGAGATCGGGCAGGTGATGGTCGAGCGCTTCCTGCCCGGACACGACTTCCGGCTGCTCGTCGTCGGCGAAAGGCTGGTGGCCGCCGCGCGGCGCGACCCGCCACATGTCGTCGGCGACGGCCTGCGCAGCGTGCGCGAGCTGGTCGACGAGGTCAACGCCGACCCGCGCCGCGGCGACGGCCACGCCACCGCGCTGACGCGCGTGCGGCTGGACGATATCGCGCTGGCGCGCCTGCAGGCGCAGGGCCTGGACCCGGACGACGTGCCGGACAAGGGCCGCCGCGTCGTGCTGCGCAACAACGCCAACCTCAGTACCGGCGGCAGCGCGACCGACGTCACCGACGAGGTCCATCGCGATGTCGCCGCGCGCGCGGTGGCCGCCGCGCGCATGATCGGGCTCGAGGTCTGCGGCGTCGACGTCGTCTGCCAGAGCATCGGCCGCCCGCTCGAGGAGCAGCGCGGCGGCATCGTCGAGGTCAATGCCGCGCCGGGGCTGCGGATGCACCTGTCGCCGAGCTACGGCAAGCCGCGTGCCGTCGGCGACGCGATCGTCGGCCGCCTGTACGAGCCCGGCGACGACGGCCGCATCCCGGTCGTCGCGGTGACCGGCACGAACGGCAAGACGACCGTCACGCGGCTCGTCGCGCACCTGCTGGCCGCCAGCGGGCTGCGCGTCGGCATGACCAATACCGACGGTGCCTGGGTCGACGGCCATGCGATCGACCGCGGCGACTGCAGCGGCCCGAAGAGCGCGCGCAACGTGCTGGCGCACCCGGACACCGATGCCGCGGTGCTCGAGACCGCGCGCGGCGGCATCCTGCGCGAGGGGCTGGGGTTCGACCGCTGCCAGGTCGCGGTCGTGACCAACATCGGCACGGGCGACCACCTCGGGCTGAACTACATCACCACGGTCGAGGACCTGGCGGTGCTCAAGCGCGTCATCGTGCAGAACGTGGCGCCGTCCGGCTTCGCGGTGCTCAACGCGTCCGACCCGATCGCGCTGGCGATGGCCGGCGCCTGCCCGGCCGACGTGATCCTCTTCGCGCGTGACGGCCGGCTGCCGGCGCTGGCCGCGCACCGGGCCCAGGGCAGGCGGGTGCTCTACGCCGACCGCGGCGACATCGTGGCCGCGGAGGGATCGTCGCGCGTGCGGCTGCCGCTGCGCGAAGTGCCGCTGACGCGCGACGGCACGATCGGCTTCCAGGTCGAGAACGTGCTCGCGGCGGTCGGCGCCGCGTGGGCGCTCGCGCTGCCGTTCGAGACCGTGCGCAGCGCGCTGGCGAGCTTCGTCGCCGACACGCATGGCGCACCGGGGCGCTTCAACATCATGGGCTGGCGCGGCGCGACCGTGATCGCCGACTACGGCCACAACCCGGACGCGATGCGCGCGCTGGCGGCCGCCGTCGAGGCGATGCCGGCGCGGCGCCGCCTGGTCGCGATCAGCGCCGCCGGCGACCGCCGCGACGACGATATCCGCGCGCAGACCGCCATCCTCGGCGCCACCTTCGACGAGGTGATGCTGTACCAGGATGCCGCGCAGCGCGGCCGAGCCGACGGCGAGGTCATCGCGCTGCTGCGCGCCGGCCTGGGCGAGTCGTCCAGGGCGCGCGTCGTCGACGAGGTGCGCGGCGAATTCCTCGCCATCGACCGCGCGCTGGAGCGGCTGCAGCCGGGCGACCTGTGCCTGATCCTGGTCGACCAGGTCGACGAGGCGCTGGCGCACCTGGAGCGCCGCATCGCCGAGGCCGAGCTCGCGCCGGCGCCATGAGGCAAGCGCCGGGCCGCCCCAAGGGCGAATGCCGGCGGGCGCAGCCCGCAGGCTCCCTAGTCGGTGCGGCATGCCGGTAGCTCGGCATTCGCGATCGATTGCGATGCCTCAATGCCCGGCGACACGCAGCGCCCGACGATGACAGGCCTCGGCCCCTCACACCCGCCCGGAGCCCGCATGCCGCCCTCCCCGCCCCTGGCCGCGCAGGCCGCGCGCGCACTCGCCGACAAGCACCTCGCCCTTCCGGCGTCCGCGCTCGCCGCCGCGGTCGACGAGGCCCACGCGCGCACGCTGGCCTGCGTCGCCGACCTGCACGAAGCGCATTTGGATGTGCCGCTGCGCGAGGTGCTCAACCCGTTGCGCTGGGAACTCGGCCACTGCGCCTTCTTCTACGACGTCTTCGTGCTCGGCGTGCTCGACGGCGCGCCGCTGCAGATGGCGCGAGCGGCGGATCTCTACGACTCCTTCGGCATCGCCCACGACGACCGCTGGGGCCTGGACTTGCCCGACCGCGCCGCGACGCTGGACTACCTGGCACGCGTTCGCGATGCGGTCGGCGGGCGGCTCGCGCGCAGCGAGCCCGGTCCGGCCGAGACCTATTTGCACCTGCTGGCGCTCGTGCACTCGGACATGCATGTCGAGGCCTTCACCTACATGCGCCAGACGCTGGGCTACCCGGCCCCGCCGCTGCCGGGCGCGCAACCCGCACTGGCGTCGGGCGCCGGCGCGCTGCCCGGCGACGTCGCGATCGACGGCGGGCGCTGGATGCTCGGCGCCACGCGCGAGGCACCCTTCGTGTTCGACAACGAGAAGTGGGCGCACGAGGTCGAGGTCGCCCCGTTCCGGATCGCGCGCGCGCCGGTGACGCAGGCCGATTTCGCCGCCTTCGTCGACGCCGGCGGCTACCTCGACCCGCGGCTGTGGAGCCGTGCCGGCTGGCAGTGGCGCCAGCGCGCCGGGGCGCTGCACCCGGTCTACTGGCAGCGCGCGGATGGTGCCCAGGGAGGCTGGCTGCGGCGCGACTTCGATCGCATGCTGCCGCTCGAGCCGCACCGCCCGGTCGTGCATGTCAACTGGTACGAGGCGCAGGCCTGGTGCCGCTGGGCGCAGCGCCGGCTGCCGACCGAAGCCGAGTGGGAGCGCGCTGCGGCCGCCGCCGGCGACACCGCCGCGCGGCGCGCGCGCCGCCCCTGGGGCGACGCCGCACCCGGCCACACCCCCGCGGCCACCGGCGCGTCGGACGCCGGCGCCGGCCATGCCGCCGCCGGCGCGCTGGCGGCGCTGGACGCGGTGCGGCTGGGCTGCAGCGATGTCGCCGACCACGCCGACGGCGACAGCGCCGCCGGCTGCCGGCAGATGATCGGCAACGTCTGGGAGTGGACCGAGTCGCCGTTCTACCCCTTCCCGGGCTACACGATCGACTTCCCGTACAAGGAATACTCGGCGCCGTGGTTCGGCTACCGCAAGGTGCTCAAGGGCGGATCCTGGGCGACGCGGCCGCGCTTCGCGTACACGACGCAGCGCAACTACTTCCCGCCCGAGCGCAACGACGTCTACGCCGGGTTCAGGACCTGCGCGATCGATTAGCCGCGGCGACGGCCGCGGCGGTGGGCCGGCGGCGCGGTGCATGGCGCACGTGCGGCCACCCGCCGCGGCCTGCCCTCGCGCGACCGCCTTGTCATCCGCGGGCGCGCCCCCACGTTGAGAATCGCGGGCGGTTTGGGCCCGCGGAGGACTCAGCGATGTGGAAGCGGCTGTCGATGCTGTGGGTGCTCGTCAAGGGTGACGCGCGCCGGCTCTGGTTCGCGCTGCGGCACCCCGATGCGCCGACCTGGCTGAAGGCAGGCACGGCGCTGGTGCTGCTGTACCTGGTGTCGCCGATCGACCTCATCCCCGAGGCGCTGCCGCTGATCGGCGTCGTCGACGACCTGGTGCTGGTGCCGGCGGCGATCCGCTGGATGCTCGGCCGGCTGCCGGCGCATGTGCGCGACGCGGCCGACGCGAAGGTGGAGAGCCACGCGCGGCGCGCGGCCTGATACGGGGTCGCTTCCAAGCGTTCAACTTCCGCCCGCGGCCGAACGGCTGCGCTCGGCCCGGAGCGGCCGTCGGCCGCTCCGGGCCGATGGAGGTCGATCGCCGGTGAACCACTTCTTGTCGATCGAACGCGGATGCGCATGAGCGCCGCCGATCGAGCACGCCCGTCCGATCCCGCGTTTTCAGCGCGCCGAGTTCATCGCGCCGCGGCGCGTTGCGTCTCGATCCACTCGTCGACCACCGCCTCGAGCACCGGCAGCGGCAACGCACCCTGGTCGAGCAGCACGTTGTGGAAGCGCCGGATGTCGAAGCGCTCGCCGAGCGCCGCGCGGGCGCGGTCGCGCAGCTCGACGATCTTCAGCATGCCCGTCATGTAGGCGAGCGCCTGGCCGGGCGTGGAGGTGTAGCGGTCGACCTCGGCGGCGACGAAGCCGGAGTCCAAGCCGCTGGTCTCGACCAGGTAGTCGATCGCGCGCTGGCGGCTCCACCCGAGCGCGTGGATGCCGGTATCGACGACCAGCCGCGCGGCGCGGAAGATCTGCCACTGCAGATGGCCGAAGCGGCTCGCCGGGTCGCGGTACAGGCCGAGCTCGAAGCCCAGCGTCTCGGCGTACAGCGCCCAGCCCTCGACGTAGGCGGTGAAGAAGGCATCGCGCCGGAACTCCGGCAGCTCGCCGAGCTCGGCGGCGCGCGCCGCCTGCAGATGGTGGCCAGGGACGGCCTCGTGCGCGACCAGGGTCTCCATGCCCCAGGTCGGTCGCTCGCGCCAATCCAGCGCATTGGCACTGAACCAGCCGGCGCGCGAGCCGTCCAGCGCCGGGCCGTCGTAGCTGTCGGCCACCTTCGGCCCCATGTGCGCCGGCGTGGCCCGGATGCCGTAGGTCGCGCGCGGCAGCACCGCGAACAGCCGGGGCAGCTCCGGGTCGATGCGCTTGGCGATGTCGCGGTATCCGGCCAGCAGCGCCTCCGCGCTGGTTTGGGCGTATTTCGGATCGGTATCCAGCTGTCGCACCCACTGCGCGAAGCTGCCGTCGAAGCCGGCATCTCGCATCGTGCGCCCGATCTCGCCGCGCAGTCGTTCGACCTCGCGCAGACCGATCCCGTGCAGCTGCCGCGGCCCGATCGGCAGCGTCGTGTGCTGGGCGACCAGCTTCGCGTAGACCTGCTCACCGCCAGGGTAGACGCGCAGGGCGCCGTCGGCCGGCGCCGCAGGCAGGTACTCGTCGGCGACGAAGCTGCGCAGCTTGCGCATCGCCGGCAGCACCTGCATCGCGACCGCCTGCCGTGCGCGCTCGCGCAAGGTCTCGCGCTCGGCAGCGGGGATGTCGCTGCCAAGCCGGCGCATCGGCTCCATGAAGGGCCCGTCGTCGATCGGCAGCTCGATCTGGCCGTCGAGTTGCGCCAGCACGCGCTCGATCACCGGCCGCGCGCCGACCCAGCCCAGTGCAATGCCGCGGCGCAGCGATGCCAGCTCCTCGTCGACGCGCCGCGGCAGCGCCGCGAAGCGCGCCAGAACGCGCTCGGCCTGCGCCGGCGTCTGCACCGGCATCACACGCAGTAGGTTGCCGAACCCCGTGTGGAAGCCCCATGACGATCCCAGGCTCATCGTGCGTGCGCCCTCGAAGGGCTGCATCTCGACATTCTCGTTTCGCTGGAAGACGAAGAGGTCGAGCGAAACGCGGTCGGCCGCCGAGAGCGCGGCGCGGTCGATCGCCCTGGCGCGCTGCAGCCAGCGTCGCTCCTGTTCGTCGCGCGCGGCGCGCGCGGCCGGCGACTCGTCGGTCAGCCGGTCGTCGAAGCGGTGGTCGCCGCGCCAGGTCGCCCACCCAGGGTAGTCGCGGGCGGTCTGCTCCCAGTACTCGTCGAACAGCGCGTGCGCCTGCTGCGTCGCGTCGCCGGACTGCGCCAGGGCGACCGCAGCGAACAGCGCCGACGCAAGAAACATCCAGCGCGCGATCCGCGGCACGCCGATCTCATCGGGACGGACGAACCGCTTCATCGCTGCCTCCCACGCTCGCTGGCACGCCTCGGGCCGAGAACTCGCTGCGCGCGCAGCGGGGCGCGTCGGCGGCCGAACCCCGAGCACCGGCGAGGACATCGTGCTGCCCGCGGCGTCGCCCGGCAGCACCGCGGCACCGTGTTCAGCGCTGGACATCGACCACCGTGCGCCCGCGCACCTTGCCGTCGATCACGCGCGGCGCATAGTCGATCGCCTCGCTCAGCCCGATCTCGACCGTCATCGCGTCGAGCCGATCCGCATCGACGTGCCGCGCCAGCAGCGCCCAGGCCTGCTCGCGCTCGGCGTTCGGCACGTGCACGCTGTTGATGCCGACCAGCGTCACGCCGCGCAGGATGAAGGGCATCACGGTCGCCGGCAGGTCGGCGCCCTGCGCCAGCCCGCAGGCCGCCACCGCGCCGTGGAGGCGCGTCTGCGCGCAGGCGTTGGCCAGCGTGTGGCTGCCGACGGTGTCGACGACGCCGGCCCAGGTCTCCTTTTGCAGCGGCTTGCCGGGTGCGGCAAGCGCGCCGCGGTCGACGATGCGGGAGGCGCCCAGCCCGCGCAGGTAGGCCTCCTCCTGCGGCCGGCCGGTCGACGCCACCGCGCGATAGCCCAGCCCCGCGAGCAGCGCGATCGCGATCGATCCGACCCCGCCAGCCGCGCCGGTGACCAGCACCTCGCCGTCGCCGGGGCGCAGACCGTGGCGCTGCAGCGCCATCACGCACAGCGCCGCCGTAACGCCGGCGGTGGCGATCGCCATCGCGCTGCGCGGCCCGAACGGCGGCGGGATGCGCAGCAGCCATCCCGGGTCGAGCCGCGCCTTCTGCGCCAGGCCGCCCCAGTGGTTCTCGCCCAGCCCCCAGCCGGTGACGACGACCTCGTCGCCGGGCCTCCAGTCGGGGCTGCGGCTGGCGCTGACGGTGCCGGCCAGGTCGATGCCGGGCACCATCGGCCAGCTGCGCGCGATCGCGCCGCGGCCGGTGATCGCCAGCGCATCCTTGTAGTTGAGCGTCGACCAGGCGACGTCGACCGTGACGTCGCGCTGCGGCAGCGCCGAGTCGTCGAGTTCGGTCAGTTCGGCACGCGTCGTGCCGTCGTCGTTTCGCGTCAGCACGATGGCCTTGAACATCGGCGTTCTCCTGGCGAGGCCCCGGCGGGATCGGGGCGCGCATGATCGCATGCTCGGCCCGACGCGATGCACCGACTCCGGCCCTGCGCTCATCCCTCTGCGGCCCTCCTCCTGTCATCGGCCGCATGCTCGCGCCCGAACAGCTGTTCGCGTTCCTCGTCGCCGCCGTCGTCGTCACCGCGACACCCGGGCCGGACAACCTGATGGTGCTCGCCGTCGGCTTGTCGCGCGGGCGGCGGCACGGCATGGCCTTCGGGCTGGGCTGCGCGCTGGGCTGCCTCAGCCACACGGCGCTCGCCGTCGCCGGAGTCAGCGCGCTGCTCGCGGCGTCGCCGCTGGCGTTCACGGTGCTGCGCGTGGCCGGCGGCGCCTACCTGATCGGGCTCGGCGTGCAGGCGTTGCGCAGCCGTGGCGGCACGCGCATCGGCGACGGCAGCCCACCGGGCGAGGGCGAGGCGACCCGGGCCGGGCTGTTCGTTCGCGGCGTCGTCGCCAACGCGATCAACCCGAAGGTGGTGCTGTTCTTCCTGTCCTTCCTGCCGCAGTTCGTCGCCACCGACCGCGGCGGCGTGCCGGCGCAGATGGCCGCACTCGGGATCGTCTTCACGCTGCAGGCGGCGCTGCTGTTCGGCCTTCTCGGTTTCTTCGCGGGCCGCGTCGGCCGGTGGCTCACGGCCAGGCCGCGCGCCGGGCTGTGGCTGGACAGGATCGCGGGGACGGTCTTCGTCGGCCTCGGCGTGCGGCTGATCGCGTCACGGTAGGCGCAGGCCCGCGGCGGCTGCGACGCGGTTGCGTCGGGGCCGCGCGCCGGGCCCGCGCATTGACCCCGAGTGCCTCAGCGCGCGAGCCGCGCGGCGGCGATCGCCGCCAGCGCGCTCGCCAGCATGACCAGCAGCAACGGCCGCGCGCCGCTGCCCGGCGCGAGCAGCGCGCCGGCCAGCGCCGACAGCGCCGCGCCGCCACCGAGCATCATCGCGCCACCCAGCCCGCTGGCGGTCCCCGCCAGGCGCGGCTGCACCGACATCATCCCCGCATTGGCGCTCGGCAGCACCATGCCGTTGCCGAGGCCGACGAAGCAGGTCATCGCGAAGAACAGCTCGGCGTCGAGCCGGCCCGCCACCTCCAGCCCCAGCGCGGCCGCCAGCCCCGCGGCGCAGGTCAGCGTGCCGATCGCGACCATCCGCGTCAGCCCGAGCCGCGCCGCATAGCGCCCCGACAGGAAGTTGCCCAGCGCGTAGCCCAGCGCCGGGGCGCCGAAGTAGACCCCGAGCCGGGCCGGATCGAGCCGGAAGACCTCCGACCCGACGTAGGGCGCGCCGCCCAGGTAGGCGAAGAACGCGCCGCCGGCGAAGGTCCCGGCCAGCGCATGACCCCAGAAGCGCCGTGCGGCCAGCAGCTCCAGCGTCGGTCGCCACAGGCCATCCTGGCTCGTCGCGCGCCGCAGCGCGGTCTCGCCCTGGTCGGCCCAGGCGAGAGCGCCGACGAGGATCCCGGCGGCCAGCAGCAGCACGAAGCTCGCCTGCCAGCCGAACAGCTCGTCGAGCACGCCACCCAGCGCCGGGCTGGCCATGGGCACGATCGCCATCGCCATCGTCACGTAGCCGATCAGGCTCGCGGCCTCGGCGTCGCCGACCATGTCGCGCACGATCGCGCGCGACAGCACCATGCCGGCGACGATGACCGCCTGCGCCATCCGGCAGGCTAGGAAGATCTCCACCGTCGGCGCGACCAGGCAGCCCAGCGTCGCGAGCAGGAACAGCGCGATCGACGCGAGCACCACCGGCCGGCGGCCGAAGCGGTCCGACAGCGGGCCGGCGACGAGCTGCAGCGCACCGTTCATCGCCAGGTACAAGGCCACCGACAGCTGCATCACGCGGTAGTCGGTGCCGAAGTGCTCGCTCATCGACGGCAGCGACGGCAGGAAGACGTTCATCGCCATCGCCGGCAGCGCGGTCAGCAGCACCAGCGTGGCCAGGTGCGGCGGGCTGCGGCGGTCGAGGAATCGCGCTGCGGGTCGGTCGGTCACGCACGCGAGGCTATCGCAAGCGGCAAGGGCCGGTGCGCGGGACTCGCCGTGCGGCGCCGCGCGGCCCGGCGCGACCGGGCTGCCTATCATCGGCAAGGATCGGCAAGGGCGTTCCCGCGCGGCCGTGGCAGCCGCACGCGGCACCTTCCGGACGCCGACCCGTCCCGCCCACCCAGCCAGCCAGCCAGGAGACAACGCTTGCAGATCAGCTTCATCGGTGCGGCTCAGGAAGTCACCGGATCGTGCTACCTGGTCGAGACCCCGCGCGTGCGGTTTCTCGTCGACTGCGGCATGTTCCAGGGCGGCCGCGAGTCGCAGGCACGCAACCGGCACGGCTGGCCGGTCGAGCCGCGCGAGATCGACTTCGTGCTGCTGACGCACGCGCACATCGACCACAGCGGGCTGCTGCCGCGGCTGTGCGCGACCGGGTTCGAGGGCCCGATCCACACGACCGAGGCGACCGCCGAGCTGCTGTCGGTGATGCTGCTCGACAGCGCGTTCATCCAGGAGTCGGACTGGGCGCGCGCGCAGCGCCAGCGCGCGCGCGGCAGCCGGCGCGACAGCGCGGGCGAGCTGCTGTACACGGTGGCGCAGGCGCAGGCCAGCCTGGAGCAGCTGCACGGCCTGCGCTACGAGGAATGGTTCGAGCCGCACCCGGACGTGCGCTGCCGGCTGCGTGACGCCGGCCACATCCTCGGCTCGGCGATCGTCGAGGTCTGGCTCACCGAGGAGGGCCGCACGCGCAAGCTCGTCTTCTCGGGCGACCTCGGCCAGCCCGGCCGGCCGATCGTGCGCGACCCGACCCCGATCGACGAGACCGACGTGCTGCTGGTCGAGTCGACCTACGGCAACCGGCTGCACCGCTCGCTCGACGAGACGGTCGAGGAGCTGGTCGACGTGATCGACGATACGCTGCGCCGCCGCCAGGGCAACATCGTCATCCCGGCGTTCGCGCTCGGGCGCACGCAGGAGTTGATCTTTCTGCTCGCGGAGCTGTCGCGCAACGGCCGGCTGCCGCCGCTGCAGGTCTTCGTCGACTCGCCGATGGCCGACAAGGTGACCGCGATCACCGCGCGCCACCCCGAGATGCTCGACCCGCAGGCGCGCGCGATGCTGCGGCGCCGCTCGCGCGGCGACGGCGGGCCGATGAGCCTGAGCTTCACCCGGAGCGTGCAGGACTCGATGGCGCTGAACCGCATCAAGGCCGGCGCGATCATCGTCTCGGCCAGCGGCATGTGCGACGCCGGGCGCATACGGCACCACCTGCGCCATCACCTCGGGCGGCCCGAGTGCGCGATCGTGATCATCGGCTTCCAGGCCGAGGGCACGCTCGGGCGGCGGCTGGTCGACGGCGCCAGGCGCGTGCGGCTGTTCGGCGAGGACATCGCCGTGCGCGCCAGCATCCACACGATCGGCGGGCTGTCGGCGCACGCCGACCGCGGCGCGCTGCTGGCCTGGCTGCGCGGGTTCCGGCGCGCGCCGCAACGCTGCTTCGTCGTCCACGGCGAGGCCGAGACCGCGCGCGGCTTCGCCGACACGATCGCCACCGAGCTCGGCTGGCCGGCCGAGGCGCCGGCCGGCGGCACGCGGGTGGACCTGTAGCGCGGCGGCGCCGCGCCGCGGCCAGCCAGGGCCGCGCTAACATGCATGCGTCGAGCCCGACCCGCCACGGCGCATGCCCCAGGCCGATCCCAAGCATCAGATCCTGTCGCTGCTCGCGCGCGTCGGCAAGGGGCTCGCGCACCCGAGCCGGCTCGAGCTGATCGAGGCGCTGGCGCAGGGTGAACGCAGCGTCGATGCGCTGGCGAAGGCCTGCGGCATCCCGATGGCCAACACCTCGCACCACCTGCAGGTGCTCAAGGAATGCGGGCTGCTGGCCTCGCGCCGCGAGGGCCTGCTGGTCTTCTACCGGCTGGCGGATGCCGAGGTCCCGGCACTCATCGCGATGCTGCGCCGCATCGCCGAGCGCCAGCTCGCCGAAGTCGAGCGCATCGTGCGCGAGAACTTCCACTCGCGGGACACCTTGCAGCCGGTGCGCCGCGAGGAGCTGATGAAGCTGGCGCGCGGCGGCGAGGCGGTCGTCATCGACGTTCGCCCGGCCGACGAGTACGCCGCGGGTCATATCCCGGGGGCGATCAGCGTGCCGCTGGAATCGCTGCCGCGCTGGCTGCGGCAGTTGCCCAAGACGCAGGAGGTCGTCGCCTACTGTCGTGGCCCGTACTGCATGCTCGCGTTCGACGCCGTCGACAAGCTGCGCCGCAAGGGCTACCGCGCGCGCCGGCTCGAGGACGGCTTCCCCGAGTGGCAGGCGAGCAGATTGCCGGTCGAGCGCAGCGCATGAGCGCGCCGCCACGACCGTGGCGCGCCGACCCCACCGGGACCGCGAGCCAGTGGAATCCGCGCCCGATCCCTGGCACGATCGCGCTCCCGGGGGCGGCCGCCGGCCGCCCCCGCGTCGACAAGGACCAACACGAGGAGAGAAGCGATGACAAACCATGCCCCGCATCGCTGGCCGCGGCTTCTGGGTGCCGCCGCCGCGCTGGGCCTGATCGCGCTGGCCGCGCATGCGCAGACCAAGCAGGAGGAGGAGCCCTTCTGGGCCCAGGGGCGACCGAAGACCGACAGTGCGATGAAGATCACGCCGGTGCCGGCGTTCCCGATCCCGACCCCGGCGGAGCAGCTCCCGATCGCGAAGATGAAGCTGCCGCCCGGGTTCAAGGCCGAGGTCTTCGCCAGCGGCATCCTCGATGCGCGCGGCCTGCGCGAGGGCGACCACGGCACGATCTTCGTCAGCTCGCTGTTCGTCGCCGGCAAGCTGTATGCGGTCAGCGATCGCGGCGGCCAGCGTGTGGTCAGGACGCTGGTCGACAAGCTCTTCCTGCCCAACGGCATCGAGTTCCACCGCGGCAGCCTGTACCTGGCCACGCCGAAGGAGATCGTGCGCTGGGACGATATCGAGTCGCGGCTGGACAACCCGCCAGCCCCGGTCACCGTCTACGACAAGCTGCCAGGCGACGTCCCGCATGGCTGGAAGTTCATCAAGGTCGGCCCCGATGGCAAGCTCTACGTCCCGATCGGCGCGCCGTGCAACATCTGCGAGCCCGGCGACCGGCACGCAAAGATCTACCGCATGAACCTCGACGGCAGCGGCGTCGAGGTCGTCGCGCAGGGCATGCGCAACACGGTCGGCTTCGACTTCGACCCGCGCGACGGCAGCCTGTGGTTCACCGACAACCAGCGCGACTGGCTGAGCGAGGACCTGCCGCAGGACGAGCTCAACCACGTCACCCAGCCCGGCAAGCAGCATTTCGGCTTCCCCTGGTGCCACGCGGGCGACTTCGCCGACCCCGAGCTCGGCTGGGGCAAGCGCTGCGAGGACTACACGCCGCCGGTGGCCCGGCTGGGGCCGCACTCGGCGCCGCTCGGGATGCGCTTCTACACCGGCACGATGTTCCCGGCCTCGTACCGCGGCGCGATCTTCATCGCCCGCCACGGCCCGTGGAACCGCACGGTCAAGCATGCGGCCGACATCGTCGTCGCCTACCCGGACGGGCGCGGCGGCATCAGCCGCGTCGAGCCCTTCCTGACCGGGCTGGTCGAGAACAACGCCTACCTCGGCCGGCCGGTCGACGTGCTGGTGCGCCGCGACGGCTCGCTGCTGGTCAGCGACGACCACAACGGCGCGATCTACCGTATCAGCTATACCGGCTCTTGAGTCGCGGCTCGTGAACCGCGGGCGGGCCGCCGCGCGCCGCGCGACCGCTGCGCCCCGGGCGCCGGGAGCCAGCTGCGTGCCGCGGACGGCGCGCGGCGCGCGGCTGGCG
>JACPVA010000040.1 GCA_016191995.1 Burkholderiales bacterium | reverse complement strand
GCGCCGCTGGTGCCGACGGCGCCGGTGCCGGCGCGGGCGCCGGCGTGACGATGGCCGGCGTCGGCGCGGCCGCGGTCAGCGGCGGTGCCGGCTGCGGCAGCGTAGGCGGGTCCAGCAGCAGCGTGTAGGCACGCACGAGGCGGCCGGTGGCCCAACTCGCTTCGAGGATGACGTCGAGGAAGGGCTCGACCACCGCACGCTCGCTGCTCAGCCTCAGCACCGAGCGGCCATCGGCTCGCCGCTGCAGCGTGACGCGGGTCGCGGCCAGCACCGGGTTGTAGTCGACCCCGGCGGCCTGGTAGACCTCGGGGCCGGCGACGCGAAGCTGCAAGGTGGCGGCCTCCTCGGGCGCGAGGCTGGTGACGTCGATCTCCGCGCGCAGGCCTTCGCCGAGCGCCGACTGGACCGCCAGCCGCCCGAGCCCGAGCGACCAGGACGGTGTGGCCAGCATGCAGCAGGCAGCGAAGGCGACCCCCGTCAGCGCGAATCGGCCGGCGTCGTTGAAGTTGCGGTAATTCAAGGCGTCTCCCCGTCCAGACCGTCGGCAGCCGGACGCCGAAGGCGCCGCAATGCCCCGCGAGAACCCCACCCAAGGCCCGCGTGGGCGATATCGGCCCGGCCTGCGGACGCAGGTGAAATCACAATAACATCAAGCATATAGGCTGCCAAGCTCGAGCAAAGCCTGATGTCCGGGGCAGAAATGGATTGTTTCTGCCCTTGCCGGGCGGCTGTTGCCGAGGGACAACGGGCGCGATCGCGACCGCTGGCGCCACGTGGCGAGTGGACATCGGCCGCGCGCGATCAGCCCTGCAGCAGCAGCCGCAGCATGCGCCGCAGCGGCTCGGCCGCGCCCCAGAGCAGCTGGTCGCCGATCGTGAAGGCGCCCAGATACTCCGGACCCATCGCCAGCTTGCGGATGCGGCCGACCGGGATCGCGAGCGTGCCGGTCACCGCCACTGGCGTCAGCTGCGCCAGCGTCGACTCGCGCGTATTCGGCACCACGCGCACCCAATCGTTGTCGGCCGCGATCATCGCCTCGAGGTCGGCCAGCGGGACGTCCTTCTTCAGCTTGAAGCTCAGCGCCTGGCTGTGGCAGCGCATCGCGCCGATGCGGACGCAGAAGCCGTCGACCGGCACCGGCGCGCTGCCGAAGCCCGCGCCGCGGCCGAGGATCTTGTTGGTCTCGGCCATGCCCTTCCACTCTTCGCGCGACACGCCCCAGCCGTCGTCACCGCGCTGCTTGCCGGCGCCGAGGTCCTTGTCGATCCACGGGATCAGCGAGCCGCCGAGCGGGACGCCGAACTGCGCCGTCTCGTCGGCGCCCATCGCGCGCTGGCGCTCGACGACGCGGCGGTCGATCTCCAGGATCGCGCTCTTCGGGTCGTCCAGCAGCGACCGCACCTCGGCGTGCAGCGTGCCGAACTGCGTCAGCAGCTCGCGCATATGCTGCGCGCCGCCGCCGCTGGCGGCCTGGTAGGTCATCGTGCTCATCCACTCGACGAGCCCGGCCTTGTACAGCGCGCCGACGCCCATCAGCATGCAGCTGACGGTGCAGTTGCCGCCGATCCAGTTGCGCCCGCCCCTGGCCAGCGCGTCCCGGATCACGTTCAGGTTGACCGGGTCGAGGACGATGACCGCATCGTCCTTCATCCGCAGCGTGCTGGCGGCGTCGATCCAGTGCCCCTTCCAGCCGGCGGCGCGGAGCCTGGGGAAAACCTCGGTCGTGTAGTCGCCGCCCTGGCAGGTGAGAACGACTTCGCAGCGCTTCAGCGCCTCGATATCGTGCGCGTCGCGCAGCCGGGTCTCGTTCTTCGCCAGCGCCGGCGCGCTTCCGCCGGCGTTGGAGGTGGAGAAGAACAGCGGCTCGATGAGCGCGAAGTCGCCTTCGGCCTGCATGCGGTCCATCAGGACCGAGCCGACCATGCCGCGCCAGCCGACGAGGCCGACGACCGGGTTCGAGGACATTGCCATGGTGTGATGCCTTTCTTGCGCAGATCCGGACCCCTGGGTTTCCCGGCTCGATTCGCCGGGGTCCTTCAGGGGTGGGGCGAAACGATCCGAGACCTAGGAGGTCTTCGCAATGGTCTTGCCGGTGATCGCGGCGACGACCGCGTCACCGATCTCGCGCGTGCCGACCTTGCGCGTGCCCGCGCTCCAGATGTCGGCCGTGCGCAGCCCGGCGGCGAGCACGGACTGCACCGCGCGCTCGACACGGCCGGCGGCTTCGGCTTGCTGGAGGGTGTAGCGCAGCATCATGGCAACCGACAGAATTGTAGCCAGCGGATTGGCCAGGCCCTTGCCGGCGATATCCGGCGCGCTGCCATGGCTGGGTTCGTACAAGCCCTTGTTGTGCTCGTCCAGGCTCGCGCTGGGCAGCATGCCGATCGAGCCGGTCAGCATCGCCGCCTCGTCGGACAGGATGTCGCCGAACATGTTGCCGGTAACGACGACGTCGAAGGCCTTCGGCGCCTTGACGAGCTGCATCGCGGCGTTGTCGACATACATGTGGTCGAGCTGGACGTCCGGGTACTGCGCGTGGACCTCGCCGACGACATCCTTCCAGAGCTGGAAGGTCTCCAGCACATTGGCCTTGTCGACGCTGGTGAGCCTGCCGCGGCGCTTGCGCGCGGCCTGGAAGGCGACGTGCGCGATGCGCTCGATCTCCGGGCGGCTGTAGCGCATGGTGTCGAAGGCTTCCTCGGCGCCGGGGAAGTGGCCGTCGACGGCGGTGCGGCGGCCGCGCGGCTGGCCGAAGTAGATATCGCCGGTCAGCTCGCGGATGATCAGGATGTCCAGCCCCGCGACCAGCTCGGGCTTGAGCGAGGACGCGTGCGTGAGCTGCTCGTAGCAGATCGCCGGGCGCAGGTTGGCGAACAGGCCGAGCTGCTTGCGCAGCCCCAGGATCGCCTGCTCGGGGCGCAGCGCGCGTTCCAGCTTGTCGTACTTCCAGTCGCCGACGGCGCCGAACAGCACCGCGTCGGCGGCCTTGGCCAGCGCCAGCGTCGCCTCGGGCAGCGGGTGGCCGCTGGCCTCGAACGCCGCGCCGCCGACGGCGGCGGTCTCGAGTTCCAGCGGCAGCTCCAGCGCGCGCAGCACCCGGACCGCCTCGGCGACGATCTCGGGGCCGATGCCGTCGCCGGGCAGGATCGCGATCTTGTGCGTCATGCGTGCGTCCTCGGGCGCGGTCAGGCGGGTTCGCGGTGCGCGAGCCAGGGCATGCGCGCCAACCGCTCGGCCTCGAAGGCGCGGATCGCGTCGGCGTGGCGCAGCGTCAACCCGATATCGTCCCAGCCTTCGAGCAGGCATTGCTTGCGGAAGGGCTCGATCTCGAAGTGCAGCTCGTTGCCGCCCGGCTCGACGACGACCTGGCGCGGCAGGTCGATCGTCAGCTGGTAACCGGGGAAGGCCGCGACCTCGTCGAACAGCCGCGCGACCTGCGACTCGGGCAGCACCACCGGCAGCAGCCCGTTCTTGAAGCAGTTGCTGAAGAAGATGTCGGCGAAACTCGGCGCGATCAGCGCGCGGAATCCATACTGCTGCAGCGCCCAGGGCGCATGCTCGCGGCTCGATCCGCAGCCGAAATTGCGCCGCGCGAGCAGGATCGATGCGCCCTGCGGGCCGCAGGCCCCCGGCTGGTAGCGCCGCTGGTTCAGCACGAAGTCCGGGTTGGGCTTGCGGCTCGCCGGGTCCTGTCCCGGCTCTCCCTTGTCGAGGTAGCGCCACTCGTCGAACAGGTTGGGCCCGAACCCAGTGCGCAGGATGGACTTGAGGAACTGCTTGGGGATGATGGCGTCGGTGTCGACGTTGTCGCGGTCCATCGGGGCCACGATCCCCTGGTGCACGGTGAAGGCTTGCATGGCGGCGGCCGGGCTCACTTGTTCTTCTTGGCGGTCTCTTCGATCTTGTCGCCGGCCTTGGAGATATCCTTGCCCAGTCCCTCGAAGGTATTGCAGGCCGACAGCGCCAGCGCGGTGGCCAGCGTGGCGAGGGCGATCAGCATCTTGTTCATCGCTCGCGACTCCTTCAGGCGATGCGGCGCACGTCGACGAAATGCCCGGCCAGCGCAGCGGCGGCGGCCATCGCCGGGCTGACGAGGTGGGTGCGGCCGCCCGCGCCCTGGCGGCCCTCGAAGTTGCGGTTGCTGGTGCTCGCGCAGCGCTCGCCGGGTTCGAGCCGGTCGGCGTTCATCGCCAGGCACATGCTGCAGCCGGGTTCGCGCCACTCGAAGCCGGCAGTGCGGAAGACCTCGTCCAGCCCCTCGCGCTCGGCCTGCGCCTTGACCTGGCCGGAGCCCGGCACGACCATCGCCAGCTTGACGTTGCCCGCCACGCGCTGGCCGAGCTTGCGCACGACCGCGGCGGCCTCGCGCAGGTCCTCGATCCGGCTGTTGGTGCACGAGCCGATGAAGACCTTGTCGATGCGGATGTCGGCCAGCGGCTTGTTAGGCTCCAGCCCCATGTAGGCCAGTGCGCGCTCGGTCGCGCCGCGCTTGACCGGGTCCTTCTCCCGGTCGGGGTCGGGGACGCGGTCGTCGATGCCGAGCACCATCTCCGGGCTCGTTCCCCAGCTGACCTGCGGCGCGATACGCGCGGCGTCGAGATCGACCACGACGTCGAAGCGCGCATCCGGGTCGGAGTGCAGCGTGCGCCAGTGCGCGACCGCGGCATCCCACTCGGGCCCGCCGACGAAGCGCCCGGTCTTCGGGTCGGTCCCGGGGGCGAAGGGGCGGCCCTTGACATAGTCGATCGTCTTGTCGTCGACCGCGACCAGCCCGGCGCGCGCGCCGGCCTCGATCGCCATGTTGCACACCGTCATGCGGCCTTCCATCGACAGCGCGCGGATCGCGCTGCCGCCGAACTCGATCGTGCAGCCGGTACCGCCGGCGGTGCCGATGCGGCCGATGATCGCCAGCACGATATCCTTGGCCGAGCAGCCGGGGGCGAGCCGGCCCTCGACCCGGACCAGCATATTCTTCGCCTTCCTGGCCAGCAGCGTCTGTGTCGCCAGCACATGCTCGACCTCGCTCGTGCCGATGCCGTGCGCGAGCGCGCCGAAGGCGCCGTGGGTGCTGGTGTGGCTGTCGCCACAGACCACCGTCATGCCGGGCAGCGTGGCACCGTTCTCGGGCCCGATGACGTGAACGATGCCCTGGCGCCGGTCGAGGAAGGGGAAGTAGGCCGCGGCGCCGAACTCGCGGATATTGGCGTCCAGCGTCACGATCTGCTGCTTGCTGATCGGATCCGCGATGCCGTCGTAGCCGCGCTCCCAGCCGTGGGTCGGCGTGTTGTGGTCGGCGGTGGCGACGATCGAGCTGACGCGCCAGGGCTTGCGCCCGGCCAGCCGCAGGCCCTCGAAGGCCTGCGGGCTGGTCACCTCGTGCACCAGATGGCGGTCGATGTAGAGGATGGCGGTGCCGTCGTCCTCGGTGCGGACGACATGTTCGTCCCAGAGCTTGTCGTACAGTGTGCGGGCGGGCATGGCAGGATCCGCATGCAACGGATCCGATATTGTCCGCGATCCTCGCCGCCGCTGGCCTGTGGCGACCGGCTTGCCCCCGGGGCCGGTCGGTGGGCCAAGGCGACCGGTGGCCTGCGCTTCGCGGCCGAGCAAGCGCCGCATCGACGGCTCGGCCGCTGCACGTCGGGCAGTTCCGGGTGGCGCCAGGCGGCGTCGGCCGGATCGAGGCGCCGGACGACGGCGGATCTCGTGCCGCGCCCGCAGCGCTAGCGTTGCTGGCTCGCTCCGGCCGGGATCGCGCTGCCGATAAAGTCCACGATCATCGGCAGCATGCGCTGGCCCGCATGCTGCTCGATCGACGCGATCGGGTGCTGGGCGTCGTGCACGATGACATACTGCTGCTGGCTCGCGCAGTCCGCCCAGCGCGTCGAGGCCGCATCCGCGACGCGGTCCTCCAGCATCGGCTCTGCGCCGCAGACCGATGCGCTGCGGTCGCGATGACGGCCCCACTCGGACAGCAGGACCTCGTCGGTCAGCCCAGCCTCGACCTGCTCGGCGGTGGGTTCGACCAACCCGGGCGCGAACTGCGCCAACTTGTCGTCCAGGTCGCCGACGATCATCGCATACGGCGCCGGCGCCAGCGGGATGCAGGTCGGGGCCGGCTGCGGAAAGGTCGAAGACGGCATCGGCCCCGCGATCGAGAAATAGGCATCGAAGGCTGGCGTGGCCTCGCACCAGACGCGTGCCGTCATCGCGCCACCGTTCGAATGGCCGGCCAAGGCGACCTGCCCGACGCCGTACTGGGTGCGCACCTGCGCCGCCAGCGCGCCCAGGAAGGCGACATCGTCCTGGCCGGAGTCGGTGATGTAGTTGCTCCACACCGGCGCCGTCGAACCGGGAGGAATCTGGCCCTGCGGAACCACGGCGACGATGCCGTTGGCGGCCAGCCAGTCCCAGTTCACGTTGCGCGCCAGTTGCGGCGCCAGCTTGCGGTTGAAGCCGAGGTCGTAGGCCAGTTGCCAGTTGCGGCCGCCATGCCCATGCAGGAGGACCAGCGCCCGCGTCGCCCCGGCAGTCCGATAGACATCGACCTTGTGCGGGTAGCCGGGCACCGTGACGCCGAGGTACAGCGCGTGCTGCGCCGGCGCTACGACCCTGCGCAGTGCAAGTGACGACCGAACGGCGTCGGGCTCGGGATCACCGCCGCCGCAGGCGGCCAGGCCGAGAACGGTCAAGGCGAGCGCCGCGCACCGGCGGGCGGCCTGGTGCGAGATAGAAACAGGGGTCATGGTTGGCGTCCGACACGGTGCCTCCCGCCTCGGGACGAAGCAGGTTCGTCTGTGTCTTCGGCCTCAATCGGGCCCGACGCGAGCTCGCATCGGTAAGCGCCCCGCGCCATCTGCAACATGCGGCAACCGCGCATGCAGCCGTCGGGCCGCAACGCCGCCTGGCCCGTCGCGCCCCCGCGCGCGAACGCCTGCGCCCGCCGCTTCAATATCGAAGAGCAGCCGGTCTTCGCCCGGGCGCGGCGGCGCTTTCAGCGACCGTCGCGAGCCCGGGCGTCGAGCTCGGACCTGAGCTCGGGCGGCAGCTTCAGCGCCGCCGCCAGCGCGTCGAGGTAGGCGCGTTCCATCGTCGTCGTCTCGTCGGCGACGAGCACGCTGGCCAGGTAGATCTCGGCCGCCATCTCGGGGCCGGTGGCGGCCGCCGCGACCTCGGCCGGCTCGACCGGGCGCCGCAGCTCGGCATCGACCCAGCCACGCAGCGCCGGGTCGGCCTCGAGGCGGTGCAGCTCGGCCTGCACCAGCTCGCGCTCGCGATCGTCCATGTGGCCGTCGGCCTTGGCCGCCGAGATCATGGCCTTGAGCATGGCCTGGCTGTGCGACTCGAGCTGCGGCGCAGGCAGCAGCGCGAAGCTGTCCGGGGTGGCAGGCGCTGGCTGCGCAGTCTTCGCTGCCGGCGCCCCGGCGGTGGTGCCGGCGGCCTGCCGGGCCTCCCAGTCCTGGTAGACGCGCCAAGCCACTGCCCCCAGCGCGGCAACCGTACCGTATTTCAGCACGCTGCCACCCACCCTGCGCCCACGCTTGCTGCCCAGTAGCAGCGCCAGCGCGCCGCCGGCGGCGGCGCCGGTGGCGAGCTTGCCGAGGTCGCTACCTCCCGGCGCGCCGTCGCGGCCGCGCGCTCCCGACCGCAGCGCGCCGCCCATCCCGCCCAGGCCCGACCGCAGCAGCTGGTCGAGCAGTGATTGCATGCTCATCGAATGGCTCCTCGGCAATGTGGGCCCGCCACCGCACCGGCGCGGCCTGCGCGGCGCGTGGGCCCGGCCCTGTGATCAGAAACCCGGCACCGAGTTTCGCTTCTCGGCGCGCCCGGCGCGCGGGCGCGGCGATCGCCGCGCCGGCAGGCCGGCAGGAGCCCGCGGCCTGAGCCGCCGTCGGCGACCGATCCGGCCGACCCCGACCGGGAGTCAGCGCGGCTCCGCGCCGGCGCACTCGAAGTACATCGCCGCCGAGGTCGGGCCGGCGCCGCGCGCATCGCGCGCCTGCACCCACCAACGAAACGTGCCGCTCAGTTTGCCGGGCGTGCGGGCGCGGGCGGCACTGACGACCTGTCTGTCCAGGTCCCGCCATTCGGTCCCGCGCGGCGGTCGCAGCTGCAGCCTGATCGCATAGTCGAGCGCGCCGGGCACGGCGTCCCAGGTCAGCGGGACCGGAAGCCCGCATTTCAGCGTCGGCGCCCGCGACAGGTCGGCCGCCCCGGGTCGCAGCCCGTCGGGCGCGGACAGCGGCGGCACGCCGTCAGCGCGCCGGCGGTCGTCCTCCTTGCGGCGGCGGTCGGTTCCGTCGTCCCGCCGGCCGTCGTCGGGGTCGGCGCGGTCGCCCGACGAGGCCAGCAGCGCCAGCATCGCGCCGACCGCCAGCAGCGGGGCGACGCCGGATGCCGATTCCTTCGGCGCAGCCGGCACGAGGCGCTCCAGGCCCTCGACCCAGGCCACCGTATCCCGCAGCTCGGTCTCGGTCAGCGGGCGCGCGACTGGCGCCTGCGGGTGGACCTTGGCGCCCTGGCCGGCAGCGACCACGACCGGCGCCCACGCGCCGCGCGGCGACGCGACCTCGACGCGGCCGTCCAGCACCAGGATTCGCGCGCGTCCGTTGGCGTCGGCGTCGAGCCGGAAACCAGTGCCACGCGCGCCCGCATGCACGAACTCGGTCTCGATGTCGAACAGTCCGCGCACCTTGGCGAAGAAGCTGCCGAGCGCCTCGCCGACGGTTCCGATGCGGCCGCGGCTGGCCGGCCCGACATACAGCTCCGTGCCGCCGGAAAAACGGACGACCGCCTGCCCGCGCTCGCTGGTCGAGAAACGGTCGCCGAGCTGCAGCGCCATCCCCGCATGCACCCGTATCGGCTGGCCGTCGCGCCAGACGCGCAGCATCGCGGCGGCTTCGCTGTCGTCGGCCAGCCGCGTGCCGTCGGCGACCAGCGCGACCAGATGCGTCGCTCGCGCCGGCCCGACGCCGGGCCCGGTGGCGCAGCCGGCCATCCACGGGCCTGCCAACACCGCGATCAGGCACCCCACGAGGCCTCGCGCCCAGGCCGATCTGCGCATGGCGTTCGACATCACAGTGCACTCCTCATGATGCGCCGCGCCGCCAGCGCCGCCAGCACGAGCGCGACCCAACCGTAATGGACGCCCAGCAACTGGCCGTCGAGGCGGTACCAGGCGACGACGGCGGCCCCGACCAGCAGCGCCAGGCCGGCAACCGCGCCGGCGAGCACCGCCGCGTGCCGCCCGTGCAGCGCGACGGCGACGGCGGCGCCGACGAAGCCGATCGCCAGCCCCAGTGCGGCCTGGGTCCAGGGGCCGGCCGCGCGCACCGCGCGACGCTGCAGCAGGCCGTCGATCTGCGCCGCGATCAACTCGACGCCCCAGCGCGGCGGCCCGCCGGCGACGGCGATCTGGTCGACACCCTGCAGCGTCGGGCCGACCAGCACGATGCGGCCGCGCAGCGTGGTCAGCGCCACCGGGT
Source organism: Burkholderiales bacterium (assembly GCA_016191995.1). Taxonomy (GTDB): domain Bacteria; phylum Pseudomonadota; class Gammaproteobacteria; order Burkholderiales; family Burkholderiaceae_C; genus Rubrivivax. The sequence continues at coordinate 14,034 of JACPVA010000040.1, read as the reverse complement.
CGCCGTGCAGTACCTGGGCGTACTCCACGCGGGCCCCTGCAGCGGCCAGGCGTGCCGGGTCGATCAGCTGCTGCGCCAGCCAGTGGCCGCGCTGCAGCACCGGGCAGGCAGGCTGCTCGCGCCCGAGCGGCGAGACCTCGAAGAAGCCGACCGCCTCAGGTCCGCCGCGCGCCAGCGCCGGCACGTGCAGCGTGCGCGCGGCGATCTCGGACTGCCCGATACGCCCGACCGGGGACGGGCCGGCGAATGCCGCCAGCGCCAGCGACGGGTAGGCCGGCTCGCCATCCGGCGCCGCCGCCGCCAGCGGCATCGCGTAGGCGACGCCCAGGCGCCGGCCGGCGCAGGCCACGCCCCAGCCGGCACCGGCCGCCGACAGGGCCGGCAGCAGCCGCGGCGCCACCGCGGCAGCGCCGCCGTCGGCTGCGATGGGTTCGTGGTCCGGACGACCCGTCCCAGGCGATGCGGCAGCGCCGGCAAGCTCCTGCACCGCCAGCAAGACCGGCAGGCCGGGCGCCGCGCGCGCGATGCTCGCGGCGAACGACGCATCGGCCCCGGACGCGCCGGGCGCATCGAAGAACAGGTCGAAGGCCAGGCTGCGCGCTCCGGCATCGCGCACGCGGTCGACCAGCCGCGCATGTTCGTCGCGCCAGCTGGCGTCGAGCGGCCGCCCGACCGCACGCACGCTGGCCTCGTCGATCGACACCAGAACCAGCTCGTCGCTGGGCGCCGGCGCCGGCCCGGACATTGCCGCCAGCGCCATCGTGGTCGTATTCAGCCAGGTGTCGATCCCGAGCCGACCGAGCACGCCGGTCCAGGCCCCGACCGCGGCGGCCAGGCCGAGCGCGAGGCCGGCCAGCCGCGCCTGCCGTGCGCGCGCCACGGCGACCAGCTCCTGCCACAGGCGGCGCTGGCGGATCGCCTCGACCACGGCGACGACATCCTGGTCGAAGCCCGCATCGCGCAGCACGGGTGCGTTCAGCAGCGCCAGCTCGGCCAGGCCGCGCGGCAGCGCCGCACCGTCCCAGCGGGCGCCGCCGACCAGCACCGGCAGGACGCGCAGCCGGCCGGCGGCGCGCAGCCTCAGCGCCTGCTCGACCTCGCGGCGCACCCAGTCGTCGCCGCGCAGGCGGTGCTGGACCATCTCGGCCCAACGCGGCCCGACGACGACGACGACCACGTCGGCGCGGTCGAGCGAGGCGTCGATGCGCGCCGCGAAGTCGTCGCCCCAGCCGATGTCCTCGTAATCCATGAAAACATGGTCGGCGCCGAAATACGACGACAGCTCCCGGTGCAGCAGCCGCGCGTGCACGCTGCTGTCGTCCCGGCGATAGCTGATGAAGACGCGCATCGGCAAGGCCGCGGGCCCGCGGCACGGCGCTCCGGCGCGCCCGCTGGCGCCGAGGCCGCCGACCGTCCCCCGCGGCGTGCCGCCAGCATACGGCCGCTGCGCGCGCGGCGCACCCCCCAGGGACGACAGGGCGCGCGGGCGACGAGCGCCGCCGCGCCGGCGCCGCTCAGCGCAGCGCCGCGACCACCTCCGGCGGCGCCTGCACCAGCTCGATCAGCACCCCCTCGCCGGCGATCGGAAACTCGTCGCTCGCCTTCGGGTGGATGAAGCAGATATCGTGGCCCGACGCGCCCTTGCGGATGCCGCCGGGCGCGAAGCGCACGCCGTGCGCCGTCATCCACGCCACCGCCGCCGGCAGGTCGTCGACCCACAGCCCGACGTGGTTCAGCGGCGTGGCGTGCACCGCCGGCTTCTTGTCCGCATCCAGCGGCTGCATCAGGTCGACCTCGACCGCGTGCGGGCCGCGGCCGAGCGCGCAGACATCCTCGTCGACGTTCTCGCGCTCGCTGACGAAGGTCGACTTGATCTGCAGGTCGAGCACGTCGACCCACAGCCTGCGCAGCCGCACCTTGTCCGGCCCGCCGATCGCGATCTGCTGGATGCCGAGGATGCGAAACGGCTTGCGCGGCGCCTCGCCGCCGGTGGCACCGGCGGCACCGGCGGCGGTCGCGGCATCGTGGCTCGGGTTCATCATCGCCTCCCTCACTCGAAGCGCATGATCGGCTGGTCGACCGCGAGGCTCTCGCCCTTGCTCGCCAGCAGTTCGGCGACCACGCCGTCGCGCGCCGCGACGAGGATGTTCTCCATCTTCATCGCCTCGATGACGGCGAGCTTCTCGCCCGCCTGCACCGCCTTGCCCGGCGCCACCGCGATGTCGACCAGCAGCCCCGGCATCGGCGACAAGAGGAACCTGCTCATGTCGGCCGGCGGCTTGTACGGCATCGCGCGCAGCAGCTCGGCGGCACGCGCGCTCATCACCATCGCCTCGATGCGCCGGCCGTTGTGCTGGACGACGGTCCACAGCCCGTCGCGCTCGATCTGCGCCGTGAACGGATTGCCGTTGCAGCGGCCGGTCGCGCGGATGCCCCCCATGCGCCAGTCGATCTCGATGCCATAGGTCTTGTCGCCGACGCCGACGCGCAGTCCGTCGCCGGCATCGACGGTCACCAGGTGGTGCGACTGCGCGCCAGCCTCGCCGCGGACGACGACGGTGAAGTCGCGCCCGATCTTCACGCCATGGCCGGCGAGCTGGCCGCTGATGCCGGCGGCGCGCTCGCGATAGCGGCGGTAGGCCGCCGCCGCCAGCGCGATGAGGAAGTCCGGATCGTCGTGCGGCACGTCCTCGGCCCGGAAACCGTGCGCGTAGTGCGCGGCGATGAAGCCGGTGTCGAAGTCGCCGGCGACGAAGGCCGGGTGCGCCAGCAGCGCGGCCTGGAACGGGATGTTGCTCGACACCCCGCGGATGACGAAGCCGTTCAGCGCCTCGCGCATGCGCGCGATCGCGTCGCTGCGGTCCAGCCCGTGCACGATCAGCGTGGCGATCATCGAGTCGTAGAACATCGGGATCTCGCCGCCCTCGGCGACCCCGGTGTCGACGCGCACGCCGCCGCCCTCGGGCACCGGCAGCGCGGCCTCCATCGTCGTCGGCGGCGGCAGGTAGCGCACCAGCCGCCCGGTCGACGGCAGGAATCCGCGGAACGGGTCCTCGGCGTTGATGCGGCACTCGATCGCCCAGCCGCGGCGCGGGATGTTGGCCTGGGTGAACGGCAGCCGCTCGCCGGCGGCCACGCGGATCATCTGCTCGACGAGGTCGACGCCGGTGATCGACTCGGTGACCGGGTGCTCGACCTGCAGCCGGGTATTCATCTCGAGGAAGTAGAAGCCCTGGTCGCGGCCGACGACGAACTCGACCGTGCCCGCGCTCTGGTACTGCACCGCCTTGGCCAGCGCGACCGCCTGCTCGCCCATCGCGCGCCGCGTCGCCTCGCTGATGAACGGCGACGGCGCCTCCTCGATCACCTTCTGGTGCCGGCGCTGGATCGAGCACTCGCGCTCGTTGAGGTAGACGATATTGCCGTGCGCGTCGCCGAGCACCTGGATCTCGATGTGGCGCGGGTTCTCGATGAACTTCTCGATGAAGACGCGGTCGTCGCCGAAGGCGCTGCGCGCCTCGTTGCGGCAGGATGCGAAGCCCTCGTGCGCCTGCTTGTCGTCCCAGGCCACGCGCAGCCCCTTGCCGCCGCCGCCGGCGCTGGCCTTGATCATCACCGGGTAGCCGATCTGGCGCGCGATCTGCACCGCCTGCTCGGGCGATTCGATGGTGTCGTTCCAGCCCGGAATCGTATTGACCCTGGCCTCGAGCGCGAGCTTCTTGGACGCGATCTTGTCGCCCATCGCCGCGATGCTGTGCGCCTTGGGGCCGATGAAGACGATGCCCTCCGCCTCGGCACGGCGCGCGAAGCCCTCGTTCTCGGACAGGAAGCCGTAGCCCGGGTGCACCGCCTGCGCGCCGGTGGCCTTGGCGGCGGCGAGGATCTTGTCGGCCACGAGGTAGCTCTCGCGGCTCGGCGCCGGGCCGATGAACACCGCCTCGTCGGCGAGCGCGACATGGCGCGCATCGCGGTCGGCCTCGGAGTAGACGGCCACCGTCGCGATGCCCATCCGGCGCGCGGTCTTGACGACGCGGCAGGCAATCTCCCCGCGATTAGCGATCAGGATCTTGTCGAACATGCTTGCCTCCGTCGCCGTCAAAGGGGGATGTTGCCGTGCTTGCGCCACGGGTTGTCGAGCTTCTTGTCCTTCAGCATCGCCAGGCTGCGGCAGATGCGCTTGCGCGTCTCGTGCGGCTGGATGACGTCGTCGATATAGCCGCGCGCGCCGGCGACGAAGGGGTTGGCGAAGCGCGCCTTGTACTCGGCCTCGCGCGCGGCGAGCTTGGCCGGGTCGTCCTTGTCCTGGCGGAAGATGATCTCGACCGCGCCCTTCGGGCCCATGACCGCGATCTCGGCATTCGGCCAGGCGAGGTTGACGTCGCCGCGCAGGTGCTTGGAGCTCATCACGTCGTAGGCACCGCCGTAGGCCTTGCGCGTGATCACCGTGACCTTCGGGACGGTGCACTCGGCGTAGGCGTACAGCAGCTTGGCGCCATGCTTGATGATGCCGGCGTACTCCTGCGCCGTGCCCGGCATGAAGCCCGGCACGTCGACGAAGGTGACGACCGGGATGTTGAACGCGTCGCAGAAGCGCACGAAGCGCGCCGCCTTGATGCTGCTGCGGATATCCAGGCAGCCGGCGAGCACCATCGGGTTGTTGGCGACGATGCCGACCGTCGCACCCTCCATGCGGCCGAAGCCGATGACGATATTCTTCGCGTGGTCGGGCTGCAGCTCGAAGAAATCGCCGTCGTCGACGGTCTTGACGATCAGCTCCTTGATGTCGTAGGGCTTGTTCGGGTTGTCGGGCACCAGCGTGTCGAGCGACAGGTCCATGCGCTCGGCCGGGTCGGCGCTCGGACGCAGCGGCGCCTTGTCGCGGTTGTTCAGCGGCAGGTAGTTGAACAGCCGCCGCAGCATCAGGATCGCCTCGACGTCGTTCTCGAACGCGAGGTCGGCCACCCCGCTCCTGGTCGTGTGCGTCGTCGCGCCGCCGAGCTGCTCGGCGGTCACGGTCTCGTGCGTCACCGTCTTGACCACCTCGGGGCCGGTGACGAACATGTAGCTGCTGTCCTTGACCATGAAGATGAAGTCGGTCATCGCCGGCGAATAGACCGCGCCGCCGGCACACGGCCCCATGATCATGCTGATCTGCGGGATCACGCCGCTGGCCATCACGTTGCGCTGGAAGACCTCGGCGTAGCCGCCCAGCGACGCCACGCCCTCCTGGATGCGTGCACCGCCGGAGTCGTTCAGGCCGATGACCGGCGCGCCGACCTTCATCGCCTGGTCCATCACCTTGCAGATCTTCTCCGCGTGCGCCTCCGACAGCGCGCCGCCGAAGACGGTGAAGTCCTGGCTGAAGACGAAGACGAGCCGGCCGTTGATCATCCCGTAGCCGGTGACGACGCCGTCGCCGGGGATCTTCTGCTCGGCCATGCCGAAGTCGGCGCAGCGGTGCTCGACGAACATGTCCCATTCCTCGAAGCTGCCCTCGTCGAGCAGCAGCTCGATGCGCTCGCGCGCGGCGAGCTTGCCCTTGGCGTGCTGCGCCTCGATGCGCTTGGCGCCGCCGCCCAGCCGCGCCGCGGCGCGCTTGTGCTCGAGTTGTTCGATGATGTCGTACATGGTCGGTTTCTCCTTCGGGCGGTCCGTGGTTCAGTGCATCAGGTCCAGCAGCCGGCGCGCCGCCACCGACGGCGCCAGCGTGCCACGTTCGACGTCGTCGGCGACGCGCGGCAGCGCCTCGCGCACCAGCGGATGGCGGCGGAAGCGGTCGCGCAACCCGGCCTCGATGCGTTCCCACATCCAGGCCAGGTCCTGGCGGTGGCGGCGCTCGGCAAGCGCGCCGCCGTCGCGCTCGCGCGCTCGGAAGTCGCTCGCCGCCTGCCAGAACTCGGCCACGCCCTTCCCCTTCGTGGCGCTGGCTTGCAGCACGCGCGAGGCAACGTGGGCGTGCGGCCCGAGCAGCCGCATCGTGCTCGTGATCTGCGCCTGCGCGCGCATCGCGGCATCCGGGTCCAGATCGGCCTTGTTGATGACGACGAGGTCGGCCAGCTCCATCACGCCGCGCTTGATCGCCTGCAGCTCGTCGCCGGCGTTGGGCAGCTGCAGCAGGACGAAGCAGTCGGTCATGCCGGCGACCGCGGTCTCGCTCTGGCCGACGCCGACGGTCTCGACGACGACGACGTCGAATCCCGCGGCCTCGCACACCAGCATCGCCTCGCGCGTCTTGTCCGCGACCCCGCCCAGCGTCGCGCCGGCCGGGCTGGGCCGGATGAAGGCGCGCTCGTCGGCCGACAGGCGTTCCATGCGGGTCTTGTCGCCCAGGATCGATCCGCCCGAGACGCTCGAGCTCGGGTCGACCGCGAGCACCGCGACGCGGTGGCCGAGCGCGATCAGATGCAGCCCCAGCGCCTCGATGAAGCTGCTCTTGCCGACCCCCGGCACGCCGCTGATGCCCAACCGCACCGCCTTGCCGGCGGCCGGCAGCAGCGCCCCCAGCAGCGCATCGGCACGCGCTCGATGGTCGGTGCGCGTCGACTCCAGCAGCGTGATCGTCTTGGCCAGCGCGCGGCGCTGGGCCGGGCCGGGGGGGCCGAGAACGGCATCCCTGAGCCGCATGCCCTCGGGATCGAGGCCTGGCGTCGGGCCGGCGTCGGTCACTGTACGTTCCCCGGACCATGGGGTCGACCGGCCGTATGCAGCCCGTTGCGGGCCTCCACGAGGGTCCGCTGTCCCCCGCAGCCGGCTGTCGACGAGCAGCGCGGCAAGGCCGCGGGGGCTCTGCGGTGGGGCTCAAGAGTCGCCGCCCGGCCTGCGGCCGGGTCCCCTGCGCTGCTCGCTCCGCGGCGCGGCTGCGGTGGCTTCGCGCCGACGCTCCCGCGTCGTCGCATAAATCCTCCTCGCCGGTCCGTCGCCTGCGGCGCCCCACGGCCGGGCCTGCATGCCCGGCCGGCTCGCCAGGCACGAGACAGTGCGCAGGCACTGTCTCGTGTCCGGGCTCGCCCACCGCTGCGCTGCGCTGCTCGGCGGCGCCTATTCGCCCGGCCGCAGAGCCCCCGCGTCCTTGCGGGACCCACGGTGGTGTTCGACGGTCGAACACCGACTACGTGGCCGCGAAGCCGGGAGCGGGCCAGCCGGGGCGTGCGTGGGAGGCGCCGAGAAGCGCAGCGCTCCTGGCCGCGCGCGAAGCGCGCTTCGTGAACTGACTCGCCGCCACTGTTTGAGCGTAGTGAGCGCAGCGAACGAAGCGAGTTTGGCGGCGGGCCAGGAGCGGGAGCATCGCAGGGGAGTCGGCGCGCAGCGCCGACCGCCTCCGCCGCGCGCACCGGTTGGCACGCTCCCGGCTTCGCTGCGCAAGTCCGCGACGCCTTGCGGCCTGCGCGCGGCGGGCTATGGCGACTGGCTGGCACGGGCCCAGCACCGCCGTTTTCTTGGGCAGGTACTTCTCATACGCCCGTAGGTAGGTCCGTCTCGATCACCCGCGGCGCGCCATCGCCTCGCCCATGCGCACCGGACGGCCCGGGCGCCACGACGGATCGAGGACGAAAGGCCCCGGCGGCGCCAGCACGACGACCGTCGACCCGAGCAGGAAGCGCCCCATCTCGTCGCCCTGCGCCAGGCGGTGCTCACCGCCCGCGTAGGACCACTCGCGCAACCGCCCCGGCCGCGGCGGGTTGACGACGCCGTGCCAGACGGTAGCCATGCTGCCGACGATGGTCGCGCCGACCAGCACCATCGCCCACGGGGCACCGCCCTCGTCGTCGAAGATGCAGACGACGCGCTCGTTGCGCGCGAACAGCCCCGGCACGCCGCGCGCGGTCGCCGGGTTGACCGAGTACAGCGCCCCCGGGACATGCAGCATGCGCCGCAGCGCACCGGCCGCGGGCATGTGAATGCGGTGGTAGTCGCGCGGGCTGAGGTACAGCGTCGCGAACCAGCCGCCGTCGAAGGCGGCGGCCAGCGCGGCATCGCCGCCGAGCAGCGCCTGCGCGCGGTAGCGGTGGCCCTTGGCCTGGATCAGCTCGCCGGCGTCGATGCGCCCGCATTGGCTGAGCGCGCCGTCGACCGGGCAGATCCATTCGGCGTCGGCCAGCGGCCGCGCGCCGGGCGCGAGCGCGCGCCCGAAGAAGTCGTTGAAGCTGGCGTAGGCGGCCGGATCCGGGCAGGCCGCCTCGGACAGGTCGACGCCATAGCGGCGCACGAAGGCGCGGATCGCCGCCGTCGCCAGTGCGCCGCCATGCCAGCGTGCGAAGCGGCCGGCCGCAGCGGTCAGGGCCTGCTTCGGCAGCACATGCTGCAAGGCGACCTGCAGCCGCTCGTGCAGCGGCGGCGCCCCCGCGTGCAGCGCGGCATCCGGGCCGGCCATCAGCGAAGCGGCGCGATGCCGCGCAGCGCGCGCACCGCGCTCTCGCCGACTGCGGCGCCGAAGCGGCGCGCCAGGCGCTCGGCCAGGTTCTCGTAGGCGGTGTAGTCGACGATCTCCTCGGCGCCGATGACCTCGCGCGCGACATAGCCGAGGTTGCCGGTCGCGTCGGCCAGCCCGATCCGCACCGCCTCCTCGCCGTTCCAGACCAGGCCGGAGAAGGTGTTGCCGGCCTCCTTCAGCCGCTCGCCGCGCCCGCGCTTGACGGCGTCGATGAACTGGCGGTGGATCTGGTCGATCAGCGCCTGCGCGTGCGCGGTGTCGACCGGGTCGCGCGGGCTGAAGGGGTCGAGCAGGCCCTTGTGCTCGCCCGCGGTCAGCAGCCGGCGCTCGATGCCGAGCTTGTCCATCAGGCCGACGAAGCCGAAGCCGTCCATCAGCACACCGACGCTGCCGACCAGGCTCGCCTTGTCGACATAGATCGCATCGGCGGCGGCGGCGATGTAGTAGGCGCCCGAGGCGCAGACGTCCTCGACCACCGCATAGACCTTCTTGCCATGCGCGGCCTTCAGCCGCAGGATCTCGTCGTAGACGATGCCCGACTGCACCGGGCTGCCGCCGGGCGAGTTGATGCGCAGCACGACCGCCTGCGCGCCCTTGTCGGAGAAGGCCTCCTCGAGCGCACCGACTAGGCGGTCGGCGCTGGCCTCGCTGTCGATCGCGATCTCGCCGCGCACCTCGACCAGCGCGGTGTGTGGCTGGCTCGGCGCCACGACCGGCGACGCGCGCGACAGCAGCGCCCAGGCCACGAGCGCGATCAGGACCAGCCACGCGAGGCGGAAGAAGACGCGCCAGTGGCGCTCGCTGCGACGATCGGCGACCAGCGCGCGCACCGCGGCAGCGAGCGCGGCGGCAGTGGCGTCGCCGCCTTCGGCGCGTGCCGGGGCTGGCAGCGCGGCGCCGGCGGCCTGCGGCGCGTTGCGGTCGGTTTCCATCGGGTCCATCGTGGGTCGTCCTGAAGCGGCGCGGGGGCGTCCGCAGGTGAGCCAGTGCAGTGTTAGCCTGGAACACTGCACCGGGAGGCTGCCGGTGGCTGCAGCTCGCGTGTCGGCTGCCACCAGACGCGGCCGTCGCGCTCCAGCACCGGCACCGGCGTCAGCGTACCGCCGCCGCAGGGGCCGGCGGCGCAGCGGCCGCTGCCGGCATCGTAATGCGCGCCGTGCATCGAGCAGACGATCCAGCGCCGGTCCAGCGCGTCGAGGAAGTCGCAGGGCTGCCACTCCATCTCGACCGGCCGGTGCACGCAGCGGTTCAGGTAGGCGACGACGCGGCCGTCGATGCGCAGCGCGAAGGCCCGCATCGGCTCGCCGCGGCAGACGAGGTCGAACACGACCGCGCGGCCGCGCTCGGCCAGCGCCCCGGATGGGCACAGCGGCTGCGGCGCCAGCGCCGGCGCGGCGGCGCCGGGATCCGGCGTCGACCCGGCGCAGCTCACTGGACGTCCCTGCGCGCTGCGCGCTGCGGGATCGGCGCTCGGCAGCGGCGCGGCGCGTTCACCCGTGCTCCAGCAGCCAGCGATGCAGCTCGCGCGTCGAGTGCAGGACCGCCAGCGGGGCCTGCGCGGCCAGGCCCTCGGGCTCGTGCGCGCCGTAGGCCACCGCGACGCTGGCAGTGCCGGCGTTGGCGGCGAGCTGCAGGTCGTGCGTGGTATCGCCGACCATCAGCGTGCGCGCCGGGTCGGCGCCGATCTCGGTCATCAGCTCGAGCAGCATGCGCGGGTCGGGCTTGCTCGCGGTCTCGTCGGCGGTGCGGGTGGCGTCGAACATCTCGTGCAGGCTGGCGTGGCGCAGCGCCTCGTCCAGCCCGACCCGGCTCTTGCCGGTGGCCACGGCCAGGAAATGCTGGCGCAGCTTCAGCGCCGCGAGCATCTCGAGCGTGCCGTCGAACAGCAGCAGCTCGTGCTGGCGCGCGAAGTAATGCTGCCGGTAGCGCCGCCCGAGCTCGGGGTAGCGCTCCGGCGCCAGCCCGGGGGCGGCGTGCCGCATCGCATCGTGCAGCCCGAGCCCGATCACGTAGGCGGCGCGCTCGGCGCTCGGCTCGGGCGCGCCGACCTCGCGGCACGCGGCCTGGATGCACTGCACGATCAGCGCGGTGGAGTCGAACAGCGTCCCGTCCCAGTCGAAGACGATGAGGTCGAAGCGGCGGCGGTCGTTCATGGCGCGTCCAGCACAACCTGCCATTCTGCCGGCAAGCCCGATTCCAGCTCGATGCGTCGGCCATCGGCCGGGTGGTCGAACGCGAGCCGGCGTGCGTGCAGCAGCATGCGCGAGATCCCGGCCTCGCGCGCGAGCCGGCGGTTGAGCGGGAAGTCGCCGTATTTCGGGTCGCCGGCGATCGGGTGCCCGTGGTGCGCCAGGTGGACGCGGATCTGGTGCGTGCGGCCGGTCCGGATCGTCACGTCCAGCAGGCTGAAGTGCTGCCCGAGGAGCTCCACGCGCCGCAGCACGCGGACCAGCGTGATCGAGCGCCGCGCCGCCTCGACCTCGTCCGAGCTCACGCGCACCTGCCGGTCGCCGGCGGCGTCGGTGGTGCGCAGCAGCGGCAGGTCGATCAGCTTCAGGCGCGCCGGCCAGTCGCCGGCCACCAGCGCGGCGTAGACCTTGCTCGTCCCGCGCTGGCGGAACTGCTCCTGCAGCGCGAGCAGCGCGCTGCGCTTCTTGGCCAGCAGCAGGATGCCCGAGGTCTCCTTGTCGAGCCGGTGCACCAGCTCCAGGAAGCGCGCCTCGGGGCGCGCGCGGCGCAGCTGCTCGATGACGCCGAAGCTGACCCCGCTGCCGCCGTGCACCGCGGTGCCGGCGGGCTTGTCGATCGCCAGCAGCTGCTCGTCCTCGAACAGCACCGTGAACTCGCGCGGCGGGGCGGCCGACGGCGCGCGCGCGGCCAGCCGCAGCGGCGGCAGGCGAACGCGGTCGCCGGCGGCGAGCCGCGTGTCGGCATGCGCCCGGCCGCGGTTGACACGCACCTCGCCGCTGCGGATGACGCGATAGACCAGCGTCTTGGGCACTCCCTTCAGGCGCCGCAGCAGCCAGTTGTCCAGCCGCTGGCCGGCGGACTCCTCGTCGACCGACCAGACCTGCGCCGTGGGCACGCCGCCAGTGCCGTCCGGCGTCGCGGCTCCCGCGCGGCCAGGATCCGGCGTCGACCGCCCCGTCGACCCGGCGCGCTCGGTGCCCCCCGCGCGCGTGAACGCCGCGCCAGCGCCGCCGCGGCGGCGCTTTTCCGCCGCCGCGGCCGGCGCTTTCGCCCGTATAATCCGCGGCTCCACGTTCGTGCGGTAAGTGCTTGATTTGTCGGAGTTTACCCGGGCACGACCGGATCACGTGGCAGCGCGGCCGCCCGCCGGTGGCCGCTTCTTGGTGATGCAACACCCCATGCCCGGTGCGTGGGCCGGCCAGCCGCAGCTGCGCCGGCGGCGCGTCTCAGGGGGTGGCAGAGAACAGTCGAAGAACCTCGCTCACCCGCCCGGTCCGTCCGACCTTCGCGGTCGCTCGCCCGGCAGGCAGCACCGAAACATCAGGTGGCCAGACGGCAGCGTGCCTCGAACACGCTGCTCGCGCTGACCGCCGCGTCGCCCCGACTCCCGCGCGCGCCATGCCCGCCCCCGCCGCCCGCCCAGGCCAGCCCCGGACACGATCCGCCGGGCGCGCCGGCGCGCGCGCGACGGGCCGCAGGGCGCGCCGGGGCCGCGGCACGCACGCGCCAACGCCGCGCTCCTGCTGAGAACGCGCGCCCCGCCGGGGCGCCGCAGGATCGCGGCCCAGGGCATTTCGCCACGCGGTTCCGACCCCTGTTCTCGTGCATCGGTGACAACGACGACGCGCATGCCGGCGCACGCTGCCGGCCGCTGCGCCGCAGGAGACCCGATGAAGAGAATGCTGATCAACGCCACGCAGCCCGAGGAGCGGCGGCTGGCGATCGTCGACGGCCAGAAGCTGCTCGACTTCGAGACCGAGCTCGAGGGGCGCGAGCAGCGCAAGGGCAATATCTACAAGGCGGTCATCACGCGCGTGGAGCCCAGCCTCGAGGCCTGCTTCGTCGACTACGGCGAGGACCGTCACGGCTTCCTGCCGTTCAAGGAGATCTCGCGCGTCTACTTCCGCGAGGGCACGGACGTCAGGAACGCGAAGATCGCCGACGCCGTCAAGGAAGGCGACAGCCTGCTGGTGCAGGTCGAGAAGGAGGAGCGCGGCAACAAGGGCGCGGCGCTGACGACCTTCGTCAGCCTGGCCGGCCGCTACCTGGTGCTGATGCCGAACAACCCGCGCGGCGGCGGCGTCAGCCGGCGCATCGAGGGCGAGGACCGCGAGGAACTCAAGGAGGCGATGGACCAGCTCGACTACCCGAAGGGGATGAGCCTGATCGCGCGCACCGCCGGCATCGGCCGCAGCGCCGCCGAGCTGCAGTGGGACCTCAACTACATGCTCAAGCTGTGGGACGCGATCGATGGCGCGGCCAAGGCGGGCAAGGGGGCGTTCCTGATCTACCAGGAGTCGAGCCTGGTGATCCGCGCGATCCGCGACTACTTCACCGCCGACATCGGCGAGATCCTGATCGACACCGACGACATCTTCGACCAGGCGCAGCAGTTCATGAACCACGTGATGCCGGAGACGGCGTCGCGCGTGAAGCGCTACCGCGACGATGCGCCGCTGTTCAGCCGCTTCCAGATCGAGCACCAGATCGAGACCGCGTTCAGCCGCACCGTCAACCTGCCGAGCGGCGGCGCGATCGTGATCGACCACACCGAGGCGCTGGTCTCGGTGGACGTCAACTCCGCGCGCGCCACGCGCGGCACCGACATCGAGGAGACCGCGACCCGCACCAACCTCGAGGCCGCCGACGAGATCGCGCGCCAGATGCGGCTGCGCGACCTCGGCGGGCTGATCGTCGTCGACTTCATCGACATGGACGAGAGCAAGAACCGGCGCGAGGTCGAGCAGCGGCTGCGCGACGCGCTGCGGCAGGACCGCGCGCGCGTGCAGTTCAGCAGCATCTCCAAGTTCGGCCTGCTCGAGCTCTCGCGCCAGCGGCTGCGCCCGGCGCTAAGCGAAGGCAGCCACATCACCTGCCCGCGCTGCAACGGCACCGGCCACATCCGCGATACCGAGAGCTCGGCGCTGCAGATCCTGCGCATGGTGCAGGAGGAGTCGATGAAGGAGAACACCGCCGCCGTGCACGTGCAGGTGCCGGTGGAGGTGACGAGCTTCCTGCTCAACGAGAAGCGCACCGAGATCACCAAGATCGAGCTCAAGCAGCGCGTGACCGTGCTGCTGATCCCGAACCCGCACCTGGACACGCCTAACTACAAGCTCGAGCGGCTGCGCCACGACGACCCGCGGCTCGAAAGCTACCGCGCCAGCTACACGATGATCGAGGAGGAGCAGGACGAGGTCGGCATCACGCGCCGGCGCGACGCCGCCGACAAGGCCAAGACGAGGCAGCAGCCGGTGATCAAGGGCGTGCTGCCCGACCAGCCGGCGCCGACGCCGCCCGCACCCGCGCCCGCCGTCGCTCCGCCGCCGGCAGCGCCCGCCGCCGCCGCGGCGCCGCAGCCGGCGGCGAAGGAGGCCGGCAGCGGCTTCTTCGGCTGGGTGCGGCGGCTGTTC
>JACPVA010000039.1 GCA_016191995.1 Burkholderiales bacterium | reverse complement strand
GCGGGCGCGGCAGCGCGGCGCGGTGGCGCGCCGTGCCAGCGGCCTGCGGCCGCCGGCCCACAGCCCCGACGCGACCCGCCACAGGCCCGACAATCGATCCTATGGTGAACCTCGTGTCTGGCATCACGAACCAGCCGCTCCCCGCGCCGATGCCCGGGCCCGCGGCGGGGCGACCGGCGTCGGCGCGGTTGGTGATCGCCCCGGGCGATACCGCCAGCGCCGCCTACATGGTGCGCCACGCGCTGGACGCTGGCGGGGCGCCGGTCGTCGAGCTCGACTCGCGTGTCGATCCGCCCGCCGGATCGGCGATCCCGCCGGCGCCCTCGCTGGCCGTCGTCGTGCGCTACCTGCCGCGCCGATGGCTGCGCTGGGTCGCCGGCTTGCGCGGGCAAGGGGTGCCGGTCGTCTACTTCATGGACGACGACCTGATGGACCCCGACGCCGTGGCGGAACTGCCCGAGCCCTACCGCACCCGGGTGCGGCGCGACGCGCTGCGCCAGCGCAAGCGCATCGAGGCGGTCTGCACCGCGTTCTGGGTCTCGACCCCGCAGCTCGCGCGCAAGTACGCGCCCTGGCAGCCACGCGTCGTCGACCCGCGGCCGCCGCGCGCCAGCCTGCTCGCCGAGCCGCCTGTGTGGGTCTGCTACCACGGCAGCGCGTCGCATCGGGCCGAGCTCGACTGGCTGCTGCCCGTCATGCAGCAGGTGCAGGCGCGGGCCCCGGCGGTGCGTTTCGAGGTCTTCGGCGACCATGCGGTCTACGCGCGGTTCCGCGCGCTGCCGCGCGTCAATGTGCTGCACCCGATGAGCTGGCCGAACTACCTCGACTACACCTCGGGCACCCGGCGCGACATCGCGCTGGCGCCGCTGCTCCCCTCGCGATTCAACGCCGGGCGCGGGCCGACCAAGTTCCTGGACTTCTCGCGCATGCACGCCGTCGGCCTCTATGCGGACCTCGAGCCCTACCGCGGCTTCGTCCGCGATGGCCTCGACGGGCTGCTGCTGCCCCCGGACCCGCTGGCATGGGTGCAGGCGGTGGTCGGGCTGGCTGCCGACGCGCCACGCCGGGCCCGGCTCGCGGCTGCGGCGCGCGAGCGCGCGCTGGCGCTGGCCTACTGAAGGCTGGCCACGGTGGGACGACAGCCCGCCCCGGTGGAGGCGCAAGGTACGGCGGCGGCGCCCGTCGTGTTCGGTGTCGACCGCGTCAGGCGCGCCGCGCCCCGGCCCGCGGCAGCCGGCACGGCGGCGGGGCATCCGCCTTTGCGGCGATGAGTGGCGTGGGCGACGAGTCACGGCCGTCGCTGGCGGTCCCCACTCGGGGCGTGGCGCGCATCGCCACGCTGGCCGCGCTGTTCGACGACCACGCGTTGTGCGATCGCCCGCGCGGCGACACGCGTGCCGTGCTGGCCTGGGGCCGCAAGCCCAGCGCCGCGCGCGCCGAGCGGCTCGCACGGGCGCAGGGGCTGCCGTTGTGGTGGGTGGAGGACGCATTCCTGCGCTCCATCGACGCCGGCTCGGCTGCGCCACCGCTGGGCGTCGTGGTCGACGACGAGGGCATCTACTACGACGCCGCGGTGCCATCGCGCCTGGAGCGGCTGGTGGCCGACCCGGCGCTGGACGAGGCGGCCCGGGCGCGCGCCGAGTCGCTCCAGGCCGCCTGGGTGCAGGGCCGCGTCAGCAAGTACAACGCGGCGCGCGAACTGGCCGCGCCTTGCGCCGGCCCCTGGGTGCTGGCGGTCGACCAGACTGCGGGCGACGCGTCGATCGGATTCGGCCGGGCCGGGCCAACCGACTTCGTGCAAATGCTGGAGGCGGCTCTGGACGAGCACCCCGGGCTGCCGGTGCTGCTGAAGTTGCACCCGGAGGTGGTGCAGGGGCGCAAGCGCGGGCATTTCGGCGCCGGGCTGACGCCGGGGCAGGCCGCGCGCGTGACGGTCGTCGCGGCCGATGCCCACGCGCCGTCGCTGCTCGAGCCTGCGGCGGCAGTCTATGCGGTGACCTCGCAGGTCGGCTTCGAGGGCCTGCTGTGGGGCAAGCCGGTGCGCTGCTTCGGGATGCCGTTCTATGCCGGCTGGGGGCTGACGCAGGATGCGCAGGCGCCGCCGCAGCGCCGCCATCCGGTGCCGTTGTGGCGCCTGGTGCACGCGGCGCTGGCGGGCTATGCGCGCTACGTCGACCCCGAGACCGGGCGCCGCTGCGAGCCCGAGCGCCTGATCGAATGGCTGGCGCTGCAGCGCCGCATGCGCGAGCGCTTCGCCCCGGAGGTGGTCGCGGTCGGGTTCTCGCGCTGGAA
The DNA here is from genome assembly GCA_016191995.1 of Burkholderiales bacterium. Lineage (GTDB taxonomy): Bacteria > Pseudomonadota > Gammaproteobacteria > Burkholderiales > Burkholderiaceae_C > Rubrivivax. Next base: position 54,077 of record JACPVA010000039.1, on the reverse strand, counting down.
GAAGCCGATCGTGCGCGCGTACTTCGGCGGCAGCCAGGTGCGCTTTCTGCGCGGCGGGCGAACGCTCGCCGCCGGGCAGACGGTGGCGTTGTGGGGCAGGCGGCCGCTGCCGCCGCTGGCCGGCCCGCCGGCCGCGGTCGTGCGGCTGGAGGACGGGTTCCTGCGCTCGGTCGGCCTGGGGGCGGAGCTGGCGCGGCCGCTGTCCTGGGTGATGGACGACCTGGGCATCCACTACGACGCCGGCGCGCCGTCGCGCCTGGAGCAGCTGCTGGCCGAGGCCGAATTCGACGACGCGCTGCGCTCGCGCGCGCGGGCGCTGCGCGAGCGCATCGTCGCGCTGGGCGTGACCAAGTACAACGTCGGCAGCGGCGACTGGCAGCGCCTGCCCGATGCACGGCGCGTGCTGCTGGTGCCGGGGCAGGTCGAGACCGATGCCTCGATCGCCTACGGGGCGACGGACTTGCGCTCGAATATCGGCTTGCTGCAGGCCGTGCGCCGCGCGCATCCGGATGCCTGCGTGGTCTACAAGCCGCACCCGGACGTCGTCGCTCGGCTGCGCCGGCGCGGCCGGGGTGAGGAGGTGGCGGCGCGGCATTGCGACGCGGTGGTGGTGGACGTGCCGATGCACCGGCTGCTGTCGCAGGTCGACGAGGTCCACGTGCTGACCTCGCTCGCCGGCTTCGAGGCGCTGCTGCGCGGGCTGCGGGTCGTGACCTACGGGCTGCCGTTCTACGCTGGCTGGGGGCTGACCGAGGACCATGCGCTGTGCGCGCGTCGCCACCGCCGGCGCACGCTCGACGAGCTGGTCGCGGCCGCGTTGATCCTCTACCCGACCTACCTCAGCCGTGCCAGCGGTGCATTCACGACGCCGGAGCGCGCGGTGGAGGAACTGGCGCAATGGCAGGCCTCAGGAGCTTCGCCGGGCCTGCCGGCATGGCGCAGGCTTCGGCGCATGTTGCTATCTGTCACCAGAAGGAACTGACCTGTGGCAGGAAAGCGACGATGGCGCACCCGGCGCAGACGAGACAATGCGGAGCTCTCGCGCCGCAGCGCAGTGGGCGAGAAGAGGGAGAACCCGTCCATGCTGTCTCCGCGTCGCGATCCGTTGGCTGCCGCCAGGCCGGCCGACCTCGCCCCGTCGTGTGCAGGCGAAGCCGACCTGGTTCCGGCGCTGCGATCGCTGCCGCGGTCGATGCAAGGCCTGCTGCGCCATCGCCGCGTGCTGCTGCTCCAGGGGCCGATGGGCTGGTTCTTCGATCGTCTGGCGCGCACGCTGGCCGCGCAGGGGCAGGTGGTGCACAAGGTGCACTTCAACGGTGGCGACCGCTACTTCTATCGCCAGCCCGGCGCGCTCGACTTCACCGGTCTCGAAGCGGACTGGCCGGCCTGGCTCGGCGATCTGATCACGCGCGAGCGCATCGACGCGGTCGTGGTCTTCGGCCAGATGCGTGCGATCCACTGCGCCGCGCGCGAGGTGGCCGACGCCTGCGGCCGCGCGTTCTATGTCTTCGAGGAAGGCTACCTGCGGCCCGACTATGTCACGCTGGAGCGCGATGGCGTCAATGCGCACTCGCCGCTGCCGCGCGACCCCGCGATCTACCGCGCGCATGCGCCGATCCGCAGCGACCAGCTGCCGCAGCCCACCGGCCAGCGATTCCGCACCATGGCCTGGGTGGCGACCTGCTACAGCCTGGCCTGCGCGCTGGGCTGGCCGCGCTTTCGCCACCACTGCTACCACCGCCAGATCCACCCCGCGGTCGAGGCGGCGCGCTGGCTTCGGGGCGGCTGGCGCCGCCTGGCCTATGCATGGCGCGACCGCGGCATGCTGGGGCGGCTGTCGTCGCCCGCGATGAGCCAGCGCTGGTTCCTGGTCCCGCTGCAGGTGCACAACGACAGCCAGGTGCGATTCCACTCGGAGTTCGGGTCGGTGCAGGGCTTCGTCCACGAGGTGATGCAGTCGTTCGCGTGCCGCGCCGACCCGTCCATGCACCTGGTGCTGAAGCACCACCCGATGGACCGCGCCTACAGCGACTACAGCGCCCTCATCGCGCGCGCCGCAAGAGAGCTGGGGCTAGGCGGGCGGGTTCACTACGTGCACGACCTGCACCTGCCGACGCTGCTGCGCCACACGCGAGGCGTGGTGACGATCAACAGCACGACCGGGCTGCAGGCGATGTACCACGGAGCGCCGGTGGTCGCGCTCGGCGAGTGCCTGTACGACATCCCGGGGCTGACCCATCAAGGGGGACTCGACGGCTTCTGGGCGGCGCCGTCGCCGGTCGACGCGGACCTGTACTGGCGCTTTCGTGCCTACCTGACCGAGCATACGCAGCTGAATGCGAGCTTCTACGGGCGGGCGCCGGGGTTGGAGGCGCTCGGCGAGGCGGCAGCCGTTGCCGCCGATCCGAGCCAGAGGACGGCCGCCCACGGCGTCGAGCCGGCCTGAGGCGCAAATCCGCGATCTGCGGTCCGTGGCCCGGGGCCGCCGGGCGCGTCAGCGCACCGGGGCGAGAGCGCCGTCCACCGCCTGCCGCAGCAGCTCCGGCTTCTTCACGACGAGGTCCGGGCCGTCGCGCTCGAGCACCTGCATGCCCAGCAGGTACTGCAAGGTGCGGGTCACGGTCTCGCGGCTGGTATTGATCATGATCGCGATCTCCTGGTGAGTCGGGGGCACGTGGATGCGAAGCGTGCCGTCGTCGCACGCCGGACGCGCCAGCGTGGTGAGCTGGGCGCAAACGCGCTGGAACGAGCTCGGCAGCGCGAGCACTGCCTTGTGCGCGGCCGACTCCCGCAGCCGCTGCGCCAGCCGCATCGCGACCGCCGCCGCCCCGGCCGGGGTCGAGAACATCAGCTCGCGCGCCCGGTCTCGATCGAGCACGGCGATGCGCGAGGGTGCGACCGCGATCACGTACTCCGGCGCCGGCCGACCATCGATCACCGAGAGCTCGCCGAAGAAGTCCCCGGCATCGACGAAACCCGTCCCGACCTCCTTGCCATCGAGCGTGAAGTTCACGCTCTGCAGACGGCCCTCGATCAGCAGGCCCAGGCCGCCGTCGCGGTCGCCGAGCTTGACGACGACCTCGCGCCGCTGCACCCGGCGCTCGGACAGGGTGCGGCTCAGCTCGTCCAGACGCTGCGTCGGCAGCTGGTCGAAGAGCTTCAACCCCTGCAGGATGGGTATCGGGATCGGCATCGAGGCAAGGGGGATCGACCACCGCGCGGCACTCGACGCGGGTGTGACGCATGGCACAGCGCCGCCCGCGGCGCCCGGGCAGGATGTATTCTGTCGCACCCCGACCCGTCACCCGGCGCATGCCGCAGCGGTGGCCGATGTCCTGCGAGGAGCTCCACCATGGATTCATACCCTGCGCAATCGATGCCGCACGGCCAGCCGTCGCCGCGTCGGTCGCCGTTGGCCGCGCTGCTCGTCGCGGTCGCCGCGGCGCTGGGCGGGCCCGCCTGTGCCGAGAAGGTCGCGCAGGTGAGCCTGCTGATCGGGGCGGCCGAGGTCGTGCACGCGGACGGCAGCCGCACCGCGCTCGCGCGCGGCGCCCCGATCCGCGTCGGCGATCGCGTGGAGACCGGCGCCAACGGTCACGTGCACCTGCGCTTCGTCGACGACGGCGCGGTCAGCGTGCGGCCCGACAGCATCCTCGAGGTGCAGGCCTATCGCTACGACGCCGCGAGCCCGCAACGCAACGAGGTGCGGCTGAAGCTCGTTCGCGGCACCGGCCGCTCGCTGTCGGGCGCTGCCACCGAGGTCGACAAGGCGCGCTTTCGCCTGAATACGCCGATCGCCGCCATCGGCGTACGCGGTACCGACTTCGTGGTCCAGGCCGCGCCGTCGGCCGTGCGGGCGACGGTCGCAGACGGTGCCATCGTCGTCGCGCCCTATGGCGAGGGATGCAGCGCCGGCGGCCTGGGGCCGTGCGAGGGCGTGGACGCACGCGAGCTCTCGGCCGGCATGGGCCGGATCATGGCCGTCGTCCGACCGGGCGACCAGGGCGCCCGCCTCGTTCGCGCGTCCGACCTGGCGATCATCCAGACCGCGTTCGTCGATGATCGCGACGCCGGCGCGCGCGAGCGCGACGAGCAGGCGCTGAGCGGGGCACGCGCCAGCGGCATGCTGGCCGCCGAGCCGACGGCGGCCCAGCAGCAGCGCGGCAACGACCGCGCCGCGGCCGAGATGCTGACGCTGGCCGCGGTCAATGTGCCGGACCTCAACCGTCCGACCAGTCTGTCGTCGCAGCTGGTCTGGGGGCGCTGGGCGATCCTGCCGGGGTTCAACGACGAGCTGACGATGCCGTTCGCGCTCGCTCGCCTCGGCCGCCATGTCACGGTGGCGGATCAGGATACCGGCCTGTTCCGCAGCGATCCCAAGGTGGCGGGTGAGCTGTTCCAGCCGACGGCATCCGGGCAAGTCGAGTTCCGCCTCACGCGCGCCAGCGCGAGCTACGAGTCGGCTGGCGGCCTCGAGGTGGCGACCGTGCGTGCCGGCAATCTTACGGTGGACTTCGACCGCCGCAGCTTCGCCACCGCGCTGGATCTGCGGGCCATGTCGGGTGCGGAGGGTCGGCTGAGGATGGCCGGTGACCTGCGTTCGGACGGGCTGTTTGCGGTCATCGACGAGAACCAGCGCGTCGCTGGCGCGCTATCGACGGATGGCAAGGAGGCAGGCTATCTGTTCGTGACGGGTTCCGCCGGCTCGCTCTTCAGCGGACGCACGCTGTGGGGCACCGGCCCTTGACGGGTCGGACGCCGGGCCAGGTCCGCCTGCCCGCCGGCCTGGCCACGACGCGGCGCGAGGTCTAGGGCATGCGCTTCTGGCACCGGCATCCCTGGGCGCTTCGGGCGCTTGCACTGGCGCTGGCGGCCGTGGCAGCGACGCTTCCCGGCCTGCTGTGGCCGCGTGCTGTTGCGTCGCTGGAAGACCGCGCAGCGGATATGTACTGGCGGCTCGCTGCGTCGGGGCAGGCCGAGGGTCGCATCGTCATCGTCGATATCGACGAACGGAGCCTGCGCGAGATCGGGCCCTGGCCCTGGCCGCGCGAGACCCTGGCCCAGCTCGTCGGGCGCATCGCTGACGCCCGTCCCGGGGTGCAGGTCGTCGACATCGTCCTCGCCGAGCCGCGCGAGGGAGACGACGCGCTGCGTCTGGCCGTCGAACGTGCAAGGCCGGTGCTGGCGCAGCTCTTCTCGCTCGACCCGGTGGTCGCGCCCGCGGTCGGCGCCGTCGTCGGGGGGCAGGTCCCTTGCGATGCCACGACATTGCAAAGTTTCGGCCACTACGGGCTGGCGCCGGCGCTCGCCGAGCTGCAGCCGCCTACCGGCCATATTGCGCCGCGTGTCGACGCCGACGGCGTGATCCGGCATCTGCCGGCGCGCGTGTGTCATGCGGGGAGCGCGCATGAGACGCTCGGGCTGGCGGCGTTGCTGCAGCTCGCGGCCGGACACGACGGGATCGGCGGCGCGCGCGCGGTTGGTCACGTGGCCGCGGGCTGGGAGCTCGCCGCGCGGGCCGGTGACGGGCGCTGGTGGGGGCCGCCGGTCAGCCTGCGCGCCAGCGGGCTGCCCGGGGTCGAGGTGCCGCTGGATGCGCGCGGCATGATGCGCGTGCCTTACCGGCTGGCGCGCGAGGCCTTGGTCTCGGTATCGGCGGCTGACGTCCTGCTCAGGCCCGAAGCGGTGCGGCCGGCACTCGCGGGGACGATCGTCCTCGTCGGGTCGACCGCCTTCGGCATGGCCGACACCGTGGCGACACCGCTCGGGGCGGTCGCCTCGGGGCTGGAGGTTCACGCCCAGGCCCTGGTCGCCCTGCTCGACGACGCCGTGCCCTACACGCCGGCGGCATGGCCACGGATACAGGCCATGTTGCTGATCGTCGTGGCGGCGCTGCTCTGGTTCGCAGGTTCGGCCGGTCTGGGTGCGCCTGCCAAGAGGCTGCCACTGCTCGGCATCGGGCTGGCGACCGTCGCCCTGGGCGGGGCGGTCGTCGCGTTGCACCTGGGCTCGCTGTGGCTGCCGTGGCTGACCGTCGTGGCATTCAGCATTCTCGGTGCGATGTCGCTGGCCACTGCGGAGCATGCGTTGGCGCGCGCGCAGCGCGAGCGGCTGTCGGCGCATCTGGGCGCCTATCTGCCGGCGCCGGTGGCCGAGCGGCTGATGGCCTCGGAGCCCAGCGGCGAGCCGCAGTTCGAGCCACGCGAAGTCAGCATCCTGACGGCTGCGGTACGCAACTTCCCCGCGCTGGCCGCCGAGGCGCCGGCGCAGGAGCTGGCCGCGCTGCTGCATGCCTACGCCTGCCTCGCGGTGCATGTGGTCGAGCGTCACGGCGGCGTCGTCGAGCATGTCGTCGGCGACACCTTGACCGCGGTCTGGAATGCAGCCGGTGATTGCAGCGACCACGCCCGGCGCGCGGCCGACGCGGCGCGTGATCTCGTGCGGGCGACGGGGGAACTGTTCGCGAGCCGGCGGCCGGTCTCCGAGAGCGCGCACGTTCAGCCGCTGGCGCTGGGCATCGGGCTCGAGTCCGGCGCGGTCGTCGTCGGGTCCTACGGCCCCGCCCGCCGGCGCGCGCATGCGACGCTCGGCGAGGCCGTCAGCCTGGCACTGCGCCTGCAGCAGCTCACGGCGGACCTGTCGCTGCCGATCCTCGTCGGACCGCATCTGGCAGCGCAGCTTCCGGCCAGCGCGCTGGTGCAGGTCGGCGACTACCTCCTCGAAGGGGTCGGGCGGGACGTGCGCGTGTCGGGGCTGGCGGGCTGGGCCGATCTGCTGGCGACCGACTCGGCGTGGGCAGCCAGCGCGACCGCGACCGGCGACACATCGATTCCCGGGGCCCTGGGCCACCGCGCCGCGCGGTCGGGATCGTCGGCGGGAATCGGGATCATGCCGGCTGCGGCGACGCCCGGAGGGCGCTGGCGAGCGTGACCCCGGGGCATCGTGGCGCCGGCGCGCGCCGGGGCAGCTTGGCCGCCTTGCTGCGGCCTGCGATCGTGCTGGGCCTGGTTGCGGCCAGCACGGCTGGCCGCGCTGCGCCGCCTGCGCCTGAACCGATTGCGATGCGCGCGGCCGCGGCCGCTTGCGGCGGTGTCGTGCCCGAGGTCTGGCCGGTCACCGACCGCCAGCGCCGCGAGGCCATCGAGCGCATGGCCTCACGGCGCGCGGCCTGCATGGACGACGCCTACTTCCTCTCCGTTTACGGAGCACTGCTGCTCGACGATGGCGACACCGAGCAGGCCGTCCTGTGGCTGGAGCGGTCGCTGCTGCTGGAGCCGGACAACCTCGGCGCGCAGGCGGACTTCGCGATCGCCCTGGCGATGGCCGGCGAGCCCGGGCCGGTGCGCGCGCTGGCGGCGGCGTGGCGGTCGCGCAGCGACCTGCCGGCCGCGCTCCAGGCTCGGCTGGAGGCGGTCGCCGACCCCTCGAGCCGCTACGCGTTGCCGGCCGTGCGGCTGGGCATGCTCGCTGCCGCGCGCGCGCGCTCGGCAACGCAGGGCGAGCTCAGCGTGCTGGGTGGCTACGAGAGCAACCTGGACCGCTCACCGCGGCTGACGGAATTGACCATCACGGTCCCCGGAGGGCCGATCGTGCTGCCGGTCGAGGGGCGTCCGCGCAGCGGGCTGACCATGCTGGCCAGCCTGTCCGCCCAATGGGCCTACGCACCCGGCGAACCCTGGGTCGTGCGGGTCGGGGCCAGCGGTTCGGCGCGCACATCGCGCGCGCATCCGCAGACCGACTGGCAGCAGCGCGAGCTCGCCGGCAGCGTGCACTACGGCAGCGGCCGCTGGGCGGCACAGCTCGACGGCAGCGCGGCCTGGGTCAGCGGGCCGCTGGGCGAGCCGTTCCGACAAACCCGCCTGGCCATGGCCGCCGGCCGCGGGATCGGGGCGTGCCGGTTGCGCGCCGGTCTGGAGTCGGAGCGGCGGATGCACCGCGACAGCCGCCCGCTCGATGCACGCTACCATGGCAGCGTCGTCGGCATGCATTGCGGTCTCGGCACAGCCGACTGGAGCGGTGCGCTGCTGCTGCGACGCGGCGACGATGTGCCGGACGATCCCGATCGCCCCGGCGGGCGCCAGCGTATCGATGGCGCTGGCCTGCATTTGCGCGGCTCGCTGCCCGGGAACGTGCGGGTCGAGGCCGGCTGGCGGGTCACGAAGACGCGCGATGCGACCGGCTACAGCGATCTGCTCGATAATGGCGCGATCCGGGACATGCGGCTGCGGCAACTGACGGCGCAAGCGGCCCTTCCTCTGCCGATCGAGGGGCTCGACCTTCTGCTTCAATGGCAGGCGGCGGTCCAGCGCAGCAACCTCGCGCTGTTCCGCTATCGGGCGGAGACCGCGTACGCAGGGCTACGCTATCTGTGGTGACGGCCGCAGCGTGCGTGGCCCTGGCGCCGGCGGGCCTATGTCCGGCCAGGGCGTTGCTGTTGCGCAACGCTGGATCGGTATCATCGCGCCCCCGATGGTCGCCGTCCGCCCAGGCTCGGACAGTGCGGGTAATAATGAAAAAGGGTTTATCCATGAGGCGGTTGCGGCCGATTGTTGAAGCATCATCCGGCCGCTGGCCGCGGCCGCGGTAGCCGGGAAGGAAGCGGGGTTGCATGTGACCGCCGTCACATCGGCACCAGCGCCAAGCAAGGAGACTTAGTCAGGCACATTCGGCAAATCCGTTCGCCTCAGCGCCAAGGCACAAGGAGTGCGCTTGACGCTGAGTCGAGCGAGGGAGCGACAAGATCCCCGCTCGGTTTCTTTGCAAGGAAACTGTTTTCCAGGCCATCAACTAGGAGCTTGATCCATGGCATTCAACAACACCGTGGTCGGCCGCGCCGCCGCGTCCATCTGGGGCTTGAAGCTCGGCAACGCGACGATGAACGCGGTGCTGACGCAGATCAACGCCACCCCCGGCGGCGTCAACGACGTCGTCAACCAGGCTTTCAACAACAGCTACGCCAGCTACGGCAATGCCGACATCGCCGCCGCGTTCGTCAACAACCTCGGCCTGACCGGCCAGGCGCGCACCGACGGCATCGCCTATACCGTCGCGCAGCTCGACGGTGTGGCTTCGACCGCGCGCGGCGCCAAGCTGCTCGAGATCGCCAACCAGTTCGCCGGCATCACCTCGGATCCGCTCTATGGCGCCTTCGCGACCGAGTGGAATGCCAAGGTCGCCGCCGCCGTCGCCTACTCGTCGCAGCCGGGCACGATCGACGCCGTGCTGGGCAACCTGCCGTCGGCGAACAGCTTCAACATGACGGTCGGCCAGGACAACATCACGGCCACTGCGGGCGACGACATCGTCACGGGCTACATCTTCGACAACCAGAATACGCTGCAGAGCGGTGACTTCGCCGACGGTGGCGCCGGTACGGACCTGCTGTACGCCGACATGGGCGACAGCCAGTTCTTTGCCGTCACGCCGATCACGCGCAACATCGAGTCGATCGCGATCCGCGCCCAGTCCAGCGCCTTCGACAGCGGCGACAACAACATCGCCTACGAGTACCGCGTGCTGGTCGACGCCGAGCGGATCGATGGCGAGTCGCGCTACGAGTCGAACAACAGCCGTGCCGACCTGATCTTCGAGGACGTCCGCATCGCCGACAGCCAGATCACGAAGGACATCACGATCGCGATGGTCCAGACCGATCCGGGCAACGTCGACTACGGTGTCTATTTCGACCAGCACTCGCTGCGCGCATCGAGCTCGACGTCTGGCGAGCTGGTCCTGCAGATCATGGACCAGTTCGCCGTTGCCAACGGCGACGACCCGCTGCTCAACAGCCCGTACGACGGGATCCGCTTCCGTTACAACGGCAAGGATATCCAGATCCGCGACGATTCGATCAACGATGCCCTGACCTACGAGGAACTGGCTGAAGCCATCGAGGTGCAACTGGCGCTCGAGCCGCTGGCCGCCGGCGTCCAGGTCGTGATCGACGGCTCCGAGTTCGAAACCTTCGACTCCTTCGGTCGCGCGGTGAAGGGACTGAACATCAAGCTGCAGGCGGCCGGAACCTTCGAGGTCGTGCCGGGCGTCTCGGGCTGGATCGCGTCGGACCCGGTGCCCCCGGACTCGTCGCTGTTCACGAATATGGAGACCGGTTCGGATTCCAGCGAAGACTTGGTGACGAGCAAGATCATCCTGGACGACGTCGGCCGCGGCAGCAATGGCGGTGCGCTGGTCGTCGGCGGGCTTTCGGTTGGCGAGACCTCCAATTCCAAGGGTGTGGAGCGGTTCGAGATCACGGTCGAGCGCACGAGCCGGCTGACCAACATCGACTCGACCAACAATACGCTGATGGAAGTCACGATCGTCAACGGCCTCGTGAATGGAAACCTGTCGGTGATGGGAAGCGTCGCGGATGACGCGGACCTTCCCGGCGCGACGAAGGACGAGTACGGCTTCAACGATGTGCGGCTGATCGATGGCTCCAAGCTGAACGGAAGCCTGTCGTTCACCGCGTCGGTTTCGCCGGACGCGTTCGGCAAGTACATCGAGACCGCCGATACGGATCCGGATCCGACGGACGACAACGGCTCGCTCGATGGCAAGACGACGCAGTTCGCTGACTTCGACTATTCGGGCGGCAAGGGCAACGACAACATGTCGATCGTCGTCGACGACGGCATCGTCGCGAGCAACAGCCATGTCCAGGCCGGGCGCGAGGACTTCTCGTTCGAGGTCGACGGCAACGATGGCAACGACTCGATCAGCTTCCGCGTGGTCCCGGGCGCCGTCGCCGACGGCAACTGGTATGTGGCGCAGCATATGCTGAAGAACGTCACGATCAACGGCGACGTTGGCAACGATACGGTCCGTACGCCTGGAGCCGGCGACACCAAGATCAACCTCGGAACCGGGGCTGATACGGCCTACGCCGACAACAGCGGCGGCGACGCGTATGCGATGGGCGATGGCGCGATCACGAACGTCAACAGCGCCAGCGGCCTCGAGAACGCGATGTGGACGTTCAACACGGTCGACCAGCTCAACGGCGGTACGCCCGCGGCGCGTGACCGCAACGACATGCTGACCGACACGAACGACAGCTACGACGACAACGACGGTTCGCTGTTCGGCGCCAATGTCACGGTCACCTTCCTCGGCCTGAGCTCCTCGGTGCGGCTACCGGTCAGCACGGCGTATGCGCAGCCGACCGACCTGCACGTCAACCAGGCGATCAAGAAGGCGATCAACGATCACGCGGTGCTCAGCAAGCTGCTGGTCGCCGAGGACGGCCCGGGCTTCTCGCTCGTCGTCAAGTCGCTGATCGATGGCGCGCGTGTCGAAGGAGACCTGTCGGTCGCGCTGACCGCGCTCGACGCCGCGAGCACCACCTTGTTGCCGGAGACCACTTTCCGGGAGCTGCGCGAGACTCTTCCGGGACTGGATGCGAACTCCACCCGCGTCGATCTGCAGGCCCTGCTCGATGCCGGGATCACGAACTTCGACACCAGGGGTGACTACACCTCGCGCCTGGCCAACGACGGCATCTTCGAGATGACCGGTGCGGCCAGCGTCACGCCGAGCGACAACCGGATCGACCCGGGGCTGGATACCGACATCGACGTGATGGTCCTCGGGACGACCCCGGGTGCCGACGAGCTGTCGAGCAGCAACGACACGGTGGTCGTCAAGGCTGGCGGCAGCACGGCGGCCAAGGACGTGATCGTCAACTTCCAGGCCGGCGCCGCCGCAACCGGTGGTGACAAGCTGGTCCTGTCGACGCTCGGCGGCAAAGCCGCGGGTCTGGATGTCGATGCTGCCGGCGGGCCGACGTCGGCCGACGGCGCGACCCCCGCTGCCGGCACGATCTACGTCCGCAAGGAAGATGCCGACACGAACGAGAAGGACGAGATCGAAGATCTCTTCGTGGCGGATGCGGCGAATGCCAAGGCGACCACCTGGCTGTACGTCGCTGTCGACCAGGCTGACGCCGACAACGGTCAGGCCGACATCTGGCAACTGACCGACGCGGCGGGCACCGGCGGCGTGACCGCGACCTTCGTCGGCGTCGTCGATCTCGCCGACACGAGCTGGTTCGACCTCACCGGCGACAACATCGGCTGACGGCCGAGGCGCGGGAAGGTCCGCCGAGGATCTTCCCGCTGCGCCGAAGCAAGCCCGGACGCGATGCGTCCGGGTTTTTTTTGCCCTTGCGCCGAGCTTCCCGCTGCACGAACCGATTTGCTTGGTATACTTCATATATGAATCAACGCCTGCGGATCCGGCTGGCCGTGCCCGAGGCGATCGAGCAGCGTCTCATCGCCTTGCAGAGCCGTTTCTCGCAGGCCTGCAACCTGCTGGCCGGGCTGGCACGCGAAACGGGTGTCTGGAGTCGCGTCGGCCTGCACCAACTCGGCTACCGAACGGTGCGTGAACGCTTTCCTGACCTGGGCGCGCAGATGGCCTGCAATGCCATCTACTCGGTCTCCCGCGCCTGCCGGCTCGTCTACCAGGGTGTCGACAGCCCGTTTCGGCAGGAACGCCTCGGCAGCCAGCGCCGGCCGCTGTTGGTGTTCGCGGCGCATGCACCGGTCTACTTCGACCGCCATACTCTAAGCCTGCGAGCGGGCGAGGCGTCGATGTACACGCTCGACGGGCGCATGCGCTTGCGGCTGCCGCTGGCGCCAATCGACGAGCGGCGCTTCCGCAGCGGGAAATTGCTCGAAGTCGCACTCGAGCGCGATGAGGCGGGGCTGTCGTTGACTTTGCAGTTCGCCCCGGAGAGCGGCACGGCGGATTCCCCGGCGGCTCGGCGCGCCGAGGCGCCGGTCCGTCCGCGCCCGGCTGGTAGCGTGCCGGACTACCTCCTGATCCGCGCGCCGGAGCTCGATGGCAGCCCGGATCCGGCCGCCATGCCAGCGTTGCCCTTGGCGGCCGGGGGGGCCGACGCCACGCGCGGGCGGTCGGCCGCCTGATCCGCGCCGACTCGACCTTTACGCGATGGCCAAACCTTTCGGCAGCCCTCGGCCCACGACCGGCTCCGAGCTCGCGGGCGCGATCGTCGGCCCCTGGGCGGACTACGCGCGTGCCGCGGGGCTCAGCGTGGCGATCGGCGTGCTGTTGCTGGCGCCATCGGCGTTCATGTTCGAGGTCTACGGACGTGTCCTCAACAGCCGCAGCCACCAGACCCTGGCCTGGCTGCTGGTCGCCGCGGTCGGGATCTATGCGGTGCTCGAGCTGCTCGAGCTGGCGCGTTCGCGCGTGCTGCGGCGCGCGGCGTCGCTGGTCTCGCGAAAACTCGCGGTGCGCGTGTTCGACGCCAGCTTCGGCGCCGGGCTGCGCCGACACCCAGGGGGCAGCGGGCAGGCGCCGGCGGACCTGAAGGCCGTCACCGAGTTCGTCCACTCGCCGGCGCTGACGGGGCTGCTCGACCTCCCGGCGGCGCTGCTCGTGCTGGCGCTTCTGTATGCGATGAGCGCCTGGGTCGGAGCGCTGGCGACCGTCTTCGTGCTCGTCATGTTGGGAATCGGGCTGCTGCAGGAGCGGCTGTCGTCGCGCCCATTCGGCGAGGCGCAGCGGGCGTCGCTGGAGGCGCAGCTGCGCGCTGCCGGCATCCTGCGCAATGCGCAGGTGATCGAGTCGATGGGCATGGGTTCCGCGCTGCATCGCCTATGGGCGCGAAGCCAGGCGACGTTCATGCTGCGTCTCGCGCAGGCATCCGAGCGTGCTGGCGCCAGCATGGCGGCAACCCGGATGGTGTCCGTCCTGCAGGGCTCACTGCTGCTCGGTCTGGCGGTGTGGCTCGCCGTGCGCGGCGAGCTCGCCGGCGGCGGCGGCATGGCGATCGTGGCGTCGATCCTCGGCGGCCGTGTGGCGGCACCGATCTCGCAGGTGGTCGGGCAGTGGCGACAGATCGGTGCGGCACGAGCGGCATACCTGCGCCTTGCCGAGCTGCTGCGGACGATCCCCGCTGACGAGCCCGGGATGCCTCTGCCTGCGCCGCAGGGACTGCTGATCGCCGACCAGATCGTCGCTCGTGCCCCTGGCGGCGAGCAACCCATCCTCAACGGCGTATCGCTCGGGTGCCGCGCGGGCCAGTTGGTCGCCGTCATCGGCCCCACCGGCTGCGGCAAGTCCACGCTCGCGCGCGTGCTGGTGGGCATCTGGCCGTCAGAGGGTGGCAAGGTGCGCCTCGACGGCGCCGATGTGCACGCCTGGCACAAGTCGCAGCTGGGACCGTACGTGGGCTACCTGCCGCAAGGTGTCGAGCTGTTCGACGGCACCGTGGCGGAGAATATCGCGCGCTTCGACACCATCCGCCCGGAGCGGGTCCGACGCGCGATCGAGGATGCAGGGATCGAGGCGCTTGTCGCGTCGCTTCCGCAAGGGCTCGAGACGCGCATCGGCGACGGCGGCGTGCAGCTGTCCGGCGGCGAACGTCAGCGCATCGGGCTGGCGCGCGCGGTCTACGGAGAGCCGAGGCTGGTCGTGCTGGACGAGCCGAACGCCAGCCTCGACGAGGCGGGCGATCTGGCGCTGGCCGCGCTGCTGCAGCGGCTTAAGGCACGCGGCGCGACCGTGGTCGTGATCACGCACCGCACCCAGCTGCTGACCCTGGCCGAGCTGGTCCTGGTGATGAAGGACGGCAGGACCGCGCGTTTCGGGCCGCGCGACGAGGTGCTGGCCGGGTCGAGCGCGTCGACCACGCCCAGGGCTCTGCCAGCCGGCGGGCGGGCTGGCGAGGCCTCGGCGCCGACGGAGGCCACGCGGTGAAGGCGTCTTCCGGCCCGGCCGGCGCAATCGCGGTCGGCGCGGCCAGTCACGCCGAACACGCCCAGCCCCGCGCGCGCGGGCGAGATGGCGCGCTGGCGCGGGCGCTCTGGGCATTCCGGCGCGAGCTCGCCTGGGTCTTTGTCTTCGGCGCCTTCGCGAACCTGCTGATGCTGACGCCGACGGTCTACATGCTGCAGCTGTTCGACCGCGTGATGGCCAGCGGAAACGACTTCACGCTCCTGACCGTGACTGCACTGATGCTGGGTTTCGTCGCCACGATGGCCTTCGCCGAGTGGCTGCGTTCCCGGCTGATGGTTCGGCTCGGCACTCGACTCGACGACGCGCTCGGCCGGCGGGTCTTCCTGGCCGCGTTCCGGGCCCAGCTGCAACAGCCCCAGCGCAGTCCTCAGCAGCCCCTGGCGGACCTGAACAGCGTGCGCCAGTTCCTGACCGGCAACGGCATGTTCGCGATCGCCGACACGCCCTGGGCGCCGGTATTCATCGCCGTGCTGTACCTGATGCACCCCTGGCTGGGGTCGCTCGCGGTCGCGTTCTGCGTGCTGCAGCTGGCGCTCGCCCTGCTCGCGCGGCATGTCGCGAACCGGCGCCAGCGCGACGTTTCGGCAGCCGAGAACGAGGCGACCCAGTACCTGCAGGCCAAGCTGCGCAATGTCGATACGGTGGCGGCGATGGGGATGCAGCCGCCGTTGCGACGCCACTGGCTGGACCGACACGGCTCGCACGTGCAGCGCCTGGCGGCGATGCACGAGGCCAGCGCGCGCATCCAGGCCCTGACGAAATGGCTGCAGTACACGCAGCAGGCGTTGATGCTGTCGCTCGGCGCCTTGCTCGCGATCGACGGTCAGATCACCGCCGGTGCGATGATCGCGAGCAATGCGCTGATGGGAAACGCGCTGCGGCCTTTCGGGCTGCTGGTCCAGGTCTGGACGCAGGCGGTCGACGCGCGCGCCGCCTGGGTGCGGCTGGACCGGCTTCTGGGCAGTGCCGAGCAGGTGCAGGTGGAGGCGGCGCCGCCGGCGCTGACGGGCCAGCTTTCGCTGCGCCGCGTGACCGTGCGCGTCGAGGGGCGCGAGGCGCCGATCCTGGATGCCGTCGACGCCGACTTCCGCGCCGGCGAGGTGGTCGCCATCGTCGGCCCGTCCGGCGCCGGCAAGTCGACCCTCGTGCGCTGCATGCTGGGGATCTGGCCCGGGCACGAGGGACATGTCCTGCTCGACGGCCACGACCTGCGGGCGTTGCCCCGCGACGCGATCGGGCCGCAGCTGGGCTACCTGCCCCAGGATATCGAGCTGTTCGACGGCACGATTGCCCAGAATATCGCCCGCTTCGACGACGCCGAGCCGCAGGCGATCGTCGAGGCCGCGCGCATGGCCGGAATCCACGAGATGGTGCTGCGGATGCCCAAGGGCTACGACACCAGCATCGGTGCTGGCGGCATGGTCCTGTCCGGCGGCCAGCAGCAGCGCCTGGCGCTGGCCCGCGCCTTGATGGGCGAGCCCCGGATCGCCGTGCTGGACGAGCCGAACGCCAACCTCGACGAGGCTGGCGAGGCGGCGCTGGTCGCGGCGATCGAAGCCCTGCGGCAGCGTGGGGCGACCGTCTTCATGATCGTTCACCGGCAGCACCTGCTCAAGCTCGCCGACCGGCTGCTGGTCCTCGACCGCGGCCGCGTCGCGGCGCTGACCGAGATCAACCGCGCCAGGATGGCTTCCGTGAAAGAAGATCCCCGATGATTCGTTCCGTCTCGCCCGGGCCGACCTCAACCGCGCCGGATGCGGTGGCCGATGTCGATGCGCACGAGGTCGAGCGTACGCGTGACACCTCCGCGCCGATCCGGCTCGGCTTCTGGGTGCTCGTGGTTGGCTTCGGACTGTTCCTCGCTTGGGCTGCCTGGGTGCCGCTGGACGAGGGCGTGCCGGCGCCGGCGACGGTGGCGGTCGAGGGCCGGCGCACGACGATCCAGCACCTGCAGGGTGGCGTCGTCAAGGCGGTGCACGTGCGTGATGGCGACGAGGTCGCCGTCGGCGACCTGCTGATCGAACTCGACGACGCGGCCACGCGCGCCACGCGCGAGGCGGTGCGCCAGAACTACCTCGGGCAGCGCGCGCTCGAGGGCCGGCTGCTGGCCGAGTTGAGCGGCGCGCGAACGATCGCCTTCCACCCCGACGTGCTCGAGTCGAACGACCCGCAGGCGGCGCAGCACATGGCGGTGCAGCGCCAGCTGTTCGACGCCCGCCGCACCGCCCGCGACGCCGAGGTCGCCGCCCTCGAGCAACTGGTTGCCGGGCTCGAGTCGCAGATCACCGGCGCGCAGCAGACCCTGCGCGATCGGCGCTCGCAGCAGGCGCTGCAGTCCGAACAGCTGGCTTCGGTCAGGCGGCTCGCCGACGAGGGCTTCGCGCCGCGCAACCAGGCGCTGCAGCTCGAGCAGGCACAGGCCGAACTGCGGGCGTCGGCCGCCACGCTGGAGACCGAGCTGCTGCGGGTGCGCAGCGCGGCCGCCGAGAACCGGCTGCGGCTCGCGGCGCTTCGGCAGCAGTACACGAAGGAGGCCTCCAGCCTGCTCGCGGATGTGCAGCGCGAGGTGCAGGCCAACCAGGAACGCCTGGTCGCGGCCGAGCACGAGCTCGCGCGAATGCGCATCACGTCGCCCGCGGCGGGGCAGGTGATCGGGCTGGCGATCCGCAATCCGGGTGGTATCGTCCAGCACGGGCAGCCGCTGATGGACATCCTGCCGCTCGGGGTGCCGCTGGTCCTCGACGTCCGGATCCCGCCACACGTGATCGACAGCGTCGCGCCGGGCCAGGAGGTCGAGGTGCGCTTCGCGGCCTTCGCGTCGACGCCGCATCTGGTGGTGCTGGGCCGCCTCGTCGCGGTCTCGGGTGATGTACTCAGCGAGCCGACACCGAGCGGGCCGCAGCCGTATTACGCCGGACGCGCCGAACTGACCCCCGAAGGCATGCGTGCGCTCGCCGGGCGGACGGTGCAACCCGGCATGGCGGCCGAGGTCCTGATCCGCACCGGAGAGCGATCGATGCTGGCCTATCTGCTCGGGCCGCTGGCCCGTCGCGTTTCGGCGGCGATGACGGAGCGCTGAGGATGTGCTGCTCGCGCATCCCTGGGCGCGGTCCGGCCGCGACGATTCTCGCCGCCGCCGCGCTGCTCCTGCCGTTGCCCTCGGCGGCCGACGCGCTGCGCCTGGGTGCCGCGTTCGCGGCCGCACTGAACCACGACCCCGCCTACCGCGCGGCGGCGCACGCACTGGAGGCCGCGCGACAGAACGAGCCGATCGCGCGCGCCTCGCTGTTGCCGGCGGTGACGCTGAGCGCGTCCACCGCGGATGTCGAGGGGACGCGCCGATTTCCGAACGCGCTCGGACAGGACGTGCAGACCCGGCTTGAATACGCTTCGCCCCAGGCCAGCCTGACGATTCGCATGCCGCTGCTGAACTACGACGGTATGGCCGGTGTGTCGCAGGCGCAGGCGCAGACGGCCGCGGCGCAGGAGCAGTTCCGCGCCGACGCGCTGGACCTGGTCGAGCGCCTTGCGGGCGCCTACCTGCAGCTGGCGGCGGCGCAGGAGACTCGACGGCAGCTCGTCGTCCAGGTCGATGCGCTGCAGGTCAAGCTCGGGCAGACGCAGCGGCGGACGACGCAGGGCGAGGGCACGCAGGTCCAGCTGGCGCAAGCGCGCGCGGCACTCGAGGTCGGTCGTGGTCGACTGGTCGAGGCTGACCGCCAGCTTGCCGTGGCGCGGGATGCGATCACGCGGCTGACCGGGCTGTACGATGCTTCGGTACCGGCGCTGCCCCAGGCGTTGCTGCCGGTGCCGTTGCAGCCCGACGACCTCGACGGATGGATCGCCCTGGCGCTGCAGTGGAGCCCGCGGCTGCGCCAGAGCGAGCGCGCAGTGGACGTGGCGCGTGCGGCGGTGCGCCGGCAATATGCCGGACACCTGCCGCGGCTGGACGCGGTGGGCAGCTTGTCGCGAGCCGAGAGCGACAGCACGGCCAATATCGGGCAGACGACGAGCTTGCGCTCCTTTGGCGTGCAGTTCACGATGCCGCTGTACAGTGGCGGCGGCGTCGATGCCTCGGTGCGGCAGGCGCTGTCGCGCCAGATGCAAGCCGAGGAGGAGCTCAGGCGCGAACGCGAGGAGCTGCTGCTCGACGTCAACAGGTACTGGCAGGCGATGCGCGGTGCCGAAGCTCGCGTGCGTGGCCTCGACGAGACGCTTCGCAGCAGTGTCGTGACGCTGCGCGGCGCACAGCGGTCGCTCGAGGAAGGGCTGGGCACGACTGCCGAGGTGGCCGACGTGCGTTCGGCCCTGGTCGAGGTCGAGCGCCAGCTGCTTCAGGCGCGGTTGGACCACCTTCAGGCGCGCGCGCGCTTGCAGTTGCGGGCCGGTCTGGCACCGCTGGAGATAGTGACGGACATCGACCGCGCATGGCTGACCGGGGTCAGTGCTGCGCAGGAGGAGGCAAAGCGATGATTCGGCCGTCTGGGCGTGTGGGTCGGCACGAGCCGTCCGCTGGAACGACGATCGGCTCCTGCCTGCTGATCGGACTGGCGATGGCGGGCTGTGGTGGCGGCGGAGGTGACGGACCGACGGTGAGCAACCTGACGGCGACGAATGTGGCATTCGGCCGCACGATGACCCTGACGGTCTCGGGCTCGGGGCTGGACGCACCGGACCTGGCGCTGGACGCCGACGCCGCGTGCAAGGATCCCAGACGCAGCGGGGCGACACTGAGTTACCAGGCTTCCTACACCTGTGCGGTCGAGGGCGTCGGGGCGTTGACCTTGCGCATGCGCGATGCGCAGGGGCAGGAGCTCGGTCGCATCCAGGTCGCAGTGCCGGCGCCGAGGGTCGCCTTCTCCGTCTCGCAGACCAGCCGCTCGGGCAGCTTCACGGTCGAGCTCGACCCGGTGGCTGCCCCGGTGACGGCCTTGAACTTCATCCGCTACGTCAACGCCGGCTTCTACACCGGGACGATCTTCCACCGTGTGCTGCCGGAACGCATCGCGCAGGGCGGGCAGTACGGGAGCGACAAGGCTTTGCGGGCTGCTCTCTTCAGCCCGATCGCGCTCGAGTCGGACAACGGGCTGAAGAACCTGCGCGGCACGATCGCGATGGCGCGCACGTCGGAGCCCGATTCCGCGACGGCGCAGTTCTACATCAACCTGATCGACAACCCTGGCTTCGACCGCGTCAGCGACACCCTGCCGGGCTACGCGGTTTTCGGTCGTGTCGTCGAGGGCCTCGAAGTTGTCGACCAGATCGGGAGCGTCCCCGTGCTGACCTTCAGCAGCGAGTTTCCGTCGCTGCCGGTCGACGACGTGCTGATGACGCTGGTGACGCAGACGCGCTGACGTGCGATCGCCGCATCACGGCGTGCCGAGGACGTCGGCGATCAGGCAACGAAGCGATGCGGAACGGTGTGTCGGCGTCCCGAGGCTGAGGCAACAGGGCACGAAGAGGAATCCGATGGCGGAACAGGCGATGACGGTCGATGTGGCACCTCGCCCGGCACTGGCGGCCGGTCACGAGTTTCGGCCGCGCGAGCGGTCCGGGGCTTTCGGGTCGGCGTCGATACCTGGCGCGCAGGGGCGGCCGCTGCGCATCGCGCTGATCAATCCGAAGTTCGATCCCTCGTACTTCGGATACGACTTCTACCTGCCGCTTCTGCCCGGACGGGTTCGCGCCGAGGGCACCGGCGGTGCGCTGCCGCTGCTGGCGGCGCTGGTGCCCGGGCCGCACACGATCGAACTGCTGGACGAGAACGTCGACGCCATCGACTTCGAGCGGCTGCGAACCTTCGACATCGTCGGCGTCACGGGCATGATCGTTCAGCGCCGGCGCATCCGGCAGATCCTGGTTGCGCTGCGGGACCATCCAGGACTGGTGCTGGTCGGCGGCCCCTACGTCAGCGTGGACCAGGCCTTCTTCGACGGCCTCTGCGACGTGGTCTTCGTCGGCGAGGCGGACGTCACCTGGCCCCGCTTCCTGCAGGCCGTGGCGCGCGGCGAGGCGTATCGGACGGTTTACGAGCAGTCCGAGCGCACCGATATGAAGAGCCTACCGGTGCCACGCTTCGACCTGCTGCAGGCGGCCCGCTATCGCTCGGCGACGATCCAGTTCTCGCGCGGATGCCCGTTTTTGTGCGAGTTCTGCGACATCATCACCCTGTTCGGCCGCACGCCGCGCACCAAGACCCCGGCCCAGCTGATCGAGGAGCTCGAGGCGCTTCGCCGTGTGGGCTTCCGCGTCGTCAACCTGGTCGACGACAACTTCATCGGCAACAAGAAGTCGGCGCGCGAACTGCTGGTGGCGCTGGTCCGATGGCAGGCCGACAACGGCTATCCGCTCGAGTTGGTGACCGAGGCCTCGATCAACCTGGCCGACGAACCCGAACTGCTGGCGCTGATGCACGAGGCGAACTTCACGTCCGTGTTCATCGGCATCGAGAGCCCGAGCACGGAATCCCTGGCCGAGGTGCGCAAGGTCCAGAACATGCGGGGCGACAGCCTGCAGGACAAGATCGCCCGCGTCCGCGATGCCGGGTTGAACGTGACCGCCGGATTCATGGTCGGCTTCGACAGCGACGACACGACGATCTTCGATCGCCAGTTCGCATTCATCCGCGAAACCCGGATCGCCAGGGCGGTGGTCGGTATCCTCACCGCGATCCCGTCGACGCCGCTGTACGAGCGGCTGCGCCGCGAAGGCCGACTGCGACTCGACGACGCCGACTGCAACTTCGAGCCCAGGCAGATGAGCAGCACCGAGCTGCGCGCGGGCTACCTGCGCCTGGTGCGTCGGCTCTACGAGCCCGAGCCCTACTTCGAGCGGCTATTCGGCAGCTGGGCGTCGTCGGCCCCGTTCAGGGATCGCTGGGCGCGCCGGGCGCAACGCAGGAAGCCACCAGGATGGTCGCAGCGTCTGGCCGCCCAGGCCGCGGCGCTGATCGTCGCCTGGCGGCTCGCGCGGGCGATGTCCCGCGAAGGTGAGCTCGCCGGCCTCGGCGGTGACTACCTGCGGATCTATCGGACCTATCGCCGCCACGGCATGCGAGGTATCCGCTGGGCCCAGTTCGTTCAGTATGCTGCGCAGCACTGGCACTGCTTCCTGCTGTACAAGCGCGCCGGCCGCGACGGCGACGGCTTCAACACGTACTCCTACGGCATCCTGCGCGACGAAACGGGGGCTGCGCGCGAGCGCGTTCGAGCGGGCGGCTGAACGCGAGGCCGCCGTGCGCGGAGCGGCTGAGCCTCCTCGCCCGGATCCGACCGCAGATCACGCTCCGCTTCGGCGATTGCCGAGGCGCGTATCAGCATGGTGAGCAGCTCACGGTCGCTGCGACGCTTGAAATGCAGGTTCAGCAGGATCGCCATGCTGATCACGACCCAGCAGTACATCAGCAGGTCGGCCCCGCGGCCGATGCCCAGCGCATGCGCGATGGCATTGGCCTGACCGGGAAACCACACGAGGTAGTTGCCCGTTGCCGAAGCCAGCATCGACACGACCCCTACCAGCGGGGAGCTGCGCAGCTGGGAACCCGCGTAGACGACGATGAGCAGCAGCGCGGCACTGAGGATCAGCTGGGCGCTCATCGGTACAGCCGGCTCAGGAGCAGATCGAACAGAATTCGCAGGCCGCTGAGCAGACCCTGGCCCTTGCGCAGCGAGTATTCTGTATAGCGGATCGTCACCGGCACCTCCGAGAGCCGAAGCCGCAGGCGAGCGACCTCGCGCACGATCTCCGACGCATGTGCCATGCGGTCCTGGCGGATGCGGACTTGCTGCGCGCAGTTTCGTGTCATCGCGCGCAGGCCGTTGTGGGCGTCGGTCACCCTCAGGCCGGTCGTCAGGCGCGTCAGCAGCGCGGCAAGCCTGAGCGCCGGACGCCGCAGCGGTGGCGCGTCGATCGTCGCGCCGAGGAATCGGCTGCCGCAGACGATATCGGCCTGGCCATCGTGGAGCGGGGCGAGCAGTCGGGCGACGTCGTCGCTCGCGTGCTGGCCATCGGCATCGAAGGTGACGATGAAGCAGGCGCCGCGCCGGAGGGCGAAGCTAATGCCGGTCTGCACCGCGGCACCCTGCCCGAGATTGACCATGTGACGCACGACGATCGCGCCCGCGTCGCGGGCTCGATCACCCGTGGCGTCGCTCGAGCCGTCGTCGACGACGACGATGTTCGGATATCGCTGCCGCAGGTCTTGCACGACTTCGCCCACATGCTCGGCCTCGTTGTACGCGGCGATCACGATCCAGGCCGAGCGCACGTCGATGGCCTCGGCCGCACCCGGGCCCGTCACGGTCATCGGTGGACGACGAGCAGCAGGCCGGCGACGATCAGTACCAGACCGAGGAGGTAGTCCTTGCCCAGCGCCTCGCCGAACAGAAGATGGCCCCACAGCGGCGTGAGCAGGATCGACAGGGCGACGAAGGGATAGGCCCGCGACAACGGGATGAAGCTCAGCATCCAGACCCACAGCAGCGACAGCCCGACGTAGAGGACCGCGGCGGCAACGAAGTAGGGGTCGAGCAGCAGCCTCAGCAGCCACGAGGCCGTCCAGGAGGCAGGCCGCTGTACCGACATCGCCGCCATCTTGAAGAGCAGCTGACCGACGCTCAGACCGAATGCATAGCAGACCAGCAGGACGATCTGCATCGGTCGGGATTCCGTGACGAGGCCGCATGGCGAGGGCCAAATTGTAGAGCGCCCGTTGCGGCCGCCGACTCGCGTGCGGGCTGCGTCAATCCGTGCCGCAGAGGGATTGCAGCGCGATGGGCATCGCGGCGACGGCCAGCGCCGCGATTCCGGTGCTGGCCGCGTAGGCCCACCGATGCCGCGAGCGCGGGATCGAATGGATGCCTGCGATCGCGACCGCGGCGAGCATCGCCGGCATCAGCAGGTATCGCCCCTGCACGCCCTCGATCCGCTGTGCCGGCTGCGGCGTCCAGCCCGCGAGCAGGGCCAGAAAGGTCAGCAGCGCACTCGATATCGCGGCAACCAGCAACGTGCCGCGCAGCACGGCATCGTCCCGGTCCGCGATCCGCTGCGCGCCGCCCCACCACGCAGCGAGCAGCAGCGCCGAGATCGCCGAGTAGGCGACCAGTGGCAGCTTGATGTCTGCCGCCCCGAACCTGCCGATGAACGACGACAGGTAAAAGCGCAGCGTCCCGGTGTCCGCCAGTGTGGCACCGAGCAGGGACATGAACTCGGCCGGAAACGTCAGGTAGTGCAGCAGATAGTGCAGCGTTCCGGCGGGCCGCACGACTCGCGTATCGACCGTGGTCACCGCTGCGAACCAGATCCAGGCCGGCACGGCGACGGCAAGGACAACGACGAGCGCCAGACAACGGAGTGACCGCGTGCGCCAGGCGACCGCCAGCGGCAGCAACAGCAGCGGCAGCATCTGCAGGCGGGTGCAGAGCACCAGTGCCAGGCAGGCGCCGACGATCGACAATTCGCCCCAGTCGAGCGGCATACGATCGCGCCAGGCCCGGACACAGAAGGCCAGAGCCAGCACGAAGGATGCCATCGTGATGCCATCCAGCGTCGGGCTGAGGACCTGATAGAGCGTGGCGGGCAACATCAGCAAGGCGAGCATGGGCGCAGGAGGCACCCAGATCGCGAACGCCCGGACCGTCACGAGCGCCAAGAGTCCGAAGACCAGCCAGCGCGTCAACCGGTAACTGGACTCCACCGACAGACCGAGCGCCTCGCCGATCCGCAGGCCGGCGGCATGCGGAAGGTAGGCCAGTGGCAAGTAGTAGCCCGTGCCCGCCAATTCGACGAAGATCTTGGACTGCGCCTGCCATGGCGCGGCGTCCGGCGAGGTCGACGGGCAGACCGCGGGCCCCGCCGACCGACGCGCTCCGTCGGCCAGGTAGTTCAGGCCCCAGTTCGCCAGTGCAGCATCGACCCAGCCGCCGGACATCGGACGGCGCTGCGTGGCGTCGATGAGCTCACCCCGAAAGCTGACGAAGCGGACCGCGGAGGCGCCGTGGATGTCGAACGCCGCGGGCGGGTCGAGCAGCCACTGGCCATGCCCGAGCAGGTAGGCGCGTCCGATGTGGGCGCCTTCGTCGGGCGACTGCAGCGGGGGCAGATGGATCATCAACGCCGCGCCCGTCAGCATGACCAGCAGCCACGCGGGCAGTACCCAGCGCAGGCGCAGCGGTGGCGGCCATGTCGTCGACGCGGTTCGCATCAGCGAGCCAACGGGGTTGTCGACGTCACGACCGCAGGCAAGATCGAGTCAGGCCAGTTCGCGAAGGTCATGGTCCGTGCTGGGCAGGGCGCTCGGATGGGCGGCGGCGACCTTTGCTGGCCCGGCATTGTGCACGCGCTGCGCGGCGAGCCCGGGCCGCGCGGGCGTGGTGACGCGATGGCCGCGGTGGCGGTCGAGGCGGGCACGACCCGCCCCGCGGAGGAGGCCGACCGCCGCTGCGCCAAACGGGCGGCGTGTGACCCCTGCTTGCAGTTCGCGACGTCCTGGGCCGTGAGATCGAGGCCGAACGTCTCGAGGCACTGTCGCTGCATGTCGAGGGCAAGCCAAGAGGTGCCCGGCGGCCCGACCCGAATCCCCGCCGCAGGCCGCGGGGCCCGTGCGGCGCTGCCGCGATGCGTGGCGATCGGCCCGCAGGTGGCGCCCGGCGTCACCCGAGGTAGCTCGACCAAGGCGCGAAGTGGAAGTCCTGGAACAGGTCCGGCAGGGCCTGCAGCACCATACCGAGTACGCAGTAGCCCAGCGCCGTCACCACCGGCAGCGCCCGCCGCTGCAGCAGCGCGCCGGTGACGATGAAGACCGAGAACGCGTCGAAGAACTCGTAGAAGCGAAAGGCGATCACCGAGCTCACCTCCCGCAGCACGAGCAGCATCACCAGCCCGCAGACCGCCATCGCGAGCGTGGGCCCGACCAGCGACGCCAGAGCATTGCCGACCGGTGCGTGCCGCAGCCAGTGCGCCATCAGCGCGAGCATCGCGAGCTTCAGGCCGGTGATCGCGAGCATCGCGCCACTGACCCCGGTGCCTCCCTCGTAATGGCCGGCACGCAGGTCGACCGACCCGAGCCACTCGAAGGCCAGCAGCATCAGCGCACCGATCGCCGCGGTCCCCGCGGCATAGCCGACGGCACGCCAGCGGCGCGGCAGCCACAGGGCGGTCGACACTGTCATGAACAGCAGCGCCGACACATGCCAGCCCAGCCCGAACAGGCACCATCCCAGCCAGGCCTTTGTGCGGCCCTCCAGCGCCGCGAGCAAGGCCAGGAAGCACGCCGCGATGGCGACCGCGACGCGCGACTGCGTGAACTCGTGCAGGAAGAAGTGCAGGCTCAGCGTCACCGCCCAGGCCGCGGCCGTGTTGCCGCGGAAGACGCGCACGAAGACGTTGTGCTTC
Organism: Burkholderiales bacterium; assembly: GCA_016191995.1. Lineage (GTDB taxonomy): Bacteria > Pseudomonadota > Gammaproteobacteria > Burkholderiales > Burkholderiaceae_C > Rubrivivax. Next base: position 27,920 of record JACPVA010000039.1, on the reverse strand, counting down.
ATCGCGATTGCGAGCACCGCCATGACGACGAACATCAGTTGCGGCCCGGCCTGCAGCCACAGGATGCCGTCGATAAGCAGCGACATCAGCGGTTCCTTGGCGAGGAACAGCCGCTCCGGGTACGGGAAGTCGAACAGCACCATCGCGTCGAACAACTCGATGTAGCCGTCGTAGTCCATGCTGTAGCCGCGCAGCGCGGCCAGCGTCAGTGCGGCGAGTGCGACCGCCGCACCGATGACGCGGCGCGGCGCACCGCCGCTTGCGGCGGCCAGCACGGCCAGCCAGGCCCAGGCGAACAGGACGCCGTAGACCACGGGATGGCTCAGGCCCGATGCGTCGGCCGAGGGGGCCGATCCTGCGCCTCGCGCACCACGTTACACTCGAAGTGGGCCGTGGCGGAAGGCCGGTCATTCGAGGCCGGCCCGCGCGTGGCGGATTTCGGGGCTAGGGCTTCCACGGCGGCGATCTTACGGCTCGGGTCGTCCACACCGCGCCACGAAGAGTGCCATCGACCGGCTGTCGGAGGCGCGTTTCGATCGAGCCCAGGTCACGGGATCGCGCGCGCTTGTCGGCCCCGGGCGCTCGCACCTTCCGTCGACCGATGCACGGCCGGCTCGCCACCCGCGAGCGTGGGAGCGGGCGCCGCGCGCGAACCCGGGCCGGCCGGACAGCGTCTGCATCGAGCGGACGGGGACTGGACGCGCCGGCCCGCAGGGCTTTCGAGCCGATGCAGGCATTGCCATGCCGTTGCACGCGAAGGGTGCGTGCGGTCTCAGGGCTTCATGTCGATCAAGATCGGCAGCGTCGCGTTGCCGACATTGTCGACTGCGCGAACGGCCACACGACCCCCGTTCCAGGGCGCCACGATGGGCGCCGACAGGATCGGGCCGTTTTCCGCAAGGGCGAGGTTCTCGACGGCCGTCCAGGGGCCGTCGTCCATGCGTGCCTCGAAACGCTGTGTATACGGCAGGTAGCAACGAAGTCTGAATGAGACGCCGACGACGCCGGGTATGAGGCCGTCGAAGACCGCGAGCCTGCCGATAGGTGTGTCGAGGGACTCGGGGTTATCCGTCTTGGGCCATTGGAACCAGCCGCCGGAATCCACGAGGCGATCAAAATTCAGTATCTCACCCGGCAAGGGGCGATAGCCGGCCGGCGGCTCGGGCGAATAGACAACCGTGTGGAACTTGTTCAGATGGCGCCCGTTGCCGGCGAAGTTGTTCATATACAGCATTGCGGCATATTGCCGGAAACCGTGCGGGCTCGACTGCAGAAAGGTGTTGCTGCGGAAGTCCGCGGTCGGGTAGCCGTGCTTGATGGCCCGGACCTTCTCGATGCCGCCGTGCAAGGTCAGGCGATTCAGCTCCAGGACGCCAAGCGGCTCACCCCGTGCCGATTCGTAGTGCTCGTTGTAAGTGGCATCGGCCCAGATCCATTTGTAGTGGGCGAACGAGTAGTACTCGAGCCCCGTGTGACCCTCGACCTCCACCAGCCGTGCGTGCAGCCCGAGAACATTGAGCATGCCGGCAGCGGCAAAATTCTGTTGGGTACACAGTGGCGACGGCCAATTGGCCGTATCGGCAGGGTCGAAGGCCAGCGTGTAGTTGAGGATGCGGACCGCTTCGCCCACGAATGTGTCGTACCGGGTCGAGGGAGCCTGCGGATACAGGCGCGGCAGCCCCGGATCCTCGGGGTAGAAGGCGGGGTGCCTCATCACCGTGGCTACCCAGTCGACGACCGCGACGGCCAGTTCCAGGTCGCCTTGGGGATGACGCCCATTCTTGCGGTGGAACTGGTCTAGCGCGCGCGCAACGTAGGTTTGCAGGTCCCGCTGTGGATCCGTCATGTCGTCGCGCGCAGCAGCGAGATCCTGCGCGATGAATCCAAGTGCGCCCGTGCGCGCCAGCGGGCTGTAGCGAATCGCAAACGACGCGCTCGCGCTTTGCCCGATCGACCAGGTGGGCAGGCCGGCCATCACAGCAGCCGAGGTCAGCCCGCGGATGAAGGCACGGCGTCTAGAGCCGTATTCGGGTCGATTCAAGGCGAGTGGTCCTTTCGATTTCATTCACGCTGCCCAGGGTCGTGCACCCCCAGAGCCTGGCCGGCGCCAGGCGATAGGCCGGCGTGACGTCGCGCGGAGGCGACGGGCGGCAGCGGCGGATTTTAGGGAGTCGCGAAAGCGGGAGCGTCTCGAAAAGCGAGGCAATGCCGGCGGTTTCGCAAGGGGCGGCCTGCGACGACGGCTGCGCGGACCTGGCGCGACTCCGCGACCACGTCAGGGCAGATCGGCCATGGGCTCGCGCGCGATCCGGCAGTAGGTCTCGATCACCTCGCGCTCGTCGAACCGCGACTGCACGTGCGCGCGCCCGGCCTCGCCCCAGCGCTCCCAGCTCGCCGGCCCGGCGTCGATGAAGAGCTGCATCGTGTCGGCCAGCGCGGCGGCGTCGCGCGCCGCGCACAGCAGCCCGGTCGCGCCGTCGACGACGGCGTCGCGGCAGCCGGGGACGTCGGTCGCGATGCACGGCCGGGCCATCGCGGCGGCCTCCAGCAGCACGCGCGGAACGCCTTCGCGGTACGAGGGCAGGACGATGGCGTGCGCCGCCGCGATCGCCGGGCGCACGTCGTCGGTCGTCCCGAGCAGCTCGACCAGGCCTTCGTCGGCCCAGGAGCGGACTTCGTCGGCCGGGATCGCCGTCGGGTTGTCGGCGCCGATGCTCCCCAGGATGCGAAAGACCGCCCGCGGCCGGCGCCGCCGGATCCGCCGCGCGGCGTCGACATATTCGCGCACCCCCTTGTCGCTGAGCACGCGCCCGACGAACAGGAAGACCGGGTCGGTGCCGGGCGGCAGCGGTGCCGGTGCGAAGCGGTCGAGGTCGACCCCCGATCCCGGCACGCGCAGCGTGTGCGCCGCCTCGACGATCCGGGCGGCGAGGAACTCCGCGCGGTCGTCGTCGTTCTGGAATACGACGACGCGGGCAGGCCCGAACGCGAGCCGGTACAGCCGCACGACCAGCCGCGTGAGCGCGCCGCGGTCGATGAACGCGCGCCCCAGGCCGGAGACATTCGGCACATGCGCCAGCGCCAGCGTGCGCGCCGCCAGCCCGGTGTAGATGTTGGCCTTGGGCGTGTAGGTGAACGCGAGCCCGATCCGCTCGCGGCGCAGCGCGCGGCGCAGCGCGGCGACGGCACGCAGCTCGCGCCAGGGGTTGGTGCCCGCGGGCGCCAGCGCCCACTCGACCCACTCGAAGCCCTCGGACCGCAGCCGCGCCTCGTAGCCGTCGGCCGGGCTCATCGCGACGACCTCGTGCCCGTCGTCCTGCAAGGCGCGCATCAGCCGGCGCCTGAAGTTGAACAGGTACCAGGCCGAGTTCGCGACGACGGCGATCCTCATCGGCGGGCGACCTCGTCGCGCCAGGCCTGCCACATCAGGACGTTCCACAGCGGCCCGGCCCATTGCCCGTCGCCGGCGCGCAGCGCGTCCCACGCGGCACGCACCGGGGCCGGGGCGAGAAAACCGTCGTCGTGCAGCCGGCGCGCGTCGAGCAGCGCCTCGGCCCAGTCGCGCAGCGGGCCGCGCAGCCAGTCGGCCAGCGGGACCGCGAATCCCTGCTTGGGGCGCTCGATCAGCCGCGGCGGGACATGCCGGTACAGCACCTGGCGCAGCAGCCACTTGGTGTGCCCGTCGCGCAGCTTGAAGCGCAGTGGCAGCCGCCACGCGAACTCGACCACGCGGTGGTCGAGCAGCGGCACGCGGGTCTCGAGCGAGACCGCCATCGCGGCGCGGTCGACCTTGACCAGGATGTCGTCGGGCAGGTAGCCGAGCTGGTCGAGCAGGCTCATGCGGTCGACGCCGTCGCACAGTCCCGGCAGCGGCCGGTCGAAGGCGGTCGACGGCTCGCGACCGCCGACGACGATCGCGGCCGGCTCCATCCACTGCGACGCCAGCGCGCGGTGCATCGCGTCCAGCGTCGGCATCGGCAGCACGCGCTGCGCCAGCTTGTGCAGCTTGGCGCCGACCTCGGCGTGCCGGCGCGGCGCCGGCCGCAGCCGCTGCAAGGGCCGGGCCAGCGCGTCCCAGGTCGCGGCATCGACGGCCCGCAGCGCACGCGCCGCGGATCGCCGCAGCGCGAGCGGGACGCCACCGAGGCGGTGCCACAGCCGGTCGGCGAGCAGATAGCGGTTGTAGCCGGCGAACAGCTCGTCGCCGCCATCGCCCGACAGCGCGACCGTGACCTCGCGCCGCGCCATCGCGGTGACGAGCGCGGTCGGGATCTGCGACGAGTCGGCGAAGGGCTCGTCGTACAGGCGCGCCAAGCGCGGCACGACGGCGAGCGCGTCGGTCGACGAGACGCGCAGCTCGGTGTGCAGCGTGCCCAGGTGCGCGGCCACCGCGCGCGCGTGCCCGGCCTCGTCGAATCCGGGCTGGTCGAAGCCGATGGCGAAGCTGCGCACACGATCGCGCGCCGCGCGCACCATCATCGCGACCACGGCGGACGAGTCGACGCCGCCGGACAGGAAGGCGCCGAGCGGGACGTCCGACAGCAGCTGGCCCTGCACCGCCTGCAGCAGCAGCGACTCGAGCCGGTCGGCGGCCTCGGCGTCGCTCCAGGCCTCGGCCTCGGCGCGCGCGGCCAGCCCGCGGCGTGCCACGTCGTCGACGCTCCACCAGCGGCCGTGCCCGTCCGGCTGCCCGGCGGCGAGACGAAGCCAGGCGCCGGGCTCGATCTTGTGCACGCCGCGGTGGATCGACCACGGCGCCGGTACTGTCGAGTAGCGCATGAACAGCGTCAGCGCGTCGCGGTCGATCGCGCCGTCCCAGCCGGGGTGCGCGCGCAGCGCGGCCAGCTCGGAGCCGAAGACCAGCGTGCCGTTCGGCAGCCGGCCCCAGTACAAGGGCTTCTCGCCCATGCGGTCGCGCGCCAGCGTCAGCGTGTGCTCGTGCCGGTCCCAGACCGCGAAGGCGAACATGCCGACCAGGCGTGGCAGCGACGGCACGACGCCCCAGCGGCTGAACGCCGCCAGCAGCGTCTCGGTGTCCGAGTGGCCGCGCCAGGGCAGCGGGTCGAGCTGGCGGCGCAGCTCGACGTGGTTGTAGATCTCGCCGTTGAAGACCAGCACGTAGCGGCCGCAGTGCGACACCATCGGCTGCGCGCCGTGCGGCGAGAGGTCGACCACCGCCAGCCGGCGGTGGCCGAGCGCGACCCCATGCTCGGCGTCGACCCACTGCCCCTCGCTGTCGGGACCGCGGTGCGCGATCGCCTGCGCCATGCTCTGCACCTGCGCGCGCAGTTCGGCCGGCGTCGCGCGCGGCGCATCGAGGATGCCGGTGATGCCGCACATGCGCCTGGGTGTTGCGTAGGGCCGGACGTGTCCGCTCAGGGCCGGCCGCAGGCCTCGTGCAGCCAGCACGCGAGCCGCGGCGCGGCCGCCTGCAGGCTGAACTTCGCGCGGACCTTGGCCTGGCCCGCCTGGCCCATCCGGTGCCGCAGCGCGGGGTCGTCGGCGAGCCGGCACAGGGCAGCGATCCACTCGTCGTCGGTTCCGGCGAGGTAACCGTCGGTGCCGTCGTCGACGATGTCCAGATTGGCGCCGACTGGCGAGGCGACGACGGGAAGCCCGCAGGCCATGTACTGGACGAGCTTGTAGCCGCACTTGCCGCGCTCCCATGGCGTGTCGGGCAGCGGCATCAGGCCGACGTCGAGCTCGCCAAGGGCGCGCACCTCGTCGTCCTCGGACCACCGGATGCAGCGGACCTCGACGCCCGGCATCTCGAGCGTCGCGCCGATCAGGTGCACGACGATGCGGCGCCGGCGCGCCAGCTCGGCCAGCGCAGGCACGATCGGCCGCAGGTAGCCGACGGTCGCCGGCGTGCCGATCCAGCCGATGCGCAGCATTGCGTCGTCGGGCCGCGCGCGCGCGCCGGTTGCATAGCGCTCGTGGTCGACCACCGTCGGCAGCCACTCGACACGGCGGGCGCCGGCCGCGCGCGCGCGCTCGCCCAGGTAGGCGCTGCCGACGACGACCAGCGTGGCGGCGCGCATCAGGCGGTCGATCTTGCGGCCGAACAGCCTTCTCAGCAGCGGGTTGCGGTGCCGGTCGTAGGTATGGAAGACCGCATCGTCGAAGTCGAGCACGAAAGGCCGCCCTGCCAGCAGCCACAGCTCCAGCCACGCCGGCGCCCAGGGCCAGAGCTCCTTCTCGATCCAGACCAGGTCGGCCCCGCGGGCGCCGGCCCGCAACGCGCGTGCGCGATGCAGGTAGGCACGCAGCACCTGTCCCAGCACCGGGCGCCCGGCATACTTGCGCTGCAGGTAGGTGTCGCCGAGCAGCGGGCTCGACTCGATCGCGAGACCCTCGCGCTGCAGCGCGGGGACGAACTGCAGCCAGCGCAGCCGCGACGAGGCGCCGAGCCGGCTGTAGCGCGGGTGGGCGGCAACGCGGCACGCGGCCACGCGCGCGTCGGGCGCGGGCCGCCCGGGCGAGTGCGGCGGGACGGGGGGCACGCGGGTCGTCATCCCGCGCGTGCGAGGTTCGGCAGGTCGCGGTACAGCATTGCGAAGCCGCGCCAGGTCGACGCCAGGTCCTGGCGCGACCGCCGCAGCAGCGCCTGCAGGCTGCGCGACAGCGGCTCGACCGCCAGCGTGATCGCCGCGTGCAGGTGCGCCTGCCAGCGCGGCAGGTGCTTGTACGCGTAGAGGATCCGGCTGCGCGTGGCGTAGAAGAGCCGCCGCGCCATGATCTGGCGCGAGACGCCGCCGCCGAGGTGGTACGAGGCCGGCGCGGCGACGAATCGGGTCAGCCAGCCGGCGCGCCGCGCGCGCAGCGAGAAGTCCAGGTCCTCGAGGTAGACGAAGAAGCGTTCGTCGAAGCCGCCCAGCGACCTGAAGGTCGACAGCCGCAGCAGCCAGAACGCGCCGATGACATGGTCGACCGTGCGGTCGCTGCGGTGGTCCCAGCCGGTCATGCGGCTGTCGAAGACCCCGGGGCGCAGCGCGTGCAGGCCGATCGCGGTCGCGGCCAGGTCGGCAAAGCGCGGAAAGCGGTGGCACGAGCGCGCGATCGCACCGTGCTCGTCCTCGAGCGCGATGCCGCACAGGCCCACCGGCATGTCCGGGCGCTGCAGTTCGGCGATGCAGCGCTCGACCGATCCCGGCCGCAGCTCGCAGTCGGGGTTGAGCAGCAGCAGATACTCGCCACGCGCGACAGCCGCGCCGCGGTTGCAGGCGGCACCGAAGCCGAGGTTGCGGTCGCAGCGCAGCAGGGTATCCGTCGGGCGCAGCGACAGCCGATCGGGCGAGCCGTCGGTCGAGCCGTTGTCGACCACGACGACCTCGACCCGCGCGCGCAACGCGGACGGCAGGGCCTGGTCGATGCTGGCGATGCAGCGCGCGAGCAGTTCGCCGCCGTTCCAGTTGACGACGACGACGCTCAGCAGCACGGAAGCTTCACCCAACATGCCGCGCTTCTCGCCAGGACCGCAGCGGGTGCGGTCGAGGCATGCCGCCAATCATCGCCCGCTCGGATCTCGACCGTGCTGGGGAGACTGGCCTCAGCCTGTCGTTGCCGCTCACACCGTCGCCTGTGTCCCGTTCGCGTGCCAGGACCGGGCGGGCCGAAGACGGCGGGTACCCTTGCCCTCCATGTCCCCCGCCGTCGGCTGCGCCGCCGGCTCCTCCTTTACTTACGGTCAAGGGCACCCGCCGTCCTCGGCGGGCAGCGGCGGTGGTGTTCGACCGTCGAATACCGGGGCGGTGGCACGCCAAGGTCGGCGGGCACCCTCCCACGGAAGTAGAGGAGGAGGGGCGGGCGCAGCCCGACCCGGGGGAGCGAGCCCGGACACAAACAGTCCTGCGGACTGTTTGTGCCTGGCGAGCGCCCGGGGCACTGTCCCCGGGCATGGAGTGGGAGGGTGCCCGCCGGCCTTGGCACGCTGGCATATCGCACGCCAGAACCACTGAAGAACTGACTTCGGCGACCGCCCCAAACGGGCCGAGACGGGAAGTCCGCGTGGCCTGCGAGCGTTCGACGACCGAGCGCGAATTCGTATCAGGCATCTTGGCGCAGGAGCTCCAGGAAGCGGCCAGCCACGGCGCGCCAGGTGAAGCCCTCGACGGCTGCCGCGGCGCGGTCCAGGCGTGCCGCGAGCACCTCGGGCGGGGTGCGCATGATGTCCTCGATCGCGGCGGCGATCGCATCGGGTGCGTGGACCGGTACCAGCCAGGCATTGTCGGGTGCCGCGGGCAAGTAGCCGGTCGTGACGACCGCCACGCCGCTGGCCATCGCCTCCAGCACCGGATAGTGCGCCGCGCCGAGCTGCACCGTCCCGGGCGCGAGCATGATGTCGAGCGATCGGTAGTACGCCGCCAGTTCGCGGTCGTCGGCCGGCACGACGACCTCTGCGCGCGGGTGCGACCAGCCCTCGGGCAGGTTGCCGTAGGCCACGCGCAGCCGGACGTCGGGCCTGCGCGCGGCCAGGCGCTCGAAGGCCGCGAGCACATCGGCGGTGCCCTTGGCTGGCTCGCGACGCCCGATGGCGCCGATCGTCCAGGGCTCGCCGCACGCGCTGCCCGGCGGCGTCGGCCGGCGCGTGAATAGCGCATCGTCCACCCCCGGTGGGATCCAGTCGCTGGCCCGGATGCCGCGGTAGTCGAGGTAGATCGGCGCGTTGACGACCCGCCGCAGCGGCAGCAGGTAGCTGGCGCTCGAAAGCGCTTGGAGCACGCGTGCACGCCAGCCATGCTCGCCGGCGAAATACTCCGGTTCGTAGGCCTGGATGTAATAGACGCGGCCGCGGCGCCCCCGGGCCGGTGAGGGCGCCAGCGCCACCGGCCATGCCGTCAGCGAGTGGTTGGCCAGCACGACGTCGTACTGCGGCGCCAGCCGGCGCAGCGCGCGCCACATGCCGAGGTAGATCGACGCCGCGTTGCCGTGTGCGGCGAACGGTGCCGGCTTCGCGCCGGCGGTCATCTCGCGACCATCGCGACCGAACCGCCGGATGCCGGCACGGGTCGGGAAGTAGGGCGGGTCGCTTCGCGCGTCGACGAGAAAGTCGACCTTCGCACCGAGGTCGATCCAGTGGTTGGCCAGCTCGGACAGCACGCGATAGCCGCCGGCACGGCCGAAGCCGATGACCGGGATCAGGATTCGCATCGCCACCAAGGCCTGCCGAGGTCTCAGGCGCCGGCGGCCGGGGCGGGATGGTGGCGGTCGAGGCGCCGGGCGAGCGTGCCGAGCTGACCGTGCAGCACCGCCCAGTAGATCGCGTAGGTCGCCGCGTAGCCGGCCGCCGCGCCGGGCAGTCCCCAGGTGTGCGCGCCGGCCAGGCAGGCCAGCGTGACCAGGACGGCGAAGACGAGCTCGGTCGCGATGTAAAGCCGCGTGCGCGCGTGGCTGATCATCGTGTAGGCCGGGACCCAGCTCGCGATCTTGAGCACGTCGCCCAGCAGCTGCCAACCCAGCGCCTGCGCCAGCGGCAGGAAGGCGGGCGAGAAAAGGGCCAGCGTGAGCGGCTCGCGCAGCAAGAAGATGGCGGCCGCCGTCGTCATGACCAGCGGCAGCACGAAGCGGTAGCCCCTGGCGATCTCGCGGCGCAATTCCGCGCCCTCCCGGATCTCGGCCAGGCGCGGCAGGAAGTGCAGCGATAGCGTCGTCGTCAGCATCAGCAGGTGCGTTTCGCTGAGCTTCCACATCGCCTGCCACAGTCCGGCGAGCTCGGCGCCGGCGATCCGCGTCAGGCCGTCGCGGATCACGATCTGCGACACCGGCACCACCACCGCGGTCGTCGCCGCCATCAGCCCGAAGCCGGCCAGCGAATTCACGGCGCGGCGATCGATGCGCCCGACCAGGCCGCGCCAGCGGCTGCGCCAGACGCGTCGGAATACCAGGGCCGTGACCACGCCGCACAGCGCCTGGCCGATCGGCAGCGCGATCAAGCCGCCGAACAGGCCGAAGCGCAGCACCAGCAGGGCCGCCGCCCCGACGCTGGCGAGGCTGCCGAGGATGGTCGCAGTGACGAAGGCGTCGACCCGCTTCAGCCCGCTGAGCGCGGCCAGCAGCACCGTGTTGACGGCCAGCAGCGCCGAGGTCGCCGCCAGCCAGGGCAGCACACCGCGCAGCTCGGCGTCGCCGAGCACACCCTCGGCAAGTGCCGGGCCGAACGCCAGCACCAGCAGCGACGCCGCGCCGGCGCCGACCAGGCCGAGGGTCAGCGCCGTGCGCCAGACTGCCGTCTGGGCCTGCGGCGAGCGGCCGTGCTCGGCGGTCAGCTTCGTCACGCCGGGGCCGAAGATGCCGCCGGCGGCGGCGCCGACCATCGCGGTGAGGCTCTGGAACTGCCCGATGACGCCGAAGCCGGACGGCCCGACGTAGACCGCCAGCAGCTTGTTCAGTGCGAGCCCGGCCGCCAGCCGGACCGCGGTGGCGGCGCCATTGAGCACCGTGGTACGCGCCAGGCTCATCGTGCCGGGTTCCCCGCCCCGGTCGAGTGGCGGGGCTCAGGCGAACGCATGGATGGCGTCGACGACCCGGTCGGCGTCCTCCGGGCGCATCGTCGGCCCCATCGGCAGGCTCAGGACCTCGCGATGAAGCGCCTCGGCGATCGGGAACGATCCCGGGGCGAATCCCAGCGCTGCGTATGCGGGTTGCAGATGCGGCGGCACCGGATAGTGGATCATGGTGGCGATGCCACGCTGCGCCAGCGCCTCGGCCAGGGCGTCGCGCTGCGGGTGGCGGACCACGAACAGGTGCCAGACGCTGCCGCATTGCGGCTCGACCTGGATCGGGCGCACGGGGCCGTGGGCCAGGCGGTCCAGGTAGCGCGCGGCGATCGCCGCGCGCCGCGCGTTGTCCTCGTCCAGGCGCGACAGCTTGGCGCGCAGCAGCGCGGCCTGCAACTCGTCCAGGCGCGAATTCACGCCGAGGACCTCGTTGTGGTACTTGCGCCGTGAGCCGTAGTTGCGCAGCACGCGGATGCGGTCGGCCAGCGCGGGGTCGTCGGTCGTCACCGCGCCGGCATCCCCCAGCGCGCCGAGGTTCTTGCCCGGGTAGAAGCTCCACGCGACCGCATCGCCGTGGGCGCCGACGCGGCGACCGCCGTAGGAAGCGCCGTGGGCCTGGGCGGCGTCTTCGACGACCTTAAGTCCGTGCTCGCGCGCAAGCGCCAGGATCGGCGTCAGATCGGCCGGCTGGCCGTAGAGGTGCACCGGCATCACCGCGCGCGTGCGCGAGGTCAGCGACGCGGCGATTCGCGCCGGGTCGAGGTTGGCCGTCGCCTCGCGCGGCTCCACCGGCACCGGCGTGGCGCCCACCTGGCTGACCGCGAGCCAGGTCGCGATGTAGGTGTTGGACGGCACGATCACCTCGTCGCCCGGCCCGATATCGAGCGCGCGCAGCGCCAGCGACAACGCGTCCAGGCCGTTGGCCACCCCAACGCACTCGCGCGCAGTGCAGAACGCCGCGTACTCGCGCTCGAACTGCTCGACTTCGCGCCCGAGGACGTACCAGCCCGATTGCAGCACGCGCTCGAACGCCTCGCGCAGCGCCGGCGCATAGGACTGCTGGATCGCGCCGAGATCAAGAAAGGGCAGGTTCGTCATGTTCGACGACGATCGGACCTGGCAGGAAGCGGCCGTAGCGGCGCAGCGAGGCGCGGATCACCTCCGGCGCGATTCGGTACTCGTACTGGTCGCCGTGCTCGCCGAAGCGATGCGCGCCGAAGCGCTCGTGGAAGGTCCAGACGCGCACGTTGTCCTTGCGCACCAGGCAATGCGCGCGCGTGAACCCGAGATGGTCCAGTGCGTAGGTGTAGACCATCAGCGCAGACTCCACGGCGGTCCAGACCGGCGCACCGTCCTTGATGATCCAGCTGCCCCAGGAAAAGCTGTCGCCGCGCGCGTCGTACATGCGAACCGTGCCCAGGGGCTCCCCGCCCAGCGACTCGACGATGAAATAGATGCTCTCGCTGCTCTCGGCGTACCGGCGCAGGTAGTCCTGCTGGGCCGCGAGGTCGTTCGGGGTGGGCGACATGTGTCGCGACTTCACCGCGTCGGTGCGCAGCGCCAGGATGAATGCGCTGTCGTGGACATCCGCGTTGCGCAGCACCAGGGTCTTGCCGACCATGCGACGCGGACGCTTCCATGCCGGAGCGCTCACGTGAGCCCCTTCGCGCGCAGGAACTCGCCATAGTCGCGGATGTAGTCGGCGGCGTCGTAGTGGTGGGACGCGAACACCAGCAATGCCGCATCGGGCGAGTACTTGTACTGGATCCCCCAGACCATCGGAGGCAGGTACAGCCCGGCGTCCAGCGAGTCCAGCCGGACCTCGACGCGGCGCCGGCCATCGTCGGCCACGACGGCGCAGCTGCCGCGCACGCAGACCAGGAACTGCTGACAACCTCGGTGGGCGTGCTCGCCGCGCGTCTCGCGGCTGGGCACGCCGAAGACGATGAAGTAGCGCAGCGGACGGAACGGGATGTCGCGCTCGAACTCGCCAACCGTCAGGTTGCCGCGCAGGTCCGGGACAACCTTCAGGCGATGCAGCGTGACGCCGTCGACCGGGGTCGCGCGGACCGGCCCCTCAAACTCGCCGTCGATCATCGGCGCCGGAAGGTCGAGGCTGCGCTCGGCGTCGACGTAGCCGACGATCGTGGCCGGATTGCCCTCGACGATCGCGCCGTGCGGAACCGACCGGGTGACCACCGAACCAGGACGTACGACCACGCCCGCTGCAAGCACCAGGTCCGGGTAGACGACGGCATTGGCGCCTATGCGAACGCGGGCCTCCACACGAGCTGGCAAGCGGCCGCCGCCGTCGGGCTCGACGAAGACGACGTTGGGACCCACGCTGATGTCGGCGGCAAGCGCGCAGCCTGCGGGCACGACGACGCCAGGGCCAATGACGCAACCCGGTCCGACGCGGGCCTCGGTGGCGACATGGGCGGCCGGATGAATGTTGGCTGGGTGCGGGGTTGGCAACGACATGCAACTGGAAAGCAAGGCGCAAGATGCGAGCGCCTCGGCACGGACTCGAGGGTGGCATTATCGAACATCGTCCGGGTTGCCGAGCTGCCGAGCTGCGACCGCGCCGCGTCGTCGGCGCGCGCCCGGGCCTCGATTCGACGGCGGTGCCGGGGGAGTCGGCCTCGCGGGGGCCGCTCGAGGTGGCCAAGTGAGGGCCTCGCCCGACCGCTACAATCCCGCCGCTTCCAGGCGACCCGTCCGGCTGCGGAGCGTCGTCCTGCTGCCTGCTTCTTCATGCCAATTCCCCCAACGAGCGCTTCGGCCTCGCGCCTGATCCGCCTCCTTGCGATCGTGTCCTTGCTGCTGGGCTGCGGCTTTTCGGGTGCCCAGTCGCCTTCCTCGGCCGTCAGGCCGGCCGGCTCGGATTCCGTCCTGATCGAAGGTCCCGTGCGCCTGCAGCAGCTGCCGGCGCCGACCACCGCTCCTGGGACGGCGGGCGAGAGCGCTTCGCTGCTTCGGCAGCCGGGCCGCTTCCCGTCGGAGCTGATGCTGCGCCCGACACCGCAGCCGCGCGAGCTCGATGAGTTCGAGCGCTTCGCCAGCCGATTGGCCGGCCCGCGACCGGACGGCGAACCGACCGAGATCAGGCGTTTTGGCAGCGAGGTGCTGCGGCGCGAGCTGGACCCGGCGGACGATCTGCAGCCGTTGCCGATGGTTCCGCCCGACTATGCCGTGCAGCCCGGGGACGAACTGCGCCTCGCCCTGTGGGGCTCGGTGGATGCCGATCTGGAGCTTCGGGTCGACCGTGCCGGCCTGATCACGGTTCCGCGCGTGGGGTCGATCCCCGTGGCAGGTGCGCGCTACTCGGAGCTCGATGCGCTTGTCCGCAGGCGTGTCGAGAGGGTCTTCCGCAACTTCGACCTTGCCGTGTCGCTCGGCCGGCTGCGGCCGGTGCGCGTCTTCGTCACCGGCTTCGTCGAGTCGCCAGGCGCCTACACGCTGGGCAGCCTGTCGACCATCAGCCACGCCGTCATGCGTGCCGGCGGCCCGGCCAGTTCGGGCAGCTTCAGGAAGATCACGCTTCGTCGTGCCGGCCAGCCTCCGCGTTCGTTCGACATCTACGAGTTGCTGGTCCGGGGCGAGCGCGGCGGCGATCTGCGGCTGCAGCCGGACGACGTCGTGCACGTGGGTCCTGTCGGCACGCAGGTGGCGTTGATCGGGAGCGTCAATCGGCCGGCGATCTTCGAACTCCTGCCCGGCGAGACGGTGCGCGACCTGATCGAGATGGGCGGTGGCCTGTCGGCGGTGGCTGATGTGCGCCGCCTGACGCTCGAGCGGCTGCAGGATCGCGACACGGTTCGCGTGACCGAGTGGCCGCTGCCGGAGAGCGAGTCGCGCGTGCTGTCGCAGGGCGACGTGCTGCGCGCGATCAGCGTGGTGGCGGTGGCCGGGTCGCAACTCCCGCAGAACAAGCGCGTGCGCGTCGAGGGCGAAGTGCGCCATCCGGGCACCTACGTACTGCCGCCGGGCAGTACGCTGCAGGACGCCGTCGCCGCCGCCGGGGGGCTGACCGAATCCGCCTTCCTCTTCGGCACGGAGTTCACGCGCGAAAGCGTGCGGCTCGGCCAGCAGGAGAACTACGACCGCGCGCTGCGCGACGTCGAGACCGAGTTCGCGCGCGCGGCCGCGCTGCAGCGGGCCAGCAGCCCCGAGGAGGCGACGTCGCAGTCGCTGCGCGCGGCCTCGACGACGCGCCTGATCGACCGCCTGCGCGCGCTGCGGCCCACGGGTCGTGTCGTCCTGGAGCTGACGCCCGAGTCGGCGAACCTGCCAGCGCTGCTGCTGGAGGACGGAGATCGAATCATGGTGCCGCCCAGGGCCACATCGGTGGGCGTCTTCGGAAGCGTCTTCAGCACCGGCAACTACCTCTTCGGCGAGCAGCGTCAGCTCGCAGACTACCTGCGCCTGGCCGGCGGACCGACGCGGGCGGCCGACCGGCGCAGCGTCTTCGTCATCCGTGCCAACGGGACCGTCATCAGCGAGAGCCAGTCTTCGGGATGGTTCGCGGCCGGCACGCTCGGTGACCAGCCGGCGCTGCCGGGCGACACCATCTTCGTGCCCGAGGAGATCGACCGCACGACCTTCCTCCAGAGCGCCAAGGACTGGACACAGGTGCTGTACCAGTTCGGCCTGGGCGTCGCCGCGTTCAAGTCGCTGTCGAACTGACGCGCGCGATGGCCTCGACCTCCGATCCGTCGGCCGCAGAGGATGCGCGGCGCGAGCCGGCGCAACCCGACGGCAGCCTGATCGAGTTCCTCACGCCGCTGGCGAAGGTCTGGCGCCGGATGCTGATCGTCCCGATGCTGGCCGGAGCGGTCTCCGTGGGCGCCAGCTTCCTGGTGCCGAAGACCTACCAGGCGACGACCAGGCTGCTGACGCAGCAGCAGCCGAGCAGCGCGGCGGCCTCGGCACTGGCCTCGCTGGGCGCACTGGGGGCGCTGTCGGGTCTGTCGCTGGGCGGGCGCAGTCCGGCGGAACTGTATGCCTCGCTGATGCTCAGCGACAACGCGACCGACCGCATCATCGACCGCTTCGAGCTCATGCGTGCCTACGACGTCGAGCAACGCTGGCAGGCGCGGCGCGAGTTGTCGAACAATACCGTGATCGCGATCGGCAAGAAGGACGGCCTGATCAGCGTGTCGGTGGAGGACGAGAGCCCGCAGCGCGCGGCCGAGATCGCGAACCACTACGTGACGGAGCTGCGGAGACTGACGACCGAGCTGGCGATCACCGAGGCGCAGCAGCGCCGGCTGTTCTTCGAGCGCCAGCTCGAACAGGCCAGGGACCGGCTCGCGGATGCACAGGCCGCGCTGCAGGCCAGCGGCTTCACGATCGAGGCGCTCAAGGCCGAGCCGAAGGCGGCGGCCGACAGCTATGCCAAGCTGCGCGCCGAGCTGACGGCGGCCGAGGTCCGTCTGCAGGCCTTGCGCAGTTCCTTCGCCGATGCGGCGCCGGAAGTCCGGACGCTGCAGGGCACGGTGGCGGCATTGCGGTCCCAGCTGTCGCGCAGCGAGGCCTCGCGCGACCCGGCGGAGCTCGGCCCCGACTACGTCAGCAAGTACCGGGAATTCAAGTATCGTGAGACACTCTACGAGCTCGTAGGCCAGCAGTTCGAGCTCGCGCGCGTCGACGAAAGCCGCGAGGGGGCGCTGGTCCAGGTCGTGGACATCGCCCGCCCGCCGGAGCGAAAACTCCGGCCCAAGCGCAGCCTGTACGGGATCGTCGCCGCGCTCGGGGCCTTTGTCCTGCTCGCGGGGTGGACGATCGCCGGCGCGCGCATCAGGCAGGCCGAGCACTCCGATCCGGCGGCCCACGCGCGCTGGCAGGCGTTCCGCCGCGCATTTCGAAGGCGCACGGTGACATGACGATGCGGCGCACTTTCACGACATCGTCGCGGCGGCCCGAGGAGTGCCCATGATCTCGATGCTTCTCGCCTTGTTCGTCTCGATCGTCCTGACGCTGCTGATCGTGCGCCACGCGTCGACACGTTCGCGCATGGTCGACCACGACCTCACCGGGCCGCAGAAGTTTCACGTCGTCCCGGTGCCCCGTGTGGGAGGTCTGGGCATCGTCGCCGGGCTGATCGTGGCGGTGGTCCACCAATCGCTGCTCGCCGGGGCGTCGGCGGGCGGCGATCTCGGCCTGGTCCTGATGGTGTGCGCGATGCCGGCGTTCGCATTCGGCCTGGCGGAGGACCTGACCAAGCAGGTCTCGGCCCGCAAGCGCCTGCTCGCGACCGCGGCCTCGGCGGTGCTCGCGTTCTGGCTGCTCGACGCGCAGTTGCGGGATACGGCGATCCCCGGCCTCGACCTCGTCGTCTCGTTCACGATCGGTGCGCTGATCGTGACCGTGTTCGCCGTCGCCGGCATCGCCAATGCGATGAACATCATCGACGGCTTCAACGGCCTGGCGTCGATGTGCGCGATGATCATGCTCGCCGGCTTGGCCTATGTCGCGTTCCAGGTCGGTGACCCGGTGATCGGCACCCTCGCGGTGGCGGGGATCGGGGCCGTGCTCGGCTTCTTCATCTGGAACTTCCCCGCCGGCCTGATCTTCCTGGGGGACGGCGGAGCCTACTTCCTCGGCTTCTACATCGCCGAGCTGTCGGTGCTGCTGCTGGTCCGCAACGCCGAGGTCTCCCCGATGTTTCCGCTGCTGCTGTGCATCTACCCCGTGTTCGAGACCGTCTTCTCGATGTATCGCCGGCGCTTCCTGCGCCAGCAGCCGCCGAGCATGCCGGACGGCATCCACCTGCATTCCTTGATCTACCGGCGCGTCATGCGCTGGGCCGTGGGGCCCAAGACGGCGCGCGCGATGGCGCGCCGCAACTCGATGACGTCGCCGTACCTGTGGCTGCTGTGCACCAGCTCGGTCGTGCCCGCGATCCTGTTCTGGCGCCACACCGCGGTCCTCGTGGCGTGCCTGGTCGTCTTCGCGGTTGCCTATATCGTGCTCTACTGGCGCATCGTGCGCTTCAGGTCGCCGCGCTGGCTGCGCTTCGGGCGCAGCCGTACCTTCTGGCCCGATGACACGCGCGAACAGGAAGTATGACGAGCCTCGCTGCAGACGAATCGGCGACCGCGCCCGGCGCCCGCTTCGACACCCTCCCGCTCGACCCCAAGCTGCTGCGCGCCGTGGCCGATTCCGGATACACGGCGATGACGCCGATCCAGGCCCGGGCGATCCCGATCGTGCTCGCCGGGCGCGACATCATGGGTGCGGCGCAGACCGGCACCGGCAAGACCGCGGCCTTCACGCTGCCGCTGCTGCAGCGCATGCTGCGGCACGAGAACGCCAGCATGTCGCCGGCGCGCCACCCGGCGCGCGCGCTGGTGCTGACGCCGACGCGCGAGCTCGCGGTGCAGGTCGCCGCCAGCGTCGAGACCTACGCCCGGCACACGCAGCTGCGCTCGGCGGTGGTGTTCGGCGGTGTCGACATCAAGCCGCAGATCGAGGAGTTGCGCAAGGGGGTCGAGGTGCTGATCGCCACCCCGGGGCGGCTGCTCGACCACATCGAGGGCAAGACCGCGATCCTCAACCAGGTCGAGTACGTGGTCCTCGACGAGGCCGACCGCATGCTCGACATCGGCTTCCTGCCCGACCTGCAGCGCATCCTCGGCTTCCTGCCGCCGCAGCGCCAGACGCTGCTGTTCTCGGCCACCTTCTCGCCCGAGATCAAGCGCCTGGCGGCCAGCTACCTGCAGGATCCGCTGACGGTGGAAGTGGCGCGCCCGAACGCCACCGCCTCCACCGTCGAGCAGCATTTCTACCGCGTCGAGGACGACGACAAGCGCCGGGCGGTGCGCCAGCTGCTGCGCCAGCGCGATCTCGCGCAGGCGCTCGTCTTCGTCAACTCCAAGCTCGGCGCCGCGCGGCTGGCGCGCAGCTTCGAGCGCGACGGCCTGAAGACGCAGGCGCTGCACGGCGACAAGAGCCAGGACGAGCGGCTCAAGGCGCTGGCCGCGTTCAAGGCCGGCGAGGTCGAGCTGCTGGTGGCCACCGATGTCGCCGCGCGCGGCCTGGATATCGCCGACCTGCCCTCGGTGTTCAACTTCGACGTCCCGTTCAACGCCGAGGACTACGTGCACCGCATCGGCCGCACCGGCCGCGCCGGCGCGTCGGGGCTGGCGATCACGCTGGTCACGCGCAGCGACGCGCGGCTGGTGGCCGACATCGAGAAGCTGATCGGCCGGCGCGTCGAGCTCGAGCCGCTGGACCTCGACGACGAGCGCCCGCGGCGCCGGCGCAGCCCCGACGACGACGAGCGCCGCGGCGTGCCCGACGATCGCCCGAGCGAGCGCCGCCCGGGCCCCGCCGGTGAACGCATCGCGGCGCGCGCGCCGCGGCCGGTCGATCCGCTCTTCGACCGCCCCTACGAGCCCGCATCGGGCGCCGTCCCGGCCTGGGAGGCGGCGGCCAAGGCGCCGGCGGCAGCTGCTGCGCCGCGCTCACCCAATATCCGGGCGAAGAAGAAGGTCGCCGCGCTGCTCGGCGGCAAGACCTGAGCCCGCCGGGCGCGGGATTCAGGCGGCGTCGAGCACCGGGTCCAGCCCGGCGTCGCGCAGCAGCTGCGCGGTGCGGATCAGCGGCAGGCCGACGAGCGCGGTCGGGTCGTCGCTGAGGATTTCCTCCAGCAGCGCGATGCCCAGCGCCTCGCTGCGCGCGCTGCCGGCGCAGTCGTACGGCTGCTCAAGCGCCAGGTAGCGGTCGATCTCGGCGTCGGCGAGACGCCGGAAGCGCACCGTCACCGGTGCCAGAAGCGAGCGCTCGTAATCGATATCGGCGCGCACGACCGAAAGCGCGGTGTGGAAGACGACGCGCTGCCCGCTCAGGCGGCGCAGCTGCGCCGCCGCACGCTCGCGGTCGCCGGGTTTGCCGAGCGCCTGGCCGTCGAGGTCGGCGACCTGGTCGGCGCCGATGACCACCGCCGACGGATTCGCCTTCGCGACGGCGCGCGCCTTCTCGCGCGCCAGCCGCATCGACATCGCGCAGGGCATCTCGCCGCGCTGCGGCGTCTCGTCGACCGCGGGCGGCTGCACCTCGAACGGCAGCCGCAGCCGCGCCAGCAGCTCGCGCCGGTAGCGCGAGGTCGACGCCAGGATCAGCTTAGGGGTGTCGGCCATGCGATCATTGTCCCATCCCGACCGAGTCGGGACGATGTCATCTCCCAGCATCGCGCGGGGGTTCCCGGGGCACCCGGCGCCGACCGGCGCGCGACCTGCGCGGCGCAGCGCGGTCGCGTGGCCGGGTGCCGCGGCGCCAGGGCGCGGCAGGCGGGGGGTTCGCTACACTGCGTCGCCATGAGGGACAGGCCGCCCGACCCGCGCCGGCTCGACATCCGGCGCTTCGCCGCCGCCGGCGCGCAGCTCGCAGGCCGCGCCGGCGCGGACGAGCTGCCGCGGCTGGTCGCCGACGCGCCGCTGGCCGGCGACGAGGGTGTCGAGTGGTCGATGCGCGGCGAGCAGCGCAGCGGCGCGGCCGGCGCGCCCGAGCTCTGGCTGCACCTGCAGGCACGCGCGCGCGTCGTGCTGCCGTGCCAGCGTTGCCTGCGGCCGATGACCTTGCCGCTGCAGGCCGCGCGCGCGATCCGTTTTGTCGAGGGCGAGACCGAGGCCGAGCGGCTGGACGAGGAGCTGGAGGACGACGTGCTCGCGCTGCCCGCGCGCGGCGGCATCGACGCGCTGGCGCTGGTCGAGGACGAGCTGATCTTCGCGCTGCCGCTGGTGCCGTGCCACGAAGCCTGTCCCGAGCCGCTGCGGGCGCCCTCCGGCGCCGCCAGCGTGCCCGAGGGCGATGCTGCCGCGCACCCGTTCGCGCCGCTGGCCGCGCTCAAGCGCGGCGGCGGGTCCGATCGCTGAGCGCCGTCGGAGTGCCCGGCACCGCCCGCCCGGCCGCCGGGCCTGGGTCGTTGCGGTGGGGATCGGCGTGTTGGCGCTTCGAGAGGCGAACGGCGAGCGGGCCCCCGCCCGCCGAGATGACCGCTGCTATACTCGCAGGCTTTTCGGCCGCCGCCCGACGGGTATCGGCACGAGCGGCACGAGCGCGCGGGGACGCCGCCGACGCGCATCCCAGGAGATCCCCCATGGCTGTCCAGCAGAACAAGAAGTCGCCGTCCAAGCGCGGCATGCACCGCTCGCACAATGCGCTGGCGGTGCCCGGCCTCGCGCTGGAGCCGACCACCGGCGAGGTCCACCTGCGTCACCGCATCAGCCCGACCGGCTTCTACCGCGGCCGCAAGGTCCTCAAGACCAAGGCCGACGCCTGAGGCCTTGGCCGCCGGCGCGCCGGCCTGTTCCGCGACCGGGTCGTCGTCGGTGTCGGCGGCGATGTCGCACCCGACGAATTCCACGCCCGCCGGACGCATGAGCGGCCTTTCTCCGAGGCACGGCGCGCCCAGGGCTGCGCCGGGCTAGGCGTCTGACGACCCCGTGAGCGCATCGCACCCCGCACCGGCCCCGCTGCAGCGCGTCGTGCTCGCCGTCGACTGCATGGGCGGCGACCACGGCCCGGCGGTCACGCTGCCGGCCTGCCGCGCCTTCCTCGAGCGCCATCCGCAGGCCGAGCTGCGGCTGGTCGGCAGCGCCGAGGCGCTCGCGCCAGTGGCCGGCTGGGCGCGCTGCACGCCGGTCCTCGCCACCGAGGTCGTGACGATGGACGACCCGGTCGAGGTCGCGCTGCGGCGCAAGCGCGACTCGTCGATGCGCCTGGCGATCTCGCAGTTGCGCCCCGCCGATCGCGCCGAGGCGCCTGCCGCCGATGCCTGCGTGTCGGCCGGCAATACCGGCGCGCTGATGGCGCTGGCGCGCTACCTGCTCAAGACCATGGACGGCATCGACCGGCCTGCGATCGCCACCGTGCTGCCGAACCGGCGCGGTGGCTTCACGACCGTGCTCGACCTCGGCGCCAACGTCGACTGCAGCCCCGAGCACCTGCTGCAGTTCGCGATCCTCGGCAGCGCGCTGGTGGCGGCGGTCGAGGGGCGCGAGGAGCCGACGGTCGGGCTGCTCAATATCGGCGCGGAGGCGATCAAGGGCAGCGAGACGATCAAGGCCGCCGGCGAGCTGCTGCGCGCGGCCGACGCTGCCGGGCAGATCCGCTTCCACGGCAACGTCGAGGGCAACGATATCTTCGCCGGCACGACCGATATCGTCGTCTGCGACGGCTTCGTCGGCAACGTGCTGCTGAAGGCCAGCGAGGGGCTGGCGGCGATGCTGTCGGACTTCATCCGCGAGGAGTTCACGCGCAGCGTCTTCACCAAGCTCGCGGCGCTGGTGGCGCTGCCGGTGCTGCGCCACTTCAAGCGCCGCGTCGACCCGCGCGGCTACAACGGCGCGGCGCTGCTCGGGCTGCGCGGGCTGGTCTTCAAGAGCCACGGCTCGGCCGACGCCTACGCGTTCGAGCATGCGCTGGCGCGCGCTTATGATGCGGCGCGTAACCGCGTGCTCGACCGTGTGCACGACCGCATCGCCCCGGCGCTGCGCCCGTCGGCCGCGGCCGACGCCCCCGCCGCATGAACGTCCCTGCCCGCCACACCCGCATCACCGGCACCGGCAGCTTCCTGCCGCCGCGCCGCGTCAGCAACGACGAACTGGTCGCCGAGCTCGCCGCGCGCGGCATCGAGAGCTCGGACGCCTGGATCGTCGAGCGCACCGGCATCCGCGCGCGCCACTTCGCCGCCGACGGCGTGGCCGCGAGCGACCTCGCGCTGCCGGCGGCGCAGGCGGCGCTGGCGGCCGCCGGGCGGCGTGCCGACGAGATCGACCTCGTCGTCGTCGCCACCTCGACGCCGGACATGATCTTCCCGTCGACGGCGGCGATCCTGCAGGCCAAGCTCGGCATCGCGGGCTGCCCGGCGTTCGACCTGCAGGCGGTATGTTCGGGATTCGTCTATGCGCTGACGGTGGCCGATTCGATGATCCGCACCGGCAGCGCGACGCGCGCGCTGGTCGTCGGCTCGGAAGTGTTCTCGCGCATCCTCGACTTCGACGACCGCGGCACCTGCGTGCTGTTCGGCGACGGCGCCGGCGCGGTCGTGCTGGAGGCGAGCGACGAGCCCGGGATCCTCGCCACCGACCTGCACGCCGACGGCCGGCACGTCGGCATCCTGTGCGTGCCCGGTGCGGTCGCCGGCGGCAAGGTGCTGGGCGACGCGCTGGTGCGGATGGACGGGCAGGCGGTCTTCAAGCTCGCGGTCGGCGTGCTCGAACAGTCGGCGCGCGCGGTGCTGGCCAAGGCCGGCCGCAGCGAGGCGGACCTCGACTGGCTGATCCCGCACCAGGCCAACATCCGCATCATGCAGGGCACGGCGCGCAAGCTGAAGCTGCCGGCCGACAAGCTCGTCGTCACCGTCGACGAGCATGGCAATACCTCGGCGGCGTCGATCCCGCTGGCACTCGACGCCGCCGTGCGCAGTGGCCGCGTGCAGCGTGGCGATACCGTGCTGCTGGAGGGGGTCGGGGGCGGATTCACCTGGGGCGCGGTGCTGCTGGACTATTGAGCTACTGAGCCGCCGGCGCCGCCGGGCGCCAGCGCGCATGCACGGAGGCAATGCCATGACCAAGCCGTTCGCATTCGTCTTTCCCGGCCAGGGCTCGCAGTCGGTCGGCATGCTCGATGCCTGGGGCGGCCACCCGGCCGTCGCCGCCACGCTGCTGGAGGCGTCGGAGGCCGCGCGCGAGGACGTCGGCAAGCTCATCCGCGAGGGGCCGGAGGCGGACCTCGCGCTGACCGTCAATACCCAGCTCGTGATGCTGGTGGCGGGCGTGGCCAACTACCGGGCCTGGAGGGCCGAAGGCGGGCCGGTGCCGGCGATGGTGGCCGGGCACTCGCTGGGCGAATACAGCGCCCTCGTCGCGGCCGGTGCGATCGCGCTGCGCGACGCCGTGCCGCTGGTGCGCTTCAGGGCGCAGGCGATGCAACAGGCGGTGCCGGTGGGCTCGGGCTCGATGATGGCGATCCTCGGCCTGGACGGGCGCGAGGTCGCCCAGGCGTGCGAGCAGGCGGCGCGCGACAGCGGCCAGACCGTCGCGGCCGCGAACTTCAACGATCCCAAGCAGACCGTGATCGCCGGCACCGTCGCCGGGGTCGACGCCGCGGTCGCGCTGCTCAAGGCCAGGGGCGCGAAACGGGCAATGCCGCTGGCGGTCTCGGCGCCGTTCCACTGCGCGCTGATGAGGCCCGCCGCCGAGCAGCTGCGGCAGCGCCTGGCCGCCACGCCGATCGCCACGCCGGCGGTCCCGGTCATCAACAACATCGATGTCGCCGCGCCGACCGAGCCCGACGCGATCCGCGACGCCCTCTACCGCCAGGCCTTCGGCCCGGTGCGCTGGGTCGAGATCATCGAGGCGATGCACGCGCAGGGGATGCGCCACATCCTCGAGTGCGGTCCTGGGCGAGTGCTGGCGAAGATGATCAAGCGCATCGAGCATGCGCAGGTCGAGTCCGCCACGGTGCTGGATCCGGCCTCGCTCGCCGAAGCCCGGGAGATGCTCGCATGAATGCCCCCGCCGCCGGGCCGCGCATCGCGCTGGTCACCGGCGCCACGCGCGGCATCGGCCGCGCGATCGCGCTCGCACTGGCCGCTGGCGGCCACAAGGTGATCGGCACTGCGACCACCGGGTCCGGCGCCGCGGGCATCGGCGCGGCGCTGGCGCCGCAAGGCGGCCGCGGCATCGCGCTGGACGTCGACGACGGCGCGGCCGTGCAGGCGGCGGTGGACGACATCGTCGCGGCCGAGGGCGCGCTGCATGTGCTCGTCAACAATGCCGGCATCACGCGCGACCAGCTCGCGATGCGGATGAAGGACGAGGACTGGGACGCGGTGCTCGACACCGACCTGAAGGCCGTCTTCCGCCTGTCGCGCGCCGCGCTGCGCCCGATGATGAAGCAGCGCTGGGGGCGCATCGTCAGCATCACCTCGGTCGTCGGCGCCAGCGGCAACCCGGGGCAGGCCAACTATGCCGCCGCCAAGGCCGGGGTGGCGGGGATGACGCGCGCGCTGGCGCGCGAGCTCGGCAGCCGCAACATCACCGTCAACTGCGTCGCCCCCGGCTTCATCGCGACCGACATGACCGACGCCCTGCCCGAGGCGCAGCGCGCCGCGCTGCTCGCGCAGATCGCGCTCGGCCGCCTGGGTACGCCGCAGGAGGTCGCGCATGCGGTGGCCTTCCTCGTCTCCGAAGGGGCGGGCTACGTCACCGGCGTCGAGCTGCACGTCAACGGCGGCATGTACATGGCCTGAAACCACCCGCGCTCCGGCCCGGGCTCGACCCTGCCACGGGCCGCGCCGCGCGGCGTAGCATGCGCGAGCCCCGCCGCTAGAATGGCCGGCTGTCTGTCAGACCCACTCCGGAGGAGTCAATGAGCGATATCGAATCCCGTGTCAAGAAGATCATCGCCGAGCAGCTCGGCGTGCCCGAGGCGGACGTGACCAACGAGAAGGCCTTCGTGGCCGACCTGGGCGCCGACTCGCTCGACACGGTGGAGCTGGTGATGGCCCTCGAGGACGAGTTCGGGATCGAGATCCCGGACGAGGAGGCCGAGAAGATCACCACGGTGCAGCTCGCGATCGACTACGCGGTCGCGAACCAGAAGGCCTGACGGCAACAGGGGGGGTCTGCGCATGGCGCGCCGCAGGGTCGTCGTCACCGGGCTGGGGCTGATCAGCCCGGTCGGCAACACGGTGGCCGAGGGCTGGGCGAATATCGTCGCCGGCCGCACGGGCATCGCGCCGGTGACGCGCTTCGACGCGTCGGCGCTCGCGGTGCGCATCGCCGGCGAGGTCAAGGGGTTCGACGTCGAGGCCTGGATCCCCGGCAAGGAATCCCGCCACATGGACAGCTTCATCCACTACGGCATGGCCGCCGCGATCCAGGCCGTGCAGGATGCGGGGCTGCCCGGCGGCGATTCGCTGGGCGAGGAGGCGGCCGAGCGCATCGGCTGCATGGTCGGCTCGGGCATCGGCGGGCTGCCGATGATCGAGGCCACTCACGAGGACTACCGCAGCCGCGGCCCGCGCCGGATCTCGCCGTTCTTCGTCCCGGCGTCGATCATCAACATGATCTCGGGCCACATCTCGATCCGCTTCGGCTACACCGGCCCGAACCTGGCGATCGTCACCGCGTGCACGACCGGGCTGCACTGCATCGGCGAGGCCGGGCGGCTGATCGAGTATGGCGATGCCGATGTCATGATCGCCGGCGGCGCCGAGGGTACGGTCTCGCCGCTGGGCATCGGCGGGTTTGCCGCCGCGCGCGCGCTGTCGACGCGCAACGACGACCCGGCCGCGGCGTCGCGGCCCTGGGACAAGGGGCGCGACGGCTTCGTGCTCGGCGAGGGCGCGGGCGTGCTCGTGCTCGAGGAGTTCGAGCACGCGAAGCGGCGCGGCGCCAGGATCTACGCCGAGCTCGCCGGCTTCGGCATGGGGGCGGATGCCTTCCACATGACGGCGCCCAACGTCGACGGCCCCAAGCGCGCGATGAAGGCGGCGCTGCGCAACGCCGGCATCGACGCCAGCCAGGTGCAGTATGTCAACGCGCACGGCACCTCGACGCCGCTGGGCGACATCAACGAGACGAATGCGATCAAGCAGGCCTTCGGCGACCACGCGCGGCGGCTCGTCGTCAGCTCGACCAAGTCGATGACCGGCCACCTGCTCGGCGGCGCGGGCGGCATCGAGTCGCTGTTCACCGTGCTGGCGCTGCACCACCAAGTCGCGCCGCCAACGATCAACCTCGACGACCCGGACCCGGAGTGCGACCTCGACTACTGCGCCAACGAGGCGCGCGAGATGAGGATCGAGGTCGCGGTGAAGAACAACTTCGGCTTCGGCGGCACGAACGGCACGCTGGTCTTCCGGCGCGCCTGAGCGGCGGCAGGGCTCATGCAGGCGGCGCCGGCGGTGGCGATCGACGCCGGCGACGGTGGCCTGTGGCGTGGCGTGGTCGCCGCGCTGGCCGGCCTGGCGGCCGCCGTCCTGCTGGGCTGGGCGATGCAGTGGGCGGCGGCGTGGCAGCCGTCCCTCGCCGACGGGATCGGCGCCGGGTGGGTCGCTGGCGTCGTGGGCGGGATCGTCGCCGCGTTCGTCGCCTGGCGGCGGGGTCGCCCGGCCCCGGCGCGCCTGGTCTGGAATGCGAGCGAATGGTTGTGGCAGGCGCAGGGCCGGCCGCCGCGGGCCGGGCGGCTGCGCGTCGTCGTCGACCTCGGGTCCTGGATGCTGCTTCGATTCGACCCGCTGCCGGGTGCTGCGCCGGCCGCCCGCTGGATGCCGCGCGGGTCGGGGCGCGCTCGGCGCTGGATCCCGCTGGCGCACGCCGGCGGGGCGCTGCGTGCGGCGCTGTATGCGGCGCCGCCGTCCGGTGGGCCGGATGCCCGCGCGCGGGTCGTCTCATGAGCGGCGACGCGCAGGCCGACGCGCTGCTCGTCGAGCGCGTCAAGCGCGGCGACCAGCGCGCCTTCGAGATGCTGGTCGTCAAGTACCAGCGCCGGGTCGAGCGGCTGATCGGCCGCATGGTGCGCGATGTCGACCTGGTCGCCGATATCGCGCAGGAGACCTTCATCCGCGCCTACCGGGCGTTGCCGCAGTTCCGCGGCGACAGCGCGTTCTACACCTGGCTGTACCGGATCGCGGTCAATACGGCGAAGAAGGCGCTGGTCGACCTCAAGCGCGACCCGCTGGTGCTCGAGTCCGCGCGCGCCGGCGACGAGGGCGACGAAACTTCGCGCGTCGAGAACGAACTAAGCGATGGCGCGACGCCCGAGGGCGAGCTGGCAAGCCGGGAGATCGCGCGCGCCGTCAATACCGCCATCGAGGCCCTGTCCGACGATCTTCGCCAGGCGATCCTGCTGCGCGAGATCGAGGGACTGAGCTACGAGGAGATCGCCGAAGCGATGAGCTGCCCGATCGGGACCGTGCGCTCGCGCATCTTCCGCGCCCGCGAGGCCATCGCCGAGCGGTTGCGGCCCTTGCTCGACACGCGCGAGGGGACGCGCTGGTGACCGCCCTTCACGGCCCGAACTGCTCCCGCCGCCACCCCGGGCACCGACCCGACCGACCCTGCCGACCATGAATCTGCCGACTCCACCCCTGGACAAGACCGCCGGCGACGCTGCGGCCGACGACCCCGACCGCCTGCTCCTGTCTGCGCTGGTGGACGGCGATGGCGACGCCGTCGAGCGCGGCTGCAAGGGCTGGCAGCGCGACCCCGCGCTGCGCGCGCGCTGGCACACCTACCACCTGATCGGCGACGTGCTGCGCTCGGACGAGCTGGCGAGCACGCCGCGGCACGATGCGCGCGTGCTGGAGGGCGTGCGCGCGCGGCTGGCGCGCGAGCCGGTGCTGGTCGCCCCGCAGCTGCCGCAGCCCGCGGTGCGCGGCCGCGCGGCGGCCCCCTGGCGCGTGCCGGC